>NZ_CP136051.1:957000-1276000 GCF_032999765.1 Imperialibacter roseus | reverse complement strand
CTACTCGTACAACTCAGGTTCAGGAAAAAGTTCTTTCGATGCCGATCCTCTGACGTACGACTTCAAAGGATATGATGAGATAGAAGCTGGCGGCATCTTCAAATTCTACATCAAGCAGGGCGACTACAAAAACATCGAAATCACCGGCGACGACGAATGGCTGGAAAGAGTGAAAGTGAGCCAATCGGGGGGCGTATTGAAGTTCGACATCCGTGGCAGCGACTGGGACTGGCGTGACAACTGGGAGTCCAGCGACAAAATCTACGTCTACATCAGCACACCTGATCTGGAGAGTATTGAGTTATCCGGCGCTTCGGAAGCCTATATCGATGGTTTCCAGGCCAACAGGATGGCGCTCAATCTATCGGGGTTTGCCCAGGTGGACATGGACATCGACGCCTCCAAGCTCGACATAGAAATGGACGGCGGCAGTAAGCTGACCCTGCGGGGCAATGTGAACGAGCTGAAAGCTGACGTGGAGGGCGCTGCCTCACTCGACGCCTTTGGCAGTGAGGCCAGGTATGTCGAGGTCAACGCACAGGGAGCTGCCCGTGCCAAGGTAAATGCCATGGTCGACCTGAAAGCCGAAGCATCCGGTGCCAGCACCATTGTGTACCAGGGTGAGGCAAGCTCCGATATCAGAAGATCAGGAGCGGGGAGCGTGAGGAAGGAATAGGAAGGTAATCGGTGAGAAGTAATCAGTAAAGCAGTCGAATCCTACTGATTACCACTCACTGATAACCAATAACTAAAAATTTTCATTTGCCCAATTTTCAAGTCCGAAAAGCCGGACGCCGGAAGGTGTTCGGTTTTTTTTATGCAATGGTGCAAGCACCCGTAACGCAAGCATCCGCTTGTGTTTATCTTTAAAATAGTCTCAGCTAATAATGCTTTCTACACTGAAGAATATAAAGTGAGTCTCCCTCAGCTTTATACACCAGCCTATGCTCATGATCCATCCTTCTCGACCACCAGCCTGACAAATTACTTCGTAGTGGCTCGGGCTTCCCGCTGCCTTCAAATGGGGTTCGTTGGCATTGTTTGATTAACTCATTGATCCTTCTAAGCATCTTTTTATCAGTCTGTTGCCAGTGGAGATAATCTTCCCATCCCGGAGAGAGGAAAACGATTTTCATTCGTCAATCAGCTCTCGCTCTACCCCTTTTCCCTCTTTGTATTCCTCTATTCCACGGGCAAGTCTTTCAGCATTTTTGGAGCTACTCAGCAGGTACATGGTCTCCTGCATGCTCTCATAGTCGGCTTTCGACATCACAACCACATCCTCACCATTTGCTCGGGAAACAAACAAAGGCGAATGAGAAGACAGCACCTTATCGAGAAAGGACTTCATGTTCTGACGAAAATTTGAATAGGTGGTTATTTCCATGACTCAAAGTTAATCAACTGTCATTAGTTGTACAATATATTGTACGAACTCGTTCGCAAGAAGGTTGTGGCCGAAAAGCCGGAGTCACCAGGTGCCGTGTTTATTCCCCGGCCGGGCAGTCACAAGGCCTTCAGGAATAGAAAACGTATTAGGCTCACCTTCTCTTCCATCTTTTCACAGAAGGCCAGGTCTACTTCTACCAAAATTTTGTCCAAACCCCCAATGACCTGAAGCGTAAGCTGATAGCGGTAAACTCAGATGCATTGTTGCCTCTGAATAAGGAAATTTATGGATATATTTGGATGCGTTTTGGATATATTCAAAACGCACAACAGAGAAGGAATTACTTATGGATACATTTGGATGCTTTTTGGATATATCCATAAAAATTAGTTGGCAATGAACCAAAAACTTGACTTCGGCGGAGATGTTTTCCAACAACTGATGAAGCTGTTAAGTATTATTGATAGCTTCAAAGGAAACTGGCAATCAATAGAACTAAAGCACAGCAAACACCTCAAAGAACTCAAGAAAATAGCAACCATCGAAAGCATAGGTTCGTCTACCCGAATCGAAGGAGCGACATTGACAGATGCAGAAGTTGAAAAGCTCCTTAAGTCTGTAAAAATTACCAAGTTAACCACCAGAGAACAACAAGAAGTGGTTGGCTATTATGAAACGCTCCAGGTCATCCTGGTTAATTACAAGGACATTGCGTTGTCGGAAAGATATATCCATCAATTGCATGGGATGCTACTAAAGCACAGTGCCAAAGACCAGAGCCATAAAGGTCAGTATAAACCCCTTTCTAACCAGGTAGTGGCTAACAACCCTGACGGAACACAACGAACCATTTTCAGAATAACTGACCCATCTTCCACTTCCAGGGAAATGGAAGAGTTGTTGAACTGGACTGACGAACGCCTGACAAAAGCAGATATGCATCCGCTGATGATTACAGCCGCTTTTGTATACGAATTTCTATCCATCCATCCCTATCAGGACGGAAACGGAAGGCTGTCACGGTTATTGACCACTTTGCTACTCATGCAACAAGGGTATGGGTTCGTTCAGTACGTATCTTTTGAGCACATCATTGAAGAGCGGAAAGAAGACTACTACAGAGCTTTGATGGAAGGCCAGAAAAACCGGTACAAGAAAACCGAAAGGATAGACAGATGGATCTTATTTTTCCTGGATTGTCTGTCTACACTTATCAAGCGCTTAGAAGCAAAATACGAGGTTTACAGCAAGCTGACAAAAGAGCTGAACGAAAGACAGCAAGCAGTGCTTGAGTTCGCCAAAAAGCGGAAGGCTGTTCGTATGAGCGAAATAGAGGAAGCATTTAAAACTCATTCACGAAACACTTTGAAGAAAGACATGGCTTACCTGGTCAATGAAGGGTTATTGTTAAAGATTGGAGAGAGAAAGGGCACTCGCTACCACTATCAGGAATAGCTCCCAATCTCCGACAAGCCGTCAGAAAGGTGCTTTTCTTCGTGTATCACCTCAGCCAGGTACCTGATGAGCGATCTCGGCACTGCTTCTGTGTCTGTACCGTGACCTGAAAGCCTTGCCAGCAGTTTTGCAAACATCGTTGCCAGCACAAAAAAGCCCGGGGCTATCCACCCCAGGCTTTCCACTGATCTGTGTACCTAACCAATGGATTCTACGTATTAGTTCTCGTTGTTGTGCTATCCAAAGTAAACTATCAGCATATCAGTCCTTCCCTCAAAGGCTGTGGCCAACCATGTGTGGTGCCCTCGTCCCGACAATCTCAGAGCCTTCCGGGTATTAATGCGAGCCAGGCGCTCCGTCTCTTAATTCTTTTTCATGTAGAACCCCAGGTCTACATCCCCTAGAAGTGTATTTTCCTCCTGAGTTTTGCTGAATGGCATCGAGGGGCTGAAAGAGGAGATTTATCAATAACATCCATTGGGATGAACTAAAAGTTAGTGTTAAATATTTATCTTTGGTATATGGAAAAGTTAACACTGACAGTAAAGGACGACAGTAAACTGCTCTATCTGGTAAATTTTTTGCAGCAGCTCGATTTTGTCGAGGTGAAAAGACACAAGCCAATAAAATCAACATCGCCGAAAAAGTATGACTTTTTCGCCTCTGCAGGTCTGTGGAAGGGCAGAGCAATAGACGCTAAGCGGCTTCGGGAAAAAGCATGGAAAAGGAACAATTAGTCCTTTGCGATACCAATATCATCATTGAGTTTTACAAAGAGAACGCTACTATTCTGGAAGCATTGAAGCAAATCGGCCAGGAAAACATCGTTTTGAGCATCGTTTCGTCAGGAGAGTTGATGTATGGCGCTTTGAACAAAAAGGAACTGAACAAGATCAATCAGGATTTATTTCATCTCAAAGTCTTGGATATCGACAAGCCGACTTGTGAAATGTTTATGAAGTTGATGAACAAATACTCACTGAGTCATAACTTAACACTAGGTGATGGACTGATAGCCGCAACGGCCATCGCTCACGGCCTGCCACTTTACACATTGAACCTAAAGGATTTTAAGTATATCGAAGGCGTTAGGCTTTGGATTACCTGATGCAATTTGAGCGGCTAAAAAAAGTTGTCTAAGATGCATATTCCGGCCAATCGGCCATAGCAGGCAGGATACTTCGGCTAATCATAACCACAAAAAAGCCCGAGGCTATCTGCCTCAGGCTTTCCACTGATCTGTGTACCTAACTAAAAGATTCTACGTATTAGTTCTCGTTGTTGCTTTATTCAAAGTAAACTGTCAGCATATCAGTCCTTCCCTCAGGGCCATGCTCACCAGGTGTGGTGTATTATTCACATTTAGCTTCATGAACAGGTTGCTTTTGTGCTTGGCTACGGTTAATTCACTAATGAAAAGGATGTCCGAAATCTGCTTGGCGCTATAGCCAAACGACAACTGCTCAATGATCTCCTTTTCTCTTCTCGTTAATGGATTGGCTTGTTCGGTCATGATAGTTTCATTTTTAATACACTACCTTATGACGATTCCAAGAAAAGGTCACCGCACATTCTTGATTTTTTTGCTGCTACTTATATTTAGGTATTTTAGGTGACCTTTAGTCTTTTCAATCATTATACTACAACCGGAATGGATGAAACCTTGATCACTTCGCTTAAAAACGGAGACATGCAGGCCCTCGGCGAATTATACAGCAAATACCGTCAGGAATTTATCGCCATGATCCGGGCTAAATACAAAATGAGCAACGACGACGCCATGGACATTTATCAGGTAGCTACTTTGCGGCTGTACAACAATGTGGTAAAGGGAAAAATGACCATGATGTACGACAGCATAAAGCCCTACCTGTTCAGCATAGGGCTCAATGTGTACAAGGAAATGGTAAGAGAAGACATGAAAATACCTTTGAGCAGCAATCCCCTGGAATGGGTGGATGACAGAGGTGAAGGTCAGGAGGCAACCGACGAAGCACTGCTGAAAGAAAGTTTGCTGGAGGCGACTAAAAAGGCCATTGAAAAGCTGGGCGATCCGTGCCAAAGTATGCTGACACGGTTTTACTACTTCCGGGCAAGCATCAGGCAGCTGATGGAGGAGTTTGGCTACAAAAACGAAGCAACGGCCAAGAACAAAAAATACAAGTGCCTGCAGCAGCTAAGGGAGCTGCTGCAAAAAGAAAAGATTCAAATGGCTTTAGCTTAATAGAGGTAAATGGAAGAGCATGACATAGCACTAATCGACAGGTACCTCAGCGGAGAGCTTTCTGAAAGCGAGGCAGAAGCCCTTAGGCAAAGACTAGCGGCAGAGAAAGATTTTGCACAACTGTTTGAAGATGTGAGATACTTACAAAAAGGACTGGAACGAGCTGAGCTGGAGAAAGCCTGGAAGGCGATTCAGGCGGCAGAAGCCAACATTGTCGAAACGGCACCAACCGGGGCCGCTACTTTCAGCTGGAAGGTTTGGTTGCCAGCGGCAGCATCGGTGGCGCTGCTGGTAGTAGTTGCGTGGTTCTTTTTGCTGAGAAGCACAGAGCCACAGGCGTTGTATGCCGAATACTTTGAGGTGTACCCCAATGTGGAAGCACCCATTTACCGGGACAGCAGTACCAAAGACAGTCTAACGAGTAAAGACCTGGCTTTCAGAAGATATGCCGATGAGGACTACGGTATGGCCATTGAAATCTTTGAAAGTATCAAACACCCGGACGAAGGCACACTGTTTTACCTGGGCATGAGCTATTTGGCCAAAGATGAGGCGGTAAAAGCAGCAGCCATTTGGGAACCATTGAGCAAAGAAGCCGAAGACTACAAAACGCAGGTGCAATGGTACCTGGCCCTGGCCTGGCTCAAGCTGGAAGAAGAGGAGAAAGCGAAAGAGTTATTTGAGGAGTTGGCAGAGTCGGGCACGGCTTATGAGGAGAGAAGTAGGGCTATTTTGAAGGCGTTGTAAATGCTAATCACTAAACCTATACGTCATGACAAAAAATCAAAAAAAAATTCTCATTGGAGCGCCGCTGCTCGCTATTCTCAGTTTCGTCATCTTTCAAGTGCTTGCTCCAGAACTACACAAGGATGGCAATGTGCACGACCCATGTACTGGCTGCCAGCTCAATGCAGCTAGCGGCTACAACCCTTTTGTGTTTTTTTATTCAACTGAGACCAAAGCTGTCCATATCGCTACAAACAACAGAAAGCTACAGAACTTGAAATTTGATTCTGAAACTTATTGGGCCGAGGTATGTCCTGTAAAAATTAAGGGGCTTGGAAATACTATCGAACTATTCTTTGCTTTTGATCTATGCGACGCATGCTCGATTTGTCGGCAAAATGGGGAAGAATGTGAAGAATGTGATGGAGACGATTGCCACAACAACATGGAGAAGCACGCACACCCTTTCGACATCGAATTAACGATAAATCCCTCGGATGGAACAGAAGGGAAAGGAAGACTCGTTAGCCCATGGAGAAGTAACCGTGACTTGTATGCGAACAACAATGAATATGGCATAGTGGAATTCGAAATAGGGATAGATACCATCAGTCATATCTATGTCATCAACAATAAAAAGAGCGAAGTTCGATTCAAAAATGACGAAATAATAGAATATAAGGTTGTAAACAAAGAGGTGGAGATCCTTGGCACCAAAGTAAAATTTCCGATAGCCTTTGTTAAGTAACTTTTATATCAACGTCTATGGAGATAGTAATGTCGAGTAAGCAGAAACAATGCAATACCGAGGATTGCAAGTAACCAAGTAGCCAAAGAAGGTTTTTCGCCAACAGCGACACTACCGTAGCTAGTAAAAGCTGCCCATCTGATCGGGTGGGCAGTTTTATTGTCGCCAGAGTTGACTATGCTCAATTTGGCAAGCTTAAGTGCTTCGTTTGAATCGATACCCTTCTTCAGTTGCCCATAAAAATACTCCATTATAACACTGCTAGCCCCATCGTCCGCTCGCCATGCACTTTGGACAACAGCGTGTGCCCCAGAAAACTTAAACGCCCTTCCAACGCTGAAGACTCCCTCTCCGCCCATAACTTTTCCCAGCCCAGACTCACATGCACTAAGCACGACCAGCCTTGCATTGGTAACTATCGAATATAAATCAGAAGCGTAAAGTCGATCTTCTTTCGAGAATTCAAGATACGAACCATTGACTGTATTGTTATCGGACACCCCATGAACTGCCACGTGAATGATATCGAATTTCGAGGCATTATCTATCAAATTGCCTTTGGTGGCCTCATAAAAATAATGGCCTTCCCATAGCTTTTCAATAGAATTGAGTTCTCTTTTTGATCCCGGCAATCTCCTCTGAGAGTCAGTTTTGTTGTAGTAGGCCCCAAGTCCGAGAATTCGATATTTGGTTGCCTCTAAAGCCGGGGCTTCCTTTGCCAAAAGTGATGATGAAAAACTGTGCTCAACTGAATAACGTCGGATCAAATAATCGAGTTGACTAAAATCAGCTAGTCCATTCTTTCTTCGTATCAAAGCTTCAAAAGGTAAAAATGAAAGAAACCCGTCGGGAACAATGACTACTGCCCTGAAATTTTTCCTGTCAATTTTCACTGCCTCCCTAACAAGAGCGTTGTATAAATAGAAGCCTGCCTCTTCATATTCCAAAGGCTCGTCTCTGCCTTCAGAAAGAATCTCCAAAAAAAGGCTCAAATTGGCTCGGAAGCCCTCACTTTGATCGATTCGATGACAGCTAAACCTTACCCCGTCCCAAACCAGAGAATAGATATAGTCTTCACCAACGAAATACTCAATAAATAAACTATTCTTTTTTTTAAGTATCTCTGCCAACCTCGGTAAGCTCAAAATGTGTTCTCTCAGTGCCAACTGATGGTAGCCAGGAAACCTATTCAACAGCTCTCCACGGACGCTATCTAACTCAGATATCAAATTTAGCCTTTTCGTTGAAAATGTATCGATTCGAGTCGCTGATGTCGCAGTTATTCCTGCTAGATTGCTCATTATAGATCTTTCCCTTTTTACCAAATCTTTAAAGTAAGGATCACTTGCCAGCCACTTTGACTTTTCTATTTCTTCAACTAACATCAGAGATTTACTTTTCTGAAGAATACGATAGAATTTTTCCATGTATATAACAGAATCTGGATAGTCCTTCGATAGCCCAAAATACACTTCAAGCCCAAATTCCAAGACCCTCTTCATGTCGTCCATTAAGTAAATTTTGGACAGATCATCTTTTAACCTCCTTCTGCTATCAAAAAGCAATGTGTCGAGGCTTTGAAAGAGTTCCCTGGCGATCATAACGTACTCCATGGTATTGTTTTGATAGCCTGCTTTAACCAAATACTCAAGCTTTCGGCCCATCAATTGGAAAACATCATTACTAGTCTCCTTTCCAGACACAGAAGGGCTATTGTAAATATTTATGCTATTGAAGTCTCGAACACCGACTACTAGGCTTTTCTGTATGTAGTGCAGTGCAGAATCATATAGCTGTTGTTCGAAAAAAAAATCAGCCATTCCTGCGTACCCCCATGCCAGTTCGATATGGTTAGATCCAAATACTGACTCTTTTATTTGTAAACTTTTACTCAGATATATTTTAGCCGAATCAGTTCGTCCAAAATGCAAATGTGCTTTCGCCAGACTGGAAGAAATCATCGCATACTCAAGCGAAGAAGTACCTGTGAGTCTTTTAGCTAGTGAGAGAGACCTGTATAGGGAGGCATACGACTCGACGGTATCAGAAACCATTGAGTACATATAACCTAAATTATTATAGTAGTTTATCAAGGAGTAAGCCTGTTGCCCCTCGAAAACCTGTATCTTTCGTATCGCTTCAGTATAGTATGGAATGGCCTTGTCAAACTGCTTGTCATTGAAAAGGCTATTTCCTATGACCACATACCCGTCGGTTTCCAAATTACCCCAACCCAATCTACTTGCAGTGACAATAGACTTCGCAATATGAGTTCTTGCCAATTCGGCTTCAGCTCTCGAATTATAGATAGAACCCATAGAATAATGGACACTTGCGTGATAAACTGTTTCTCTGGGAAACTCTTCTAACAATCTGATCAACGCTTGAGCCTCGAGCAGTGCAGATTCCACATCACTAAGCCTCCAATGATAAGTGAGCACTTTAAAATGTAATGAAAAAATGAGAGGGGAATTCATTGAAATATCAAGGCGAGCCAAAATGGTAGACGCAGAATCCAACAGCGCTAATGTTGCTTCATGCTCTCTTTTTCGAAAATGAAATATGCCTTTTGACAACAGCCAGTTACCTATGATGTAATTATCCCCTGTTCGATCAACCCGCTCCTTCAACGCACCGAGCTTTTTCAACCCATTGCCCAAATTCCCGCTATGAAAATCAATGCGAGCGTCATATACATCGAGCAGGAGCAGAGCTTCTTTTGATAACTGTTGTTTCCTCAAGTCTTTGATAAACAGGTAGGCCTTGATTTCGTTGAACGTAAAAATCAATGAATCCACCTTCTCCAGATCCTTCCTGATCAGTTCGAAATCAGGCGGCTGGGCGGATACCGCAAAAATTAAGCTAAGTAAGGCACACGTGAGGCAGGCGAGTCGCATCTAGTGAGTAGTCAATTAATCTGGTTGAGATCAATATATAATTTGCCAAAATACTATGACCATTCAAAGGGTTTTGGGCGGATGTGCGTTATTTAGCTGCTAGAATAGGACACAGCCAATTCTCTATTGCATTAAAAAAGCCAGAAGCGTCTCCGCTCCTGGCTTTTCATATTTTCAACTAACCTTTTGGTACTTAATTATTCGGTGCTGTTTGATCCGATATTTCCCTGACCAACAATTGTCCCTAGCTGAGTAGCCGACAAATGTACGTTGATGTAACCATCAAATGTAAGCACATCGGCGTAGCCAAATGCGGTGTCGTTATCGAGCATGGTAACATTGGTTTTGCTCATTCCAGTATCGCCGTTCACAGTATTGAAAGTGAAGGCAATGCCCCCGCCAACTGCAGCTGAGTTATTATGAATATGAGCAGGATGCATTCCTCCGGCAGGTGTATTTACAAGCATCAACACAGCCAAGGCTTCGCCGTTGGCTCGTTCTGAGAACGTAGCGGTTCCATTGATCCCAGGAACGGCAACTGAATTAAGTGTATACACTTTTGACTCTCCTGTCAATTCGTTCTGGCCTATGTCACCTTGCGCAACCAGTGTTCCGAGGTCTTCAGCAGACACATGCACGTTGATGTAACCATCAAAATCCAGCACATCCTCGTATGTAAAAGCCGTGCCATCGTTGAGCATGGCCACATTGGTTTTGCTCATGCCCGTATCTCCATTTACAGGGTTAAATGTGAAAGAAATGCCTCCTCCTTCAGCCGCTGTGTTCATATGAATGTGAGCTGGGTGCGAGCCACCCGCAGGCGTATTTTCAAGGGCCAGCACAGCCAGCGCCTCACCATTTACCCGCTCAGAGAAAGTAGCTGTCCCGCTGATATCAGCGACGGCCACACTCCCTAGGTCGTAGGTTTTAGACATTCCAGTCAATTCGTTTTGGCCGATATCACCCTGAGCGACAATAGTTCCAAGTTCAGTAGCCGACAAGTGCACGTTGATGTAACCATCGTACGTCATCAGGTCGTCATACGTTACTGGCGTGCCATCGTCAAAGGTGCTGAAGGTAACGGTGCTTTCACCAGTTCCACCATCCACTGTTCCTAAGGTGATGGCAATGTCGCCCCCTTCAGCAGCCGTGTTCATGTGAATGTGCGCTGGATGCTGACCACCTGCCGGCGTGTTGTTGAGACTAATAGTCACGGTGGTAGAGTTGTCGTCATTTTCTATAAACGCAACCGATCCGGAAATGGAAGGATTGGCGACAGCCGCAAGTGCATACGTTTTGGATTGCCCGGTCGGCATGGGCATATCGGGGTTCATGTCATCGTCACCTCCACAGCTGGATAGAAGGACAAATCCTAGTACACTGAGTGTTGCTAAAGATAATGTTCTTAATTTTTTCATAATTATTATTGGTTTAATATAAAGCCAACTTTATGAGTAGGGCGATTGTTTTATTTTTTTGAATCTTTCAATCCACCCTCCTCAAAAAAGCCTACATGAAGTGTTAAACTGTTATTTACTTGTTAGAAAGTGTTATGAGTGAGCAATTCCCCGATTATAATGGAAGCAGCACAGATTCAATGACGTTGATCACACCATTTGACTGATACACATCGTAAGTGCTGATGGTAGCCAGGTTGCCGGTCTCGTCCTTCATCACAATATTCATTGGGCCGTTCATCATAAAACTCAGCATGTCACCAGACACTGTCTTCAATTTGGCTTCACCTTTGCCAGCCTTAATGGCTTTCTTCAAAGCTTCTGAGTCGTACTTTCCAGCGATTACGTGGTAAGTAAGCACTTTGGTGAGCTGGTCTTTGTTTTCAGGCTTGAGTAAAGTCGCCACAGTGCCCGCAGGGAGTTTATCGAAAGCAGCATTGGTGGGAGCGAAAACGGTGAATGGGCCAGTACCTTTGAGCGTTTGCACAAGACCGGCAGCTTTCACCGCTGCGACCAGCGTGGTGTGGTCAGCCGAATTCACGGCATTGTCAACGATGTCTTTCATGGGGTACATCGCTTCCCCTCCTACCTGCACCGTATTTTGCGCAAAAACAGTTGATCCAAAAGCCATCAAAGCAACTGCAGTAATCATGGTTCTTTTAAAGTAATTTTTCATTGTGGTTCGTTTTTTTGTACATAACCACCTACGGAAATAGTATTATGATTGGATTTAGTTGAATTAAATAAATATCAAAACCTCGACAAAAGTATTTCAGCCACGATTCTCTCCCAACTTTAAACCGACACAACAAAGCCTCCGGGAAGATGAGTTACTTTCGCACCAGCCTCTGGCGCAAGAGAGCCACTCATCACTTCCACACTCTCGCACTCATTCCTCTCCTACTTTAATACATAAACCTCTTTCCACTCCCAACCCTTTTTCGTAAAATGAAGGATATTTAGAAAACGCTTAATCTTTTTATCCTACTATGTCCGCATTTCAAATAAAAGAAGTCCCCGAGGAGTACGATGTGGTGATTGTCGGCTCAGGTGCTGGTGGTGGTATGTCTGCCAAAGTGCTTACCGAGGCTGGTGCCAAAGTACTCATGCTGGAGGCAGGCCCTCATTTCGACTCTTCCAAGGGCGATATGTTCAAATGGAATTACTCTTCTCCACGCCGTGGTGCTGGCACCAAAGAAAGAGCTTTTGGGGAGTTCGACGCTGCCTTCGGTGGCTGGGAACTTGAAGGTGAACCCTATACCCGCACCAAAGGCACGGAGTTTGACTGGTTCCGCTCCCGCATGCTGGGTGGCCGCACCAACCACTGGGGCCGTATTTCTCTCCGCTTCGGCCCCAATGACTTCAAGCGAAAAAGCATAGATGGCCTCGGCGACGACTGGCCAATCTCCTACGATGATATCAAGCCGTACTACGACAAGGTAGACGATCTGGTGGGTGTTTTCGGTTCCAAAGAAGGTATTTATAACGAACCCGATGGCAACTTTCTCCCGGCCCCCAAGCCACGTGGCTACGAGCTGCTGGTAAAAAAAGCCTGCGACGAAATCAAAATACCGGTGATCCCATCACGTTTGTCCATTCTTACACAACCACACAACGGCAGAGCAGCCTGTCACTACTGCTCACAGTGTAACCGGGGTTGCAGCACCCACTCCAACTTCTCCTCACCATCAGTGCTTATCGGACCTGCACTAGCCACCGGCAACCTGACCATTCTGAACGGTGCCATGGCCCGTGAGGTGACTACCGACAAGGAAGGCAAGGCTACTGGTGTAAGCTACGTTAACAAGGCAGACGGGCTCGATTACCATGTAAAGGCAAAAATCGTGATCCTGGCAGCCAGCGCTTGCGAGTCGGGCCGACTGATGATGAACTCCAAATCGACAGTACACGAAAACGGCCTGAGCAATAGCAGCGGCGTGCTGGGTCGCTACATCACCGATTCCACTGGTGCGTCCAGGTCAGCGATTATCCCTGCCCTGCTCGACGGTATTCCTCACAACGAAGATGGTGTGGGTGGCATGCACGTGTACACTCCCTGGTGGCTCGACAACAAAAAACTCGACTTCGCACGGGGCTATCACATAGAGATTTGGGGTGGACGCCATATGCCTGGTTATGGTTATATGTGGGGTGTAGAAAACTCTAACAAACACCTGAAGTCACCCGACGGCACTGCCCGACCAAGCGGTGGTGGCTACGGCGCTCAGCTGAAGCAGGACGCCCGCACACTTTACGGAGCCACTGTCGGCTTCTCGGGTCGTGGCGAATCGATTGCCCGCTACGACAACTACTGTGAAATTGATCCCAATGTGGTAGACAAGTGGGGCATCCCCGTACTTCGCTTCAACTACACCTGGAGCGACCATGAGATCAAGCAGGTGAAGCACATGCAGGACACCTTTGAGGAGATCCTAACCAACATGGGCGGCATTTTCACGGGTGCAAAACCAGGGCCGGAAAGCAATTATGGCATTGCTGCTCCCGGTCGCATTATCCACGAGGTGGGTGCCACCCGCATGGGCAACGACCCTAAGTCGAGCGTGGTAAATGCTTACTGCCAGGCGCATGAAGCCAAAAACGTTTTTGTTTGCGATGGTGGACCTTTTGTGTCGCAGGCCGATAAAAACCCTACCTGGACCATTCTGGCGTTGAGCTGGAGAACTTGTGATTACATCATTGATCAGATGAAACAACAAAACCTTTAATCAACATGGAACCAATTAGCAGAAGAGATTCCCTTAAATATATTACGCTTGCCTCCCTGTCCGCCGGTGCATTGATTGCCTGCGAGCCAGGCAAAGAAGGCGAAATGACCGGGCACGAGCACCCCACCGATATGCCGGAGGGTTATGCCAACCTCACACCCGAGGTAATGGAGATGCTTAATCAGAAGTTTTTCACTGATGAGGAAAGAGAAATGGTAAGAGTGCTGGCCAACCAGGTGATTCCGGCAGATGACAAGTCGGGCAGTGCAGAAGATGCCAACGTGACGGCCTTCATTGAATTCACCCTTGTCGATAGGGAGAATATGCAAACCCCGATAAGAGGTGGCCTGCGCTGGATGAATTTGGAGAGCACGAAACGCTTTGGAAAAAGCTTCACGGCCATTTCAGAGGGAGAGCAAAAGCAGATATTGGATGACATTGCCTATCCACAAACTGCAAGCCCAGCTTACAGCCAGGGCGTAGCGTTTTTCAGTACCTTCCGCAGTCTGGTGCTCACAGGATTTTACTCCAGCAAGCTGGGCGTGGAAGACCTGCAGTACATGGGTAACCGGCCTACTGTATGGAACGGCGCCCCACAGGAATGGCTCGACAGACTGGGCGTGAGTTACGACTCTTAAACTCGTCGGTGAAAATGACCCAAACACGGGATATTAAAACATATTCCCCAAATTTAAATTGATAAGGAAGTTTTAGGGTGTGTCTTCGCACCCTATTTCTTACCTCATGTGATCCGTAAAAACAACGGTCTTCGGTGTGTTTCGCACCCTATTTCATTTCCAACCCTGCGTTTGTTGGTATGTCTTCACACCTTACCATTTTATCCAACCAACTATGAACAATCTAAAACACACAGCACCAATCATCATTTGTCTCGCAGTCCTCTGCAACTGCTCTTCCCCTCAAAAGCAAGCCGAGCAAACCACAAAAGAAGTTCAGCAACCCGAATGGCAGCAGCTCTTCAACGGCAAAGACCTCACTGGCTGGATTCCCAAGATCAGCGGTCACCCTGTCGACGACAACTTTGGCAACACCTTCCGGGTGGAAGATGGCTTACTGACCGTAGCCTATGACCAATATGACTCCTTTCGTTACCAGTACGGCCATCTGTTTTACAAGGATAAGTTCTCGAAGTACATCATTGCCACTGAATACCGCTTCGTGGGTGAGCAGGCCACCGGTGGTGAAGGCTGGGCAGAAAGAAACAGCGGCATCATGGTGAATGGCCAGGATCCAACCACCATGACCGTGGAACAAGACTTCCCCATCTCTATCGAAGTGCAGTTGCTTGGAGGGCTGGGTGTGGGCGAACGGCCAACGGCCAACCTGTGTACTCCCGGCACCCACGTGTTTCTGGGCGACACACTCTTCACCGACCATTGCATCAACTCCACCTCCCCTACTTTCAATGGAGAACAATGGGTAAGGGTGGAAGCGCTGGTGTTGGGCGACTCGCTGATCCGGCACTATGTGAATGGAATCAATGTGCTCGAATACACCAGACCACAAGTAGGTGGTGGCGTAGTGAGCGGCTTCGACCCGGCCGCCAAGCACGACGGCATGCCACTTACTGAGGGCTGGATTTCCCTGCAAAGCGAAAGCCACCCTATCCAATTCAGGAAAGTCGAGCTCATGAACCTGGAAGCCATGGAAGTGCCGGAGGGGTATCGGAAATAGGAAAGAATCTCACGCAAAAGCACAAAGCTCGCAAAGAATCTGCGTTACTCCCTTTGCGCCTTTGCGAGAAATAAATCCTCTGCGTGAAGCCTACCTCACCCCCGGCACGCCCGCCGGCATAAAGTTGTTCCAGGGCCAGTCCTTTCTCTCCACCTTGTTCGGATACACCTCGCTCAGCGTCGCTCCTTCGTACAGCCTGCCGTTCTTCATCACGTACATAATCGTGTTCGTATTCCTAAGGTTCTCCAGCGGATTAGCATCCAGCACTATCAGGTCAGCCAGCTTACCAGCTTCCAGCGAGCCTAACTCATTCTTCAGTCCAATGTCTTCGGCACCTTGAATCGTAGCCACCCTGAGTGCCTCGTGTGGTGTCAGTCCTCCCGAGCCCACCGACCACAGCTCCCAGTGGTAGCCAAGTCCCTGCAACTGGCCATGACTTCCTATGCCTACCAATCCCCCGGCATCATACAAATCCTTTGCAAACTCAGCATGCTTCCTGAACACATGCTCTTCGTCCATGAACCAGCCAGCGCCTCTTCTGCGGCTCTTCTCGTCCAGCTCCTGATGTGGGGTAAAATGCGACAACTTCTCATCGTCATGCACCTTTTCGGTAGCATAGTAGTAGTTCTCCGCCCACGGCCCTCCGTACGACACGAGCAAGGTAGGTGTGTAGGCTGTTTTTAACTGTGCAAGCAGCGAAGTAATGTCTGAGTACAGCGGATAAACCGGAAACGAATGCTCGTGGCCCGGGAATCCGTCAATTACCTGAGTCAAATCCAACTTGAGGTCAAGGGCACCCTCGGTCGTTGGCATCAACTCGTTTTCACGGGCAGCTTGTATCACCCACTGCCGCTGCTGGCGATTGCCGGTGATGTACATCTTGATCGTTTTCGTATCGAAGTAGTCCTTGTACCGCTTCATGATCTGGCGGGCATGGTCTAGGTCACGGATGTTAGTGTTCCAGTAGCCAACACCCGGCCCAGTGGAGTAAATGCGGGGGCCTATCATCCTCCCGGCCCTCACCATGTCTTCGTAAGTCAGCACATCAGTCGTAGCGGTCTGCGGGTCACGGGTGGTGGTGACGCCGTAGGCCAGGTTAGCAGTATACATCCATGCCTGGTTCTTATGTATTTCCCACTCCGGCCACATGTGGGCATGCACATCCACAAAACCGGGAATGATGGTCTTGCCCTTGACGTCGATCACCTGTGCATCAGCCGGCGCATTGATTTCGGAGGCCTTCCCTACTCTCACAATCCGGTTGTTCTCAATATAAACAGCACCATTTTCAATCACCTCCATGCCGTTCATGGTAATCACCCGGGCTCCGAAAAGGACTACTTTCCCTTTGGGAATGTCTCTGGCCACCTCCACTTTCACCCTCAATTCGTCAGGCTTAAACGTTGGCTTGTCTTTTTTCTCTTCTTCTTTTTCTTCGGTTTTCTCGTCCCCCTCTTCCTTCCCGGCCTTCTTCTCTTCTGCTTTGGCTTTTTCTGCCAACTTCAGGCTATCGGCAAAGGCTTCTCCTTTGGCCAGGTCGTAGTAGAAAAATGCATTGCCAATCGACCACGTAATAGCACTGGCATCAGCCGTCCAGGCAGGAAACTGCCCACCCAGGTCGGTCAGCCTTCTAGCCGGAAACGATGCTTTCTCAGGGGTATTGACAGAAATACTCGGCGTTTCTCCGCCCACCATAGGCACCGTCACCAGGAACACTTCATTATCGAGCAGGGCCATAGCCTTGTCTCCTTTGGGTGCCATTTTGATATAGTCAGCCTCCGTGGGCTTTTTGGTACCAGGAATCGTCTTGCCAGTTACTTTCAAATACGCCCTTTCGTCGGTACCATCCCACCGGATAGAAACAAGGCCTTTTTCGTCGTCGTACAGGAAAATCCTGTCTTTGTCGGCAGTAAAGTGTGGCATGTTCCGGCCCTTGGCTGTAGCTATAACCGTACTTTTGCCACCACCGTCAGGAATCCACACCAGGTCCTGCGAAACGCCAAGCGCATCCGTTGGGCCGTAGCTGTCGGTCATGGCTTGCATCGGCGCCTTGAAACTCACTATCCTGCCAGTGGCACTCCAGGCAATGTCGCGGTACACGGCAGGTTCTTGCGTCAGCTTCACTGGTGGTGTGGTTTTCTTACCAAAAGTGGTTTTATATATATGGCCACCTGCGGAATTGCTCCAGGTCACAAAGGCCAGGGAATTGCCGTCGGGCGACCACGCAGGATGGGCCTCGGTCATGTCCAGCGTGGTTACCCGTGAGGGTGTTCCGTTGGGGTAGTCCATCACATATAGTCTATCCAGGGCAGTGAAAGCCAGCCGCTTGCCATTGGGCGACAGCACCGGGTTCCTGATCTGCTTCACAATGAAGGTGGGGTCGTCGCTGATTTTATAATTGAAACGCACCGAAGGCCCTACTTTCAAGTCTTCTTTTACGGTGAACGGAATCTCCACGGCATCGCCACCAGCGATGGGCAGCTTCATGATTTTGCCGCCATACGACAGCACAAGGAACTGGCTATCGGGTGTGAACGACATGCCTGGTAGCACATCTCTGGTGGCAATCGACTCCTGATCGTCCCGCTGCACAGGGTAGGCCAGCCACTTCTCATCGCCAGTGGCCAGGCTCCTGATCACCAGGCCTGTTTCGGCATCGTGCCGACTGCCATACACCAGGTATTTGCCGTCGGGTGACAGCGTAGGCCTGAACGCTGACCCGTAGCGGCTTGTCTTTGTTTCGTACTTGCCGGTCTCCCGGTCATACACAGCGAGCTGATACTGTGGGAGAACGGCATTGTACTGCCAGTTGCGATTGCGGTGGCTGAACCAAATATAACGGGCATCCGGCCCGAAGGCTGCCTCCACCGTTTTGAACTGCTCCGGCTCTTTGATCAATTCAATACCGCTGCCGCCGTCTTTGTGCAGCAGCTGCAGCTTAGGCACACCTCTTAAGATAGCACCTTTCGACACCACTACATACTGGCCGTCGGGTGTCCATTCGGGCGACTGGAACACGTTGTTGTTACCTTCGGTGAGCTGGCGCTTGGTCGTATCGGCCAGCGTCATCACATACACATTCTCTCCGCCCGACTCGTCGGAAATGAACACAAGCTCCTTGCCATCGGGGCTGAAGCGTGGCTGTGAATCAAAGGCAATATCCTTGGTGAGGCGTGATGCCTGGCCGCCCGCCATGGGCAGGGTATAAATGTCGCCAAGCAGCTCAAACACGATGGTTTCGCCATCAGGGCTCACATCGAGGTGGATCCACGATCCTTCGTTTACTTCTATGGGAATGGTGCGAAGGGAGTCCAGCGGAAGGCCTTTCTTTTTGTCATCTTTCTTTTGCGCAAATGCTGACAGCGCAAAGCACAGCAGCAAGGTCAATGTTGTTGTAATTCGTTGCATAGTGAGTTGATTAGTATTGGCTCACTAGTTAGGGCAAAAAGGCAAAAGATACAATGGGGATTATTTGGAGGCGTCCGACGCAGGTGTGTCATCCTTGCCTCGTTCATGTGAGCCGAATGAAAGGAGGTTACTCTCTGCGCTTCTGCAACGGGATCGAATTAAAGAGGTTACTCTCTGCTCTCCTGCAAGTAGTAACCTCTTTAATCCCAACGTGAGCCATCAAAGAGGTTACCTTCTGCGCCCCTGCAACGGGATCAAATTAAAGAGGTTACTCTCTGCGTTTCTGCAGATAGTACCCTCTTTAATCGTTGCTGAAAGCCAATCACCCAATCAAAAAATACTTCAATGACTTGGGCGTGCCCCCTTTGCCGCCGGAGTGATCGTCTTAGCCCGGCCACTCTCTTCGGCGGCAGGGGTCGGGCCTTCACCAGTCGCCGCCCAGCGCACGAAAACCCCACAGCGGGCTCCAACAATGGCTCTGTCCCTCACGCAAGGAGGCATTTGTCAATCGAACCCAAATCACCATTTGAGAAGTCCCCTGGTTCCAAAGCTCAATCCTTTAGAAGCACCATCACCGCCTGCCGGTCATTGATCCGCTGGTTGGCGGAATCGCCACCCGTTTGCAACGGGGGCGACCGAAATTTGCGCTTGCAGCGCATCACTAATCAGGTCTTGTTTTAAAGTGGTCGAATTCGACAGGGTTAGAAAGCTACAGGTGCAGGTTGGTAAACAAGCCCAAATTCTTCATTTCAGCACATACTCCCCTTCTCTATACACGTAAACGATGTCAGTAGCCTCAATCAAAAAAGTCGTTTCACAGTCTTTTTGAAATCCATATCGACTCTCTTTCACCATGACATCGTACCACGCTTGATCTGACTTTATGATTTCAAACTCCTGCGTAATTCTGACGGCTTCACAGTCCTTTCCTCCTTCCTCTGAAGTCTTCCAGGCTGAATTATCGTACTCGCTATCGATGGTCAGCAGAGGAGTCAATTTCTCCAGCGTTATTTCTTGCACGAAAGTCTTCTTCTCAAAATGGCTATTGCCCGTGCTTTGAAAAACAGAAAGCAATGCCTTCCTGTTTTTCCCAATATTCACTATTTGGTAGGATGGGTCATCTCCAATGGGCGAAGACTTCTGACTGACTATCCCCGAAGTTACTTCCCATCTGTTATTTACGTCCTTCAAGAAAAAGTAATTAACACAACCAAGCACATGGCCATGCAGGCTTCCTGTTTTGGTCGAGCTGATAGCGAGGACATATACTTGCTTGTCTAAGGTGATGGTGTCTTTGAATGCGATGCTCATCTCAATTTTGGCAGGTTCATCAGCAAGCGGAGCCATGCATGACAATGAAATACCCTTTTTCTGAAGACTCTCTTGAACGGCAATGCGGACCACCGAATCCTCAGGAATAGTCAAAGCCCGGGCAAGGCCACCTAGCTGGGATAGCACCATTACCAACAGGCACATAAGGCTCCTATTCATTTTGATATCTATTAATGAAGAACTTCCTGGTCTACCCTCAAATGGGGAGTTCCATCCAGCTTTCACACAAAATATGGGGTTTTAGTAAAAAGTGATCGGCAAGGGTCTTCCTTCTTTGTTATACCAGCTCCCTAAAATTTCACCCGTACCCACAATGGTCAACACAAACTTTCCTCCCTCTTCGGTCAACTCTATTTTGCTGGCCGACACCCGCTTTCCTTCAAAGTCAACCAGCTTTCCAAATTTATCGTACCAATACCCTCCTCCTATACTATTGTCATCGTTGATATCCAAATACATGGTGAATGGGTACTTGCTATCAATTTTACCATGGAGCGTCATCAGGCTTTCTTTGGCATCAAAGTGCCTTGAGTTATCTGTTTTGCCTTCTCTAAGCAAGGCCTTACCGTAACTAGTGAAATCCCTGGAATACAAATCTTTGACTTTAATCCCGCAAGCCCAGCTTATGTCAAACATTTGGATCACATGCGGGAAGCAATGGTCTTTCTCTACAATAATAAACTCTCCGGTGATACCGAATTTCCAAATTTCATGCGTTGCATTGCACTCCGTCAAATCAAAGACATAATCTAAAGATTCTTTACGCTCGTCCTCATCTATTGAATCGTCCTTCAGTATTTCCGAATGTCTGGCTTTAATTCTCTCGTTGAAAGTGCTTCCAGCCAGATCGTTCAGGTGGTCTATCCCTTGTTTATTCAATAGCTCTGCCACGTCAATGATGTCCCCCGTAGCCGAATTGAAATTCAAATAATAGGTGTGAGAGTCGGGGTAGCTGCTCATCGTTTGATCATCGAATCGTATGGAGAGGATGGCAGGGCTATTCAGTAAAATGGTATAACCAAGACTTTCCGTGCCATAACCGTCCTTATTGAGCATTTCGTCAAACATACTCTTGCCAGCGACGCTATACGATTTTCGAACGATTACGAGTTGAATCACCTGGTTGATTTTATAGGCCGCATCGGGATTGGTATTACTTCTGACCAAAGGGACTGAATAGACTCCTCCGCTAGCTTCAGAGGTTACATCCTCAATTTGAAAGTATTGTTCAACGACCCCTTCTTGCCCCAGGCAGTCCGTTGCCAGAACAAACCCTGTAATCACAAATAATATTATTGCCTTCATCATACTAATTAACAACCTACTTTGGTTCAAAGCTTTGCTTTCCTGCAAAAATATTTCTTATCGAAAATAAAGCTACCCCCAACTTGAACATGGTTACACCCTGATGCAAGAAGCATTGCATTGACAAGCCGTCCATCGTCTCCCGTTTCCGCCAGGGGCGGGCTTATGCAACGGGGGCGACCGAAATTTGCGCTTGCAGCGCATCACTAGTCGGGTCTTGTCTTAAAGTGGTCGAATTCGACGGCTTTAGAAAGCTACGGGCGGGTACAACCATTTAACACCTTCTTTTTACACTTTTATTCTAGAATTACTTAATATTAGAAGATATTCTCAATTTTTTCATGTCGCTAAAGGAAGCCCAGGCCCGGATAAAAATCAACAAACTTCTTGAGGAAGCAGGTTGGCGCTTTTTTAAGAACGAAAACGAACCAGCCAATGTAATACTGGAAGGCGGCATCACCCTCGACCGCCGCGAATAGAGTGTCTATACAGAGCGTTAGTTTGGTCTCAGCTTTTAAATTTCGGGAAATGGAGGCTGCCCACCTGGCAGAGTGGCACATAGATAAAATTGATCCAAGCACCTATAAGTCGATTCGTGATGTTGATTTTGGAACGTGTGATAAAATATCACTGCCAAGCGACTGGCAATATTGAAATTCAGATACATTTTATGTGTCTGAATTTTTGGCACCATATTCCAAAGGCAGTTGTCGATATGTCAATGCAATTCGGATCAGGTATTTGTTTTTGTAAAACACAACGGAAATGAATTTTCAGCATTTATTTATTGCCCTGTGCGCAACTTTCTACGGAAACGGACAGCTCGAAAATGAGGCAGTTGAATGCAATCGCTCGGCAATTGAAAAATCAATGCTTAGCCGTATCCCAACTGACCTTTGTATTCCTGACGATTTCATGATAGATCAGGTTTTCGATGATTTCGATTTTAATAGAGATGGTCAAAATGATCTGGCAATTAGATACACTAAATACCCTCTACAAGATGGGAATATGAGGTATTATTCAATCTATGAGCGGGAGAATCAGGATGATTGCAGACTCCTCACCACAATGGCCAATCTTGCACTACCTTACGTGCAAATTCTGTCATCCAGTTACTTTGAAGCCAATCCCCGAGCCGATTCTCTATCAAAAGTTTATCCTCTTACAACTAAAATAAAATTCAGCTATGATTCTTTAATAGTGTCTCATCTAATACCTGATTTTTACGGGAAAGACTACGTGTTTTTGTTTGATGAAGAAAAAAATGACTGGATACTTAAAGACATACGGTACTGGATCGGTGAAGTGCCAGTTTGGATGGTTAGGAATTCGAATTTGAAAGAAGAGCTTTACGGGAAAGTGTTTCTCGAGGGGAAAATTCCTGAGGTTGAGATTTCAATTTCTAAGCTTGATTTAATACAATCGAAGAGAATTGCCGAGGACAGCGAAAGCGAATATCTATCAAGTAAGTATGATATTTACGATTGGGAAAAATAGTTAGCTCTTCAACTCTCGGCCCCTGCGTCTCCATGAAAAAAAACTCTGAATCCCTCCTCTCTGCGCCCTTTGTGTGAAATCTTCTCTGCGTGAAATCCTCAGTGCACTACTTCCCTTCAAAACTCAGATAAAAATCAAAAAACGGCAGCACCTGGTTCGGCAACCTGCCGTCGGCGGTGTAAATGCCGCTGGTGTGCGTGCCAATATACTCCTCGGCAAAATGCTGTATGCCCACGTTCTCCAGCCGCTCGCTAAACATCCGACACTGCTGCGTAAACCGCTCCCCAGCGTTGCGGCCCCAGTCCATCTTGATGGCCTTCAGTTGCTGCAGGTTCGTCAGGTTGTCGTCGATCATGTGCACCGGCATATTGGCATACCACTTTTCGAGCACGTCCTGGCGCACAATCAGCTCATCGCCCTTGTACTCAAACGGCAGGTCGCAGTAGAAAGGCGGCTTGTTGGCGTTCGCTGACCACGAACGACCAAAGGCCACCATCACCTTGCCGAAGTAGGTCTTTCCAAGGTCTTCCATAGTGGTGATGCCAGCGATTTCCTTGAACGTGTCGCTATTAGGCCCATACTCCCGCACAATGGTGAGTGCGCCCGGGCTGATCATATACACCACGCTGAAAATATCGGGATGATGCATAGCAATTTTGATGGCGCCATAACCGCCCATGCTGTGGCCCGTAATACCCCTGCTTTCCTTGGTGGCCAGGGTGCGGTATTTCTTGTCCACATGCCCCACCACATCGTAGGCAGTAAAATCCTCCCAGTTGCCAAACAGCCCCGAATTGCTGAAGAAGCTGCCGTCGTAGGTCGTTTTCTCGTCGGGCACCACCATAATGAACGGGCGGATCTTGTGGCTGGCAATGGCCTCGTCAATCAGGCCCGCCATGCCCATCATCATCTTGTTGTCGCCCATAAAGCCATGCAGGAAATAGACAACAGGATAGCGCTGGCTACCTTTGTCGTATCCCGGTGGCAGATAAATGGATACTGCCCGGGTGGGCTTCTCCCCCATCTTGTTTTCGAGGTGTTTGGAATATATGGAATCGGTAACAACAGTACCCTTAGGCACTTGCGCCCAGGCAGGGCACAATAAAATCAGGAGCAGGGCCCATACGAATAGTCGCTTCATTGCAGGAGTTGTTTTAAGTCTCTTTAAATGTAGCATTTCTGTGGTATATCAGAAACTACCATTACCGGAATGGCCCGCAGGGTGGCTATCTCGGCAGAACCGGCGCCTTCTTCCACCTTCCCCATCCAATAAATAAGGCCATGAGGGCGAAAACGATGTTGGCTCCAATATCGGAGGCTTCTCCTCTGGCAACATGAAACGCACTGGCACCCACCATCTGAACAACGATGGCCACCGCTACAACGGGCGTAAGCCAGGGCTTGATGCGGAGCAGCGAAGGCAGGATGATACCCACTCCTCCCAGCAGATCCACTACGCCAGTAAATGCCAGAAAGGCTGGAGGCACTTCGGCCGTCCAGGGCCACATGGCAGAAAGCTGCTCAACGGGCTGAAACAGTTTCATGGCAGCACCGCACAAAAATGAAACAGACAACAGGCCTTGTGTTACCCAAAGGGCGATTGAGAGGGTGTTTGGTGATTTTTCTTCGTCGATCATATAGCTTCTGGCTTTTTTATCTTTTCCAAAAGTACCTATACTTGCTATCCGATCGATAGTACTTTCCCCACGGATAGCGCTTTCCGTAGCGATAGTATCGTGATATTCAACTACAACAACATGCTTACAAGAGAAGGTTGCCCAACCAATGCCCTGGCCATCAAAGACGCCCTCGAAGCGTTGGAAGGTAAATGGAAGCTTTTGATACTGTTCGCTCTGTCGTCAGGGCCGAAGCGATTCAAGGAATTGTCGAAAGCCGTCGGCAGCATTACAGACAAAACACTATCTGCAGAGCTGAAGCGGCTGGAAATGAACAAGCTGATAAAAAGAGACGTGCACGACACCTTTCCTCCCACTGTCGAATATTCTATCACACCCCACGGCATGTCGCTGGAAAACGTCATGGATGCCCTGCATTTCTGGGGGCTGGCTCATCGGAAGAAGATTATGAAGGACTGACCGATTACCCTTTGGTAGTCAGGTATGTTACGTCACCTAACTGAATCGGCAACACGCAAAATGGCCCGGAATTTGCACCAAGATAAAAGTTGTCTAAAAGCAATTTATTCCACTTAAACTCAGAGCGATGAAAACGATTTCCTTTTCACTCCTATTGCTGCTAGTGGCATTCGTTGCCCACACCCAGGGCACTTCCATTCAGGTCAATCCTGATGGCACCCACACTGTCATCCACCACAGTGGCAACACGGCAGTGCAGGTAAACCCTGACGGATCGCATTCAGTCATTCATTACTCCGGTAATACTGGCGTGCGGGTAAACCCCGACGGATCGCACACCACCATTCACCGAACTGGAAACTCCTCAGTGGTGGTAAATCCTAACGGCACCCACACGGTTATTCACCACAACGGCAGCACCTCACTGCAGGTGAATCCAGACGGGACGCATACGACCATTTTTCACAGTGAACACAGCAAATCAAACGTTCCGAAAAAGAATAAAAAAAAGAAGCTCAAAGCCAGATAACGGCTGAACGATAGTCCCTGAAAAGCCCAAAAAAGCAATCGTCAGCTGACAGTACAGATACAGCCAGGACTTTAGCGTTATCCACTCCCCCACACCGTTGTCAACAACAAAGTGCTTACAATAATCGTTTTTCAAGGATAATCGCTAAATTCATTTCTCAGAACGGATTTTCCTTTGCGCAACTACTACGAAATACTGGGCGTTCCCGAAGAGGCAGGGCATTATGAGATCAAGGCTGCTTTCAAAAAGCTGGCCATGCAGTACCACCCTGACAAGCATGCTGGCGACCCCGCCATGGAAGAGCGATTCAAGGAGATCAACATGGCCTACCAGGTGCTCTCCGACCCTATTCAAAAGGCCAACTACGACTACCGCTTCAAATACAGCGTGCCTACTTACGAATACACGCCTCCTACCCAAACATATGAAACGAGGCGGCCTCCTTATGCCCGAAAAGGCAAAAAGACCACCTATTCGTATGAGGACCTCAAGCGCAACAACAAGGGCACTCTCTGGGCCTTTGGCTTGTCGCTGGCGCTGGCCACGGTCATCATGGCCGCCATGCAAGCTTACGCTTTCTACCAGAACCTGAAAATGGAAGCCCTGCTGGATGAGAGAAGGAGCATTTTTGACACAGCAGTAAAAGAGGCTGAGCTGGGGCATGTGGATGAATCGCTAAAAATCCTCTCTCCTTTTGTGAGTTTCTACAAAACGGAAGACTATATCAAGGAATTTAAGGAGGAGCTACTGACCAGGGTGATTCATGACGGTGATGTGTTTTTCGAGAAAGCAGAATATGTGTCGGCTTTGGAAAACTACCTGATTGCGGAGCCTTATCTGGTGTACCGCTCTTTCGATTTTAAGCTGAGGATGGCTCAATGCTATAAGGAAACTGACCAGTTCAATGAAGCCATCACTACGTATAAAGACCTTCTCCAGTCGGGCTTGCAGAAACGTCACATACTGAAAAGCATGGCCGATATCTACCGGGACGACCTGCTCGACTATGAAGCATCGCTGAACTACTACCACCAGGCAGCCGATGTGGTCATCAATAGCTACATTTCTTCTTTTGGAGAGGCTTACATCATCCTGATCCATAGTGGGAATGTGGGCAGAGAAGACCTCGACATTTTTCTGGGCGAGGCGAGAGGTTATCTGCTGGTGGGAAATGTGGAGCAAAGCCTGCACGAAACCAAATGGCTGGCCAATGTGTGGCCCAAGGCCCAGGAAATCTACCTGCTGCGTGCCGACTGCTACCAGGCGGTAGGCGATGAAAAAGTGGCTTGCCAGTACAAAGACCTGGCAGCCAGAATTTCCCCGCTGCCTGAGGGTGTGGTTGCCTGCCATTGATCAATTCCGCCTCTTTCGATTTGAAACACTTGTTTTTAAGTTACTTTTAGAGCTGCAACCCAATACAACATGAAGCCCATTTTACACACACTCATTTTCGCTCTATGCCCTTTTCTTCTCTTCGGCAGCGACCCCTACCCACTGAATCCGGCTATTGACGTCCAGCATTATGCCTTCAGGCTGCGGCTGTCCGCCGAAACGAATAACATTGTTGGCAAAACGGCTATCGAAGTACTGCTCAAACAGGATGTGGAGACCTTTGCGCTGGATCTGCAAAATGAAACGGCAGCAGGGGGAATGAAGATTGTGACGCTGCAGGTGAACGGCCAGCAAACTGCATTTCGCCACACTGACAGCAAAATCAATATTGATGCCAGCGGAAAGGCCGGCGAGATGCTCAAAGTGGTGATTGAATATGAAGGAGTGCCGCTAGATGGCCTTATCATTGGCACCAACTTGTTTGGTGAAAAAACCTTCTTTGGTGACAACTGGCCCGACAGAGCCCACCAATGGCTGCCTACGGTAGACCACCCCTCCGACAAAGCTACCTGTGAATTTATTATCGAAGCGCCTGTCTACTACCAGGTGGTGGCCAATGGACGGCTTAAGGAGGAAACGGTACTTTCCAACGACACCAAACTCACCCACTGGATCGAGTCAGTTCCCATTTCAACCAAGGTGATGGTCTTTGGTGCAGCTGCCTTTGCCATCGACCATGTTGGCTCGGTTGGCAATATTCCTGTCTCATCGTGGGTGTACCACCAAAATAAAAACGCCGGTTTCCACGACTACGCACCAGCCAAGGAAATATTGGCCACACTACAAAACATCATTGGCCCCTATCCTTTCGAAAAGCTGGCCAACGTGCAGTCGAAAACGAAATTTGGTGGCATGGAGAATGCCGGCAATATCTTCTACTACGAAAAATCGGTATCGGGGGAGCGCAAGATTGAAGGCCTGATCGCCCACGAGGTAGCCCACCAGTGGTTTGGTAACTCAGCCAGCGAAAAGGACTGGCACCATGTGTGGCTCAGCGAAGGGTTTGCTACCTACTTCACACAGGTGTACATGGAAAAGACCTATGGGAGAGACAGCCTTCAAGTTGGAATGAAAAGGATGCTTCCCAAAATTGATGAATACCATGCCAAAAACCCTACTTCCGCTATTGTTGATACTTCCATTATCGAGTTAAAAAAGCTACTGAGCCCAAACACTTACCAGAAAGCCGGCTGGGTGCTGCATATGCTCAGGAAGCAGGTAGGCGACGAGGCGTTCTTTGACGGTGTGCGCACTTACTACGACACTTACAAACTCTCCAATGCACTCACGAGCGATTTTCAGGCCGTGATGGAACAAGCCAGCGGACAGCAGCTTGGCTGGTTCTTTGATCAGTGGATTTTCCAGCCGTTATTGCCCGAGCTTTCCCTGAGCTGGAAGTACAGTAAAAAGCTGCGCAAATTGTCGGTTGAAGTGAAAAGCCCCGGACTAAGCAAGTCGGTCAGGCTCCCACTGGAGGTGGGGATCCAAGGTGCCGACGGAACTATCAGCGCAATCAAAATAATAGACGTGTTTGGAGAAAGCACATCAGCAGAATGGGACATCGCCGAAATGCCAGCGGGTATTATAGCAGACCCGAACGTATGGCTGCTTGCCAAAGTGAAGGTAGTTGGGAAATGAAAATCAGAGAGGGTACCATTACCGAAATCGTTGAGGCATCGCAGCATGTTCCCGAACTTATGAACCCCTACGAAGAACCGGTCTACCATGAACGCCTAGATGGCACGGAGCATCTCATACTGGTAGCTGAGGTCGAGGGCAAAGTTGTCGGGTTTAAGGTAGGCTACAACAGGTACAAAGACGGCAGTTTTTACTCGTGGATGGGCGGGCTGCTTCCGGCCTACCGAGGCCAGGGTATCTATCAGCAACTGACAGAAATAATGGAGCAGTGGGCTTCAGAAAACGGCTATTCCCACATGCTCCTCAAAACAAGAAACAAGCTCAAACCCATGATTCGGTTTTGTCTGTCGCAGGGCTACTATGTCAGCGGCTTTTCGGAACACCTTGATCCTATGGAGTCGAGGATTTATTTCAGGAAGGAACTTGGGCTATAGGTTAGCATATTGATTAGTTTCTAATTGAATAATAGAGCCAAAATCCCTTGTTCTACCCAGATCCGCCAGTTGGCGAAAGCCATGGGATTTTACCTTCATCTACTCCAACTCTTAGGGAGTGAGGCTGGAAAATTCTGGATCCTGCGTAACTTACCACTAAAACACTGATCACACAGTTACCGATTACTTGCTATGGCTGGCTACTCAGGCACTCCTCTCGCCAAGAAATTAGGCATCAAAGAAGGAAGCAAAGTACTTCTCGTCAACCGTCCGTCACATTACTTCGAACTATTTGATGATTTTCCCATTGATGCGCTGGTTCATGAATCGCAAACTGTCGACGTGTATGACATCATCCACTTTTTCACCACCAGCAAAGACGACCTCCACGCACAACTGCCGAAGCTAAAGGACAAAATTGAGCAAAATGGCATGATTTGGGTCTCCTGGCCCAAGGGGAAGTCCAAAATACCGAAGGATCTGATCGAAGACGACATCCGCAACCTCATGCTTACCATCGACATG
The DNA here is from genome assembly GCF_032999765.1 of Imperialibacter roseus. Taxonomy (GTDB): domain Bacteria; phylum Bacteroidota; class Bacteroidia; order Cytophagales; family Cyclobacteriaceae; genus Imperialibacter; species Imperialibacter roseus. Next base: position 1,246,523 of record NZ_CP136051.1, on the reverse strand, counting down.
GTGGACGTGAAGGTCTGCGCCGTTGATGATGACTGGTCGGGCCTTAAAGGCGTTATTCGGGTAGAAAAGAGGAAGGTTTAACGTTTTTTCACCATAATAAATGTTGAGCAACAAAAAGTATTTAGCTTAATTGCGCCCTTCTTTTGCTTGCAACTTTCTAAAACAACATGGCTTTCATTAAATGATCCGCTATCTGGTGACAGGAATGGAGCCCAAACACAAAAACTCTCAATGAAAAAGTTGACTCTTTTCTTAGGGGTGCTTCTCACCTGGAGCTCCCTTTCTGCTCAAACTACTGGCTACAAAGCATTTCTCGACCTCAATGTTGTGAAGAACGACAAGGTGAAAGTGAGCATTGAACTACCTGCTGTGTCTGCCTCGGAGATCGAATACCAAATGCCGAAAATAGTACCTGGCACCTACAGCATCTACGACTTTGGCAGGTTCCTGTCCGACTTCAAAGCGTTTGATAGCAATGGCAATGAGCTTTCGGTCGATTCACTTGACCAGAACAGGTGGCTGATTAAAAATGCCTCTTCTTTGGCCAAGGTCGAATACTGGGTAGAAGATTCTTACGATACCGAGCAAGGCAACACCGTATTTGAGCCGGCGGGTACTAATATTGAAGAAGGAAAAAACTTCGTTATCAACACTTTCGGGTTCTTTGGCTATCTCAAAGGAATGAAGGAAGTGAAGTACGAAGTAAATATTTCGTATCCCGAAGGCTTCTATGGTGCTACCTCGCTGCAGGCTGCCAGGTCAGAAAACAATACTGACACTTACATCGCCGACAACTATTTCAGTCTGGCCGACGCACCAATGATGTATTCTGTACCAGACACTGTGACGATCAATGTGGGTGGCGCTGAAATTCTTTTCTCTGTCTATTCACCCAATGGGCTACTTACGGCTGAGTTTGTAAAGGACAATGTGAACCAGATACTGGAAGCTCAGAAAAACTATTTGGGTGGAACATTGCCTATCAAGAAGTACGCTTATATCATCTACCTTTTCGCAGGCCCGTCGCAGTCAGGCGCACTTGGTGCACTGGAGCATTCGTATTCCTCTATGTACAGCCTGCCCGAGGTGAACCCTAAGTACCTTACTCAGCTGATCAAAGATGTATCGGCTCATGAATTCTTTCACATCATTACGCCACTTAGCATCCATTCAGAAGAAATAGGAAACTTCAATTTTATCGACCCAAAAATGTCGAAGCACCTTTGGATGTACGAAGGCGTAACTGAATACTTCGCCGGGCACGTGCAGCTGGCCGAAGGGCTTTTTGGCATCGACGAATACCTTTCTAAAATAGAAGAGAAGGTAGTTAACGCCGCTGGCTACAACGACACCGTGCCGTTTACCGTCATGAGTAAGCTTTGCCTCGACCAATACAAAGATCAGTATGGCAACGTATACGAAAAAGGCGCACTGATTGGGCTTTGCCTCGATATCAGGTTACGGGAGCTTTCCGGTGGCAAGTACAGCGTTAACCAACTCTTGAAAGATCTTTCAAATGAGTATGGCAAGGACAAGTCTTTCAAAGACGATGAGCTGTTCGATAAGATCACTGAGCTTACGTATCCGGAAATCAGGGAGTTTTTCAGCACCTATGTGGAAGGAAACAAACCCCTGCCATTGAAAGAATACCTGGCCAAAATTGGTGTCAGCTTCGCTCCTTCTCAGGCAAAAATGGAACCGTCTATGGGAAATATCTCATTCGGACTGGATCAGGAAAGCGGCCATCTGGTGGTAGCGAAAGCTGATAACCTGAATGCTTTTGGCATCGACATGGGCTATAAGGAAGGAGATCACCTGCTGGAGTTTGACGGTATACCACTTACTGTGCAGAATTTTCAGGAGGCTGTAATGGCTTACAAAGAAAGCCGCAAAGAAGGTGACAAAATCACAGCATTGGTCCAACGTGAAGTAAAGCCTGGAAAGGTCAAAAACGTGAAACTAAAAGCGAAGGCTGTCATGGTAAAAACGCAATCGCCTCCATCCATCGAAATGATGGAAAACCCCACTCAGCAGCAGCTTGATCTCCTGTACAGCTGGATGAGTAAGTAAAGCGGAGAGTTTGGAGCCTGCAAAAGCCACTTTGTGAAACAAGGTGGCTTTTTTATTGATCACTCTCGCCATTTCTGATCAAACAGCCACTTGACGCCTGCCATTTTGGCCAATGACAACCTAACCAAAGCGAGGGCAAAATGATGTGTTTGTGCTAACTGGGAATACATCATATCCCAGGTCTTTTTTTGATATTTGCCTGTTAACCGAACGGTATTCAATTGTTATTCATATTTTATTGGTTGTATTTCCGCTGTTAGTTAATTTGGTAAGATGAGACTTTTGATGATTACCCTGGGTTGGATCGTTTCTCTCAGTGCTTTCGGTCAGGAAACCCCTGCCATACTTCATGCGGCCGACCAGGCTTATCAGGAGGCACGCTATGAAGAAGCCCTCCGTCTTTACCAAACGTCTGAGGTGAAATTTCGACAAACGAAAGACATCCCGAATCAGGCTAAATCTCTGACCGGGCAAATCAACAGCGCCCAGGAACTATCCCGATTCGAAGAGGTTGAGAAGTTGATTGATAAAATGTCACTACTTCCTAAGAATCAAAAGTTGGAGGCAGAAATCGCTTTTCTTCAGGGACGGCTGGCGGCCTCTACCGGAAAGGACGAGGCGGCAATTAATAACTTCGACAAGGCCATTGCTCTTTCAGACGAACCACTGGAAACTGTCAAATATTTTACGCACAAAGGTTTTGCACTGGTCAATAGCCATGAACTGATCCAGGCCGAAAAAACTCACAAAAAAGCCAGCTCGCTTTACGACTCAATAAAGGTTGACGATCAAATGCTTAAAGCCAGGCTAATTGACCTGAACGCACGCATCAAATGGCATACGGGCGACTTTGCCGGTTCATTAATGTCATTTAAAAAAGAACTGGAGATTACCCAAAAGCTATTGATACCAGATCACCCGGAGATCGGTTCCATCTACGCCAGCATGGGGATCATGTATAAGAACCTTTTGCAATATGACAAGGCCCTTGAATACTACGAACTTTCTCTTGACATCCGAAAAAAATACCTGGGAGAGAATCACCTTGAAGTTGCCAACAGCCTGAACAATATTGGCTATGCGTTGTACAAGAAAAAGCAATTTGAAGAAGCATTGCAGGTGCACCGGCTGGCCCTGAAAATCAGGAGCGAGCAGCTCGACCCACTTCATCTCAGAGTGTTGCAATCCATCGAACATATCGGACTCTGCTACGGCGGTATGGAAAGGTTTGATGAAGCAGAAAAAAACTTCAGAATCATTCTTGACGGACGAACAAAGAAATACGGGCACGACCACCACCTGACTGGCTATGCCTATTACAATCTTGGTGCGGTAGCGGTGGAAATACCCGACTACGAAAAGGCTGCTTCCTACTTTCAGGAGGCGGTTGATATCGGCCATAAAGTATACGGACCTCATAATTATGATCAGGCTGACAACTACAACCGGCTGGCTAATTGTCATTTGGAATTAAATAAGGTTTCGGAAGCGATATCAGAATTTCACCTGGCCTTGCAGCACAACCTCCCCGGGTATACCTGGGACGGAGATCTGCGTAAAATACCAGACCTGCAGCATTATCTGTCGTTTAGGGAGCTTCAAAGGTCGCTGCTTGGCCTGGCCAAGGCCCACGCCGCCCTGAACGGCAACCTGAGCGTATCTATTGCTTATTTGAAAGCAGCAGAGGAGGTCATTCAACGATTTAAGCTCAACTTCTCCAAGGACAGCGACTTGATCACCATCTCAGCCAGCGTGAAGGAACTGGCCGACGATGCGATTCCCATTTACTATCGGAAGTACACCGACACCAGGAATCCCGAAGACCTGGAGGAAATTTTCAGATATTCTGAATTGGCCAAAAGCTCCGCTTTACTGAGCAAACTGAGCGACGAAAAAGCAAAACAAGTCTCAGGCATACCAGAAGAGATGCTTCTGAAAGACAAAGACTACCGTTTCCAACAAGACTCGCTGAATACAATTATCCTTGCGAGGCTGGATTCGAAGGAAGATCCCTCGGCGCCAAAAGCTCTCCTCTTTCAAAAAAATCGGGAGTATGAAGCCTTCAAGAAGGAGCTGGAAAAGCAATATCCCGTGTATACGGAAAACAAATTTGGACTTAAGCCAGCTTCGATCAAATCGATTCAAAATTATTTGGCAGAACGAGGACAGGCAACCGCACTTCTCAGCCTTCACCTGACTGACGATAAGACACTGCTCTCAATGCTCATTTCGGAAAATGATGTAAAAATTAACATTGCAGCAACGGAAAATCTTGATGAGGTGATCACTAACTTCAGAAAAGCACTGATTGACCAGGATGAAAAAGCGTTGATGGAAACTTCCGATCAACTAAGGAAGTTGCTCATTTCACCCTTGTATGAGCAGAAAATAAGCAAAGATCTTATCGTTATTCCCAGTGGAATTACCGGCTATATCCCATTCGACTTACTCACTGATGAGTCTGGCAATTATCTCATCGAGCATCACGTGATCTCCTACGATTTGAGTGCGACCCTGCTTGAAACCAGGCAACATAAGAATGCAGAAAAGGCCAGCCTGCTCGCCTATGCTCCCGAGTTTTCAGAGACCCCCAACACCAACTATTCCCTGACTGCCGCTTCGATACTGCGTTCCGATGAGCTGGTAGCACTTCCCGGGGCCAGAAAGGAAGTGGAATTAGTCAGCAGCATGTTCAGCAGCGCAACAAGATTTGGTCGTGATGCATCCGAATCCAGCTTCAAACAAGAAGCCGGGAAATTCTCAATCCTTCACCTGGCCACCCACTCTATTGTCAACGAGAGTGATGCCGATTATTCTAAGCTGGTCTTTTCAGATTCGGATGAAAATGAAGACGGATTTCTTCACGCTTTTGAATTGATCAACCTAAATCTGGAGGCCGATTTGGTGACACTAAGCGCTTGCAATACAGGTGTTGGCAAAATCGAAGAGGGTGAAGGGGTGATGAGCCTTGCCCGATCGTTTCGCTCTGCCGGCGTTCCAAGCGTGGTGATGAGTCTTTGGCCCGCCTCCGATAAGTCGACGCCAGAGCTCATGCGACTCTTCTATGAAAATCTTTCAAAAGGCCAGGCGAAAGACCTGGCGCTGGCCAACGCCAAAAGAGAATACCTTTCCACTGCTAAAGGCAAAGCAAGGGATCCATTCTTTTGGGGAGGTTTTGTTTTGATTGGCGACAACAGTCCCCTGGAAAAAGAACAGAACATGCTCACCTGGATCATTCTGTCGGTCATCCTGATTGGCCTGACGCTGGTGATCTATCAGCGGAGATTCAGGGTTGCTTAAAGTCTGTCGAGAAGCTTTCTGGAAGAGCTTGCCATCTCCGAATTCCCAGAAGCCAGTATTTCCAAAAGTGCTTTAGCACGGTCTTTATCATTCAACTTCACATAAATCAGAGCAGTATACCAGTTGGCTGCCTCGACATAGTCCTGGTCATTCATTGCCGCCACCCGCTGGAAGTCGGCAACGGCAAGCGCATCATTATTCATCTGAATCAGGCATATTCCCCTGAAAAAGTAGTCTGGCGCAGATAGCGAGTCCAACTTACCAAAGCTGGCAGCAGCCGCTTCATACTTCCCATCGTCGTAGGCCTGATAAGCTCTTTGCCTGTCCGATAAGTTTTGCTCTCCCCTTACCGAGGTCAATTCATAGTTGGGATAGGGCTGGTAATATTCATCAAAAAGCGACTCCTGTTGTCGGGTAAGGTAGAATGCCAGCGAGGCCACCAGAAATAACGAGGCTGCAACACCTATATACGCAGGATTGATCCTTCTGGCAGGTCTTACTTTCTTTTCAAAGCCAGCTACCTTCATCCTCAGCTCCTTCCTAAGCTCCTCCTCCAGCCTTTCTCTCACTCCTAATTCAAAGGCCAATTCTTCCTGCTCCTCCGGGGACAGGTTCGCTTCAAAAGCGTCTTTCTCTGCTTCCGTTAGCTTACCCTGTAAATATTTTTCTCTAACTTCATCCATCAGTCAATGGTTTTTTGACCTGCTCCCTGATCTTTTCCAGGCATCTTTTTTTGGTTGTCCTTGAAACAGCCTCGCTGCTATGGCCCATGATATCGGCTATCTCACTCATTGATCTTTTTTCAAAATAAAAAAGCCGGAGGATACGCTTGCATGCTTCTCCCATGGCGTCGAACAGCTCCCAGGTTTGGCTCCTTGCCGAATCGTAGGCCGCTTCAGCTTCTTTGTTTTCGGACAGAAAGCGATAGTGCTCCACCAAACCCTCTTCGTGCCTCTTCATTCGATTTCTTTCGTCGAACTGCTGCCTGACTTTGTTCTTTCCAATTCCAAAAAGGTAGGTTTTCAGGCTGCTTTCAATGACTGAAATATTGCCATTCATTACTTTTTCAAAAAACACTGTCAGCGTATCCTGATAGTGATCCAATGCATCTTCCTCTGTGATATCAAACTTTCTTCTGCTCCAGTTGACAAATTCATTTCGGTAACTAAGGTATACCTCCTCCATCATCCGCTGGTTTCCCTCACGAATGCTGGCGATAATGTCTTTCTCACTTCTTCTGAAACTGATTTTCACTGGTTAGTCGGAGAAATACAAATATGTGAACACAATCCGAAGAAAAAATAAAAAAGAAAAAAACTAATGAAATGATGTTCACATTCCACCGCTTGCCTGACTAAGGGTACGATTAAAATTCGCACAACCAGACAAATGTCGCAGTGAACCAAATTTTACCACTTGAATCCTTTATACCATGAAAACCTTTTTACAAAGTTTATTTTTTCTAGTGGGTGTATTGCTCGTTTCAGTCGATCACCACCTCAATGCGCAGGCCTCCATCACTTATGGTCGTTCCTTCGACCTGACGGATGGGGTAACCTATATGAAGTCCTTCAATTCACTGACTGAGGAGAATGACCCCAAGGGGATTGTTTTCAATGGTGATGGGACCAAAATTTTCGTTGTCGGAAATACGAATGATGCAATCTACTCTTATACCCTAACGACTCCATATGACCTGTCGGGTGGTGTTACATATGACGGAGATGGCAGCAAACTGAGCGTGAGCACCCAGGAAACCTCTCCTACAGGTATTGCCTTCAGCAGTAACGGCTTGAAGCTGTTCATTGTTGGGGATGATGGAGACGAAGTCAATCAATACAGCCTGAGCACCGCCTACGACATCACCTCAACTGTAACACACCAGGGAGTATATGATATTTCCGGGCAAACGATCGTCCCGTATGACATCGCCTTTAGCAATGACGGAAGCAGAATGTTTATCGTAGGAACTAACGTCTATCAGTACACGCTGACGTCAGCCTTTGACATCACCGGAGGGGCTTTCACAGTGACCTATAATGGCTCTTACACAACTCTGGAGAGCTCAGTAGCGGGGGTCGATTTCAGCAGTGACGGAAAAAAAATGTTCGTCGTTGGATCAGCTAACGACAAAATTTACCAGTACAGCCTTTCAACAGCCTTTACAATCACGAGTGGCGTCACTTATGACAGTCAGGAGTACAGCGTAACCAATCAGGAGTCATTTCCATCAGCTGTTGTCTTTAATTCCTCGGGCACAAAATTCTTTGTTGCTGGTTTCGCTAATGGGCTATCTCAATACAATGTCTTTGATGGAGGGTTTACTGAAAACGACGCCAACAATGGTTTTGTCGATGGCGCCATCCACATTTCGCTGACTGGAGACACCTTTACGCACACCGGGTCCACCATGTCGCATGGTGTCGATTACACCATCACTAACCTGCCAACTGGCTTAACGCCTACGCTGTCTATTTCAGCGAGCGGGAATACAGCGGACTTATTGCTGAGTGGCTACGCTACTGCGCATCAGGTGGCCAATAATGTAGCAAGCCTGCAGTTCACTTTTGCGAATTCGGCCTTTACTGGCGGATCTGCAGCCGGAGTCACTAACGCTGTTGCCGCTAGTAGCGGCTTGGGCATTACCTATAGCAATAACTATCCGCAACTTTATTATGGAGGCGTTTTCGATCTTTCAAACAGTGCAACGTTCGACGGGGCTTCAACCGCTATGACGGCTCAGGAAGCGAACCCCGCCGGGCTGGCCTTTAGCTCCAATGGGCAAAAAATGTTTATTGTTGGTTCTTCCTCAGACAAGGTTCATCAATACTCGTTGTCGACCCCATTTAAAGTAACTTCAGGTTTCTCATATGATGGAACTCCCTTTAGCGTGGTAGGCCAGGAGGGCAATTCATCCGGTCTCGCATTTAGCAAAGACGGCTTGAGTATGTTTATTATTGGTGGCAGTAAATATATCTATCAATACAGCCTGAATGCTCCCTTCAATATCACAAGCGGGGCCAACTATGTCGGGTCTTATTATGTCGGGAGCTATGAAGGCTACCCCTCGGGGATCACCTTTAACAACAATGGAAAAAAATTATTTATTGTCGGGTCAACTGGCGATGAGGTCAATCAATTCAGCCTTTCTACTCCCTATTCCGTGACCTCCGGTGTAGTTCACGATGGGCTCTTTAGCATCAATGCTCAGGAGACCGATGCTTCGGGCATTGCTTTTAGTTATGATGGAAAAAAAATGTTTATTTCAGGAGCGAGCGGGAAAGATGTGACTCAATATAGTCTCTCATTTCCGTTCGATGTCACCTCAGGCGGGGTTGCAGTCGATGGCACCCCATTGAGTGTAAACACCGAGGAAACACTTCCAAGCGACCTCGCATTCAGTGCAGATGGCTCAAAATTGTTTGTAATAGGCTTCAACGGCGATGACGCTAATACTTATCAGCTACCCGTTGGCACTTTCACTGAAACGTCCTCAAACGACGGAGGCGTTCAGGGATCCGTCACTATTAAAATATCGGATGATAAATTCACAAATAGTGGCAGTAACCTCATAGCGGGTACGCACTACTCCATCTCCAACTTACCTTCCGGGCTAAGCTCCTCAATTGCAGTGGCCGCCGACGGCCTTTCGGCATCACTAACATTATCAGGCACCGCAGCTGTACACCAGAGTCTCGATAACATTAGTAGCCTCACCTTTACCTTCACCAACAGCGCTTTTGTAGGAGGGAGTGCCAACAATGTAGAAGGAGCTGTAGCAAAAAGCAGCGGCGTCGGGATCAGCTACGACAACAATGTAGAAATCACCTTCGGGAATGCTTTTGGTCTGAACGACGGTGCCCGGTACCAAGGTGACTTTAAACTCTTTGCGGCCAGCACAGACGAAGCTCCACAAGGAATTACTTTTAGTGCTGATGGAACGAAAATGTTCATGGTGGGGCTTAGTGATAAAGAAATCAACCAAATCCACCTTACCACGCCCTTCAGACCTGAGCTAGGCTACGGCCTTGGAGTTGGCCCTTTTTCAGTATCAACCCAGGATACCTCCCCCCGTGACGTCGCATTTAGCACAGATGGACTGAAGATGTTTGTACTTGGTGCTACGAACAAGCGCATTTATGAATACAGTCTGACCACGCCTTTCAGCTTAGCCTCAGGTGTCACCTACAGTAATTCGTTTTTCGGGGTAAGTGGTCTTGATAGCAGTCCGACCTCAATGACATTCAGCCCTGACGGTTCAAAAATCTTTTTATCAGGATCTACCAACGACAGGATATACCAGATCAACCTGTCCATTCCATTCTCTATCTCTAGCGCTTCCTCATCCGGAAATTTCTACGGAGTTGCAACACAGGAAACCAATCCGGTTGGGGTAAGAATGAATCAGGATGGAACGAGAATGTTTGTATTTGGTACGAGCAGCGATAAAGTTCATCAATATACTCTTCTGAATCCTTTCGACCTGTCATCGGGTGTTTCCTATGCCAACGTCTCGCTCGATATATCAGCGCAAAGTTCGAACGCCTATAGCTTCACCTTCTCCGGAGATGGTCAGCGAATAATTATCTCTGACTATCAGAAACTGCATATTTATGCACTAACGAAAGACGGCTTCAAAGAGTCGCCCGCCAACGATGGCGGAATGAATGGCCAACTGGTATTGAATCTGCACCACGACACCTTCGTAAATACCGGCAGCACACTCACAGCAGGTACTCACTACACATTGTCGTCTACGCCTGTAGGCCTTACACCTGTGATGACCGTATCCGGAGATGGCCATTCGGCGACACTAACATACACAGGGGCTGCTACCAACCATCAGAATACAAACGATGTAGCCGAGCTCTCAATTACGTTTACTGATGCCGCCTTTGCTAACAGTGACGCCGCCGACGTTCTGAACTCAGTGGCGGCTGCTACAGGGTATGGGATTGATTTTCGTGACAACACCCCGGCTATTTACTACGGCAGCAGACTTGACCTAGACGAAGGCTATCCCTCTTTTTCCACAACGTATTCAACTACAAGTCAGGACAATTCATCCTTGGGTATGAGCTTCAGTAACGATGGCTTGCGGCTATTTGTTGTTGGGGCAGAAAATGATGCAGTTTATCAATACAACTTAACCTCTGCTTTTGACATTTCTTCAGGTGTTTCTTATTCTGGCCTCAGTTTCGATGTTTCAAATGAAGAGTCAGTGCCCACTGACGTTGATTTTAACAAAGACGGGACGAAAATGTACGTTTCAGGAACCTCTGATAACGTTAATCAATATAGCCTGTCGACTCCTTTCAGCTTGTCTGGCACTGTAACGCTTGACGGTATTTTTCCTCCGGGGAATGACGCATCGCCAAGTGGCATTACGTTCAGCCAAGATGGGCTGAAGCTATACATGATTGGCTCCCAAAGCGACAAGATCTTTCAATACTCATTATCGAGTCCCTTCGATCTGGTAGATGATGTAACCTACGATGGCACTTCATACGCTGTTACTAATTACAACTACACAGACATCGATATTTCTGAAGATGGCCTGCATCTCTTTGTGACAAATTCGTCTTACCCGGGAAGCACTCAGGTGCGTCAGTTTAATCTGGCCGAACCTTTTGACATCGCAGCGGGAGTAACCGGGGGAAATAGTTTTGTCTTCTTTGACTTTACCCCACATGCCCAAGACATTCACTACAGCCCTGATGGCAAGAAGCTATTTATGCTTGGGGCAGACGGAACAGTCTTTGAGTTCATGCTTCCCTACGACGGATTCACAGAAACGCAAAAGAACGATGGTGTGGTGGATGGTGAGCTGTATATCGCTATTCAGGACGAGAAATTCACTCATCCCGGAAGTCAGCTCACTCACGGATCTGACTATACCATTTCCAATCTTCCTTCCGGGCTTACGCCCTCTCTGACCGTTGCTGCAGATAGCTATTCCGCCACGCTAACATTCTCAGGCAAGGCTGCCTCGCACCAAAATGATGATGATGTAGAATTGCAATTCACTTTCACCAACAGCGCTTTTGCTGGTGGTAATGCCTCCGCCGTGCAAAATGCCATGGCCGCAAGCAGCAAACGCCTGGTGGATTTCAGAGATAATAAACCCGCAATTTCCTATGGAAATGTGCTCGACATGAATCATGCCACCCCGGTTGGAAGCCCGTTCGATGTCTCCGGTCAGGATAGCTATCCTTACGGGCTTGCTTTCAGTTCAAATGGACTAAAAATGTTTGTCTTGGGTAACGGGAATGCCACCGTATACCAGTACATCCTGACAACGCCATATGATATCCAGTCCGGCGTTACCTATTCTCAGGCCTTTGATCTATCCGCAGTGGTTTCAGACGCAAATGACCTGGCTTTTTCCGTTGATGGCTTGAAAATGTTTGTGCTGGACAACGACAATTACGAAGTTTTTCAATACAATCTTACTACTTCCTTTGATATAACTTCAGGAGTGACTTATAGCGGTCATTCATTCGATTTTGAAAGTTATGACACGTCGGTTTACGGCTTCACCTTCAGCGTCGATGGTACTAAAATGTTGATTGCCGGCACTAACGACTATGAAATTTTTCAATTCACATTAGGTAGTGCTTTCGATCTTTCAACTGCTCCTACCTATGACGGGCACCCGCTTGTTACTGAAAATGTCGCAAGCCCCACAGGCCTGGCGTTTTCACAGGACGGTCGTTACCTGATAATGACCGAAGACGACAACGACTACGAGGTTGTCCGGTATGTTCTCAATACAGCTTTTGATATCACAGCCGGAGCTACCTTCGACGGTACCTATTTCAGTCTCGGCGACTACAGTGCGTGGGGCGCAGCCATCGCTGTAAAACCCGATGGATCCAGGGTCTTCGTAGCTGATGGTGACAATGCTTTGATCTATCAATTTAACATCGACCTGGGTGGCTTCACAGAAACGGAAGCCAATGATGGCGCTGTTGACGGAGAAATGAACATCTTCGTGGTAGACGATAAGTTTTCATCAGCAGGAAGCTCGCTTACTTACGGCACCGATTATACCATCACCAATCTTCCCAGCGGACTTGTAGCAGACTTTGCTGTAGCGGCGGATGGGTATTCGGCGGCGCTTACCTTCACAGGCAAAGCCTCCGTGCATCAGGATGCAACGGACATTTTAAGTCTGATATTCACCTTTAACAATAGCGCTTTTGTAAGCTCCAGTGCTGCCGATGTAGCCAACGCCGTAAGTGCCAGTAGCGGCATTGGTATCGACTTCCTGATCAATACCGAAAATGATATCCTCACATTTGTTTTGGCTCAACAGACTGGCGCAGCTACTATCGACGACGTAAACCACACAGTCACCATGGAAGTAGCCGCCGGAACCAGCCTGACCTCACTGGCGCCCACCATCACACTATCAGACGGAGCCAGCAGCGACCCAGCCAGTGGCATGTCACAGAACTTCACCACTGCAGTAACCTATACAGTTACATCCGAGGATGGCACGGATCAGGATTGGGAGGTGACTGTTACCGAGCAGCAGGTGGCACCGACGGACCTTGCACTCAGCAGTTCAACAATTGACGAGAACAACTCTGCTGGTGCAGCAGTAGGCACATTCTCAACGACTGATGCCAATACTTCCCAAACACACCTCTATACCCTTGTCAGTGGGACAGGTAGCACTGACAACGGCTCCTTCAGCATAGTAGGTGCTGAGCTTCGGGCCGGAGTTGCCTTTGACTATGAAGCCAAGCATGAGTATAAAATAAGAGTGAAAACGAACGACCAAAACGGCGGGCTCTTCGAAAAAGCATTCGTGATCACTATCAATGATGTGAACGAAATGCCCACAGATATTGCGCTGGACAACACTACGGTGGACGAAAGCAACCCTGCGGGGACCTTGGTAGGCACTTTGTCCACTACCGATGAAGACAATGGACAGTCTCATCTCTACAGCCTGGTAAGCGGCTCAGGAGATGAGGGCAACAGCGCCTTCGCTATTGACGGAAATCAGCTAAAAACTGCTGTCACCCTGGACTTCGAAACCCAGGACACCTACTCCGTTCGAATAGAGACCGACGACCAAAATGGTGGTACCAGGGAAGAAGTGTTTACGATTTCTGTCAACGACCTTCCGGCGCAGGTAACTTCATTAAAGCTGGACAACCAGTCGGTGATGGAAAATCTGGAAACAGGCGCTCTTGTGGGCAACCTGACCACCCTTGGTGAGGACCTATCGGGATCATACACCTATACTCTTGTGCCAGGAACAGGTGATACAAACAATCCACTGTTCAATATTTCGGGCAGCCAATTGGTAACCAATTCAATATTCGACTTTGAATTAGCAAATAGTTACAGCGTGCGCATCAAAACCGACGACGGGAACGGCAATACGTTAGAAAAAGCCTTTACAATTTCGGTTGGTGATGAACCAGAATCAAGCGATGCCAATATTCTCACTTTTGCTCTGGCAGAGCAGGCTGGGGTTGCGGTGATCAACAACACAGATCATACCGTGGCTATCGACGTCGTATTTGGCACTGATGTTACTACGCTAACTCCTGAGATCACTATTTCAGCAGAAGCAACAGTGAACCCCGCTTCTGGCGCAGCTCAGGACTTCACAAATCCGGTAGTATATACCGTAACCGCTGAGGAAGGGAATACCCAGGAATGGACCGTAACAGTTGCCATTGCCCCAAATTCCGCCACCGATATCCTCACCTTCGTATTGGTCGAGCAAACTGGTGACGCTGTGATTGACGCAGAAAATCATAGCGTATCGGTGACTGTTGTCACTGGCACCGATGCTACAGCGCTCACACCCACCATCACCGTTTCCGAGCAGGCGACAATAAGTCCGGCGAGTGGAGCAACACAAGATTTTTCTGCCCCAGTAAGCTACACCGTAACTGCCGGGAATGGTGCCACGCAGGAATGGACAGTCACAGTAACAGTTGAGCCTGCGCCGTTGAGCAGTGCCAGTGACATCCTCACCTTCTCGCTGCCCGAAGAAGCCGGGCCGGCAGTAATTGACGCTAGTGGACATACAGTGGCCATCGAAGTAGTTGCAGGAACCAATATAACGAGCCTTAATCCTGCCATTACCATTTCAGCCGCTGCTTCTATCAGTCCTGCAAGTGGTGCCCCTCAGGATTTCACAAGTGCCGTGGTGTACACAGTGACGGCCGAGGACGGTAGCACGCAAGGTTGGACAGCAACCGTGACCGTCGCTCCAGCCACGGAACCCTTAAGCAGCGCAAAGGACATCATCGGCTTTTTGCTTCACGAACAAACAGGTGATGCCCTAATCAACACCACGGATCATACCGTGACTGTTGAGGTGGAAGCTGGTACTGACGTCAGTAACCTTAGTCCTGCGATCACCGTTTCCGACAAAGCTTCGGTAAGCCCTGGTAGTGAAGTGGCTCAGGATTTCTCATCAGCAGTTCTGTACATCGTTACGGCTGAGGATGGCAGCACGCAAGAGTGGACAGCCACGGTGACGGTCAAAGAAGGCACAAAAACAGGTATTGCTGAAGCCTTCGCCAACGTCACCGTATACCCCAACCCTGCAACTGATCAAATAAAAGTGGCGGGGCTATCCAAAGGCAGCAGCCTTCAACTGGTAACTCTCAACGGCGCCATCATCAATCAGGTCAGCAGTAGTATCTATGAGGTCGAATCTATCAGTTTGACTGGCTTAACCGGAGGGGTGTATGTACTGCAAGTCTCAACCGAAGGGAAAATAAAATCATACAGAATCATCAAAGAGTAATTCCACAACGACAACGAAAGGGCACGGCAGTATAAGTCCCTTTCATCAATAAACCGGCCATCTGGTCGATGGTTCACTGGTTTATGCGATCAAATTCCCTTCGGGGAAAGATAAAACCCCGGCATTGTGTGCCGGGGTTTTTACGTCATACGACTTATTTTAAGCAGGTAGCTCTAAGCTCCTTTCACCTGATACCCTTGCTTCCTGAGAAACTCAGCTACCTTGGGCCTCAGGTCACCCTGAATCAAAATCTCGCCATCTTTCACACTGCCGCCAGTGCCACAGTAGGCTTTCAATTTCTTACCGAGCGCCTCCAGGTCAGCATTGGTTCCTATGAAGTTCTTCACAAGCGTTACCTGCTTCCCTCCCCGGCCTTTGTTCTCATAAAAGATTTTCAGCACCTGCTGATTGGCAGGAAGCGTATCCGCCTCCTCTTCCTGGTCAGTGGTATAATCAAAATCCGAAGCAGTGGAGTAAACAATGCCAACCCTATCCTTATGGCTATTCTTTTTCGACATGAGCTAAACCTTCTTTATTATTTATGAAGGCGGTAGGTCCATACTGGTCTTTCAGCATGATTAACTACGTCCTCTGCAATACTTCCAAGGAAGAATCGACCAATACCGGTCCGGCCACTGGTGCCCATGGCTATCATATCTGCCTTTATATCACCAGCATAGTGCATGATCCCTTCGTCAGCATTCAAATCATTGTAAATACTTCTTGAGGTATTCTCAAGTCCGTATTTTTTAATGAAGGCATCCATGGCGATAATATCGTCGTGAGATGGATGGAAGTCATGAGGTGTGTTCACCTTTACAACATGAAGTTTGGCACCGAAAAATGTTTGAAGCAGTTTAAGCTGCTCAATCAAAGCAGGTTGGTCCTCAGTGAAATCGGAAGCAAACACAATATCTTTGATGTCAATCGTCACAGGTCTTTTTAAAGTAATCACCGGGCAGGTAGCATGACGAACCATTTTCTCGGCATTGGAGCCAACCGTCAGCTCGTCGATTCCTGAAGAGCCTGAAGTTCCCATTACCAGCAAATCAACATTGCTGTCGTTGATTTCATGGGTCAAAATTTTGAATGGGCTTCCTGAGTGAATATGTGTTTCAACTTTTACTCCCGACACACTTGCAGCAAGCTCAGCCAATCTTCTTTCGGAGCTTTCTATCAGCTTGATGGTGAATATTTTTTCCATCGGATCGTCGCTTTCAACTTCTCCCGTTGCGTGTAGGGAAGAACTGCTGGGTACTTCAAGCACATGAACAAGTTTGATTTTAGCTGACGCTTTCTTAGCGATGACAGCTGCAAAGTCTAAAGCATATTTGGCTTGTTTTGAAAAGTCGGTTGGAACGAGGATATTCTTCATGTCGTAAAAATTGTGATGTTAGAATGAACCTAAAAATAGTAAATACCTCAGCATTTACTAAGCTTTTTAAACAAACAGGTAACTGATTTAAATCAGAATGCCTATTCCGAAGGTGATGACAAAAAGCATTGTGCTCAAAGCCATCATTTTCAAAAATGGGTCGAGTTGCATTGGATCCTCAATGGTTTGCACACCCCTGCCCACTTTCCAGAAGAGCGGCAAGCTGACGAGAAACAGCCAACTGCTATAGCCTCCGGCATTTTGCAAAACGTACATCGCACCGCAAAAAAGGCCCGCCGTTAACAACAGCCAGTGATAGATGACTGCTTTTGATCTGCCAATCCGAACAGGAATGGAATATTTTCCAGCCGCCTTATCGCTCTCTATGTCTCGTATATTATTGACGTTTAGCACGCCCACAGAGAAAAAACCAACGGATAAGGCGGGTAGTACCACTGCCCAGTCAATGGTTTGGGTATGCAGAAAATAGGAGCCGCCTACCCCCACCAAACCGAAGAAAATAAGCACGGAAATATCGCCCAAACCTGCATAGCCATAGGGTCGCTTTCCGTTGGTGTAGCCTATCGCTGCAAGGATACACAAAACGCCCAGCGCCAGGAAAATAAGCAGCAGTTTCAGCTCGGAGCCAAGTGCGATCCATAGCAGCGCCAGCCCGCTGACAAATGAAAGAAGCGCTGTAACGATCATAGCCCTTTTCATTGTTGACGGCGTTATTTGCCCCGACTGCACAGCCCTGCTTGGGCCCTTGCGGTCACCTCTGTCGGCTCCATGAATGGAGTCGCCGTAGTCATTGGCCAGGTTGGAGAGGATTTGTAGCAGCAACGTGGTGAGAGCTGCCAGCCACCATACCGACCAGCGAAACTGGCCGTGGGCAGCAGCCAGAAACGAGCCCATAGCGATGACAGAAAGTGCCAGGGGCAACGTGCGAAGCCTGAAGGCCGAAATCCAGGGTTTGATTTGCATGCCGCAAAGGTAAGCATGATTTGGGAATTTGAGTGCCAATTCTCATATCCTCTCAGCCAGCCAGCATTAGAACGCTCATTCCGTAAAAACTACCTACCAAGTTATATGAGCGGCTTTCCAGTTTTAACCGGCGCCATTAAATTCGCCGATTATGGAAATTGACTACATAGAAATCTCCGGTATTATAGGCCTGGTTGGCATAGCCGCCCTGGCACTTAATTTCATCGTTGGCTACTTCATTTGGTCAGGTTCGACAATCAAATTACCCTATGGCCTTAAGTTCCTTGGACTTCACAAGTTGACCGGCTATACGGCCGCCATCGCTATTCTGGTACATATTCTTTTGTTGCCATTTTCACCAAAGTCCGGCTTTACCTGGGGCGACCTGCTACTACCTGCCTGGACGGAGCACCAGCCTCTGGCCAACACCTTTGGTGCCGTGGCTCTTTACGTCATTGCACTGGTAGTCATCAGCTCCTACTACAAAAGCTCTATCAAACTCAAAACCTGGCGCACTATTCACTATACGTCCTATTTCGCTATGGTTCCGCTAATCCTGCATGCTGTGATTACCGACCCAAAACTTCAGGACCGGCCTATCGACTGGTTTGATGCAGAGAAGCTTTTCGTGATTCTTTGCTGTGTGGTGATGTTGGGAATGACTGCGTACAGGTTTTTGGCCAAAAAATAAGGAGAAACCTCTTCGTGAATTTCAACTTTAGGGCTTGTCTGATTACGAGCACCCAAACGTTTGGTAGCAGTCTTCGGTGAGTGCATTGCTTCGGGCTCTTTTTTAAATTCCGCCCGGGTATATGTAACTTACTAGCCTGCCAACGCTCCCGTTTATGAAGCTGATACCAGTGTTCCTTCTTTGCCTTGCCCTATCCGTTTATTGTTTCCGAGCATTAGGCCAGGTCGATCCGGATGCTTCCGACAAAACTTTTTACCTCTACGAAAACCTAAGAAGGGTGCAAGCCAGCAACCAGTTTCTTTTTGGTCAGGAGTTTTTCAACAGCTTCAGCTACTCCTCCGGCTCCGCCCATGGAGACAAGGAATTTTCTGATAGTAAAAACGTCACAGGAACACATCCTGCCGTGCTGGGATCTGACTTTCACTATTACCTTGAGAAATCGGAAGGAGAGCGACGCTACCACACCGAGGCGGTAAAGTGGGCCTACCAGCAAGGCTACGTCATTACCTACGACTGGCACCTCAGTGCCAGGGGCACGAACAGCTATGAATATAAGGATGATGTAAAAAACCTTGTGAGCAATATTGTTGACGATTTGGATGGCGACAGGGATTGGTACCTCGCTGAGCTCGACAAAGTAATTGACATTATCAATGATGAGCTGGTGGTCGACGGTGAAAACATCCCCATCGTTTTCCGGCCTTTGCACGAAATGAATGGCGGCTGGTTTTGGTGGGGTAGCAAAGCCACCACTCCACAAACTTACAAAGCCCTTTACCGGCTCACGCAGCAATACATAGAAGAACGAACGAACACCGTGCTCTTTGCCTGGTCACCTAACAATCCAGTCGATTTCAACTACTACCCTGGCGACGACTATGTCGACATTGTTGGGGTAGACGCCTATGAGGTGTCTGTTTCGGGCTTGCGCAACATTCTGGCGCCCATTGTCGACTACTCATTCGCCAGCGGCAAAGTGGCCGTGTTTACCGAAACGGGCAACCGAACTAATGGAGGGGCTTCCAATGGAGATGACGCAGCCCAATATTGGTTGGACACAATATTGCCTGCTATTACCGGAGACCCAACCGGCCGTTCGCAAAACATTGCCTGGGTACTTACATGGATCAATGCGGCCTGGTCGTTTCCTTACGTGCCCTACGCCAATAGCAGCGAGGCTGCCAAAGCGAGTTTCATAGCCTTCCAAAGTTCGTCCGCAGCGATATTTGGGAATGAGATGCCTGACATGTACAGGTTCTACGATGTAACTGCCGTAGCAGACAACAGACCAAATGAAGAAGTCCAGCTATTTCCTATTCCGGTAACCAGCGACCTCACCATCCGGCTCTCGGGGTTCGAGAACCAGTCTCTGGTGAAAATATATGACCTGAGAGGACAGCTGGTGCATGAGTTGACTGCTGAAGGCAATGAAATGACTATTCACACCGAAGGGCTGCTATCGACCGGTGTCTATTTACTAAGCGCCACCGATTCGAGAAAGACGGTGAGCAAGAAGGTGGTAGTGAATTAATCATACTAAAACCCTCCAGGGGTTCAAAACCCCTTGGAGGGTTTGCAAGAAAAAGGGGCTCATCGCCCCTCTTCGTTTCTCTGTTAAACCTTCTTAGGATCAGGATGTGTCCATGGGCTTCTGTAGGCCCTTTGCAACTTCTGAGTCGCTTCAGCATCGCCTGGCACCGTCATCGTTTTGGGGTCGTAGGACAACGGCCTTCCCAATTCCATCGAAATATTGGCTAGTATACAGCTTGCGGTAGAGATATGCCCTTCCTCAATGTCGGCTACCGGTCTGCTTTTCTTGTCAATTGCGTTGAGGAAGTCGAGCATATGCAACCTTGTGGCAGGTGCTGCATTCAATTCAATGCGTTCCTCTGTCAAATCTTCAGGATACTTTTCTCTTTCGTACACCACATCCTTGTGGATCTTTTCTCCGTCACCCACAGGCACAAAATCATACTGCATCGTGCTGGCAGAAAGCGTGCCCTTGTCTCCATAGAGTTTGAATGACCACGGGTATTGCGGATCGGCCGGTGTGCCCCATGTCCGGTGCGTCCACACGCAGTTCAATTCCGGATATTCGAAATTGGCGACCTGCGTATCCGCTATATTCGACTTCGCATCCTTCTGGACAAAAATGCCTCCATTGGCGCTGATTTTTGTTGGCCAGCCCAGCTTCAGCATCCAGCGAACGGTGTCGAGCATGTGCACGCACATATCACCGGTAACACCGTTACCATATTCCATAAACGCTCTCCACCAGCGAATGTGGGGAATGCCATCGTACGGACGCAAAGGCGCCGGGCCTGTCCACATTTCATAGTCGAGGAAGTCCGGAACCGGCTCCAGCGGTGGATTTGAATTGTTGCGCATGGCAAAATAGCAACACATTTCTACATGGCGAATAGTGCCAAGCAGCCCGGCGTCAACAATGTTTTTCTTGGCGTCAATTAAGTGCGGGGTGCTCTTGCGTTGTGTTCCTACCTGCACCACCTTGTTGTATTTTCTCGCAGCGGCTACCATGGCCTCCCCTTCCATTACGTCGACGCTGATAGGCTTCTGCACATACACATGAGCGCCTGCCTTTACAGCATCAATCATTTGCAGTGCATGCCAGTGGTCGGGCGTGCCAATCAGCACAATGTCAAGCTCGTTTTCTGAAAGTAGCTTGCGGTAGTCGCCGTACAGCTTGGGCTTCTTGCCCGACTTCTGACGCTTGCTAACCAGGTCAGCGGCAGCGTTCAGCTGGTTTTTGTCTACATCGCAAAGAGCAATTACTTCTACCGGTGCCACCTGAATCAGTCGAAACAAGTCACTTTTTCCATACCAACCTGTTCCGATTAGCGCAACCCTAAAAGGCCTTTGCGGATTGATGAGATCAATGCCCCGGAACCCAAAGGTGGACAATGCCAGGGTTGCCGAGGCCCCTTTAAGAAAATGCCGGCGATTGATGTTAAAAGTATTCATTTAAGTAGGTGTTTATTGTAAACGCAAAAAGGAAATGTGGCATGTCGGCATCAATGAAACCGTTATCCCTTATCTATATAGTTAGAAAATAAGTAAGAAAAAAGTACGGGAGCGCTTATTGGACATTAGCAAGGCTGAAGGGAAAGAAGAGGCTGTTTTTGAAGGGCAAAGAAACTATTGGAAAAAAGAGATGTCTTTTGATTGCAACAATTACCAATAGTTATTTTTTACATGAGAAAGCTACTTTTCAACCTAAGCACCAACACTTTTGTCACCTTGTTTCTGGGCGCCCTCAGCATTGGCTGCGGCGTGTCGAAAAAGATGCATGCGAGCAAGAACCCTAAAACTGCTCAACTCATCACTTCGGACATTGAGCATTTCTGGAATGCCTTCGACAAAGACAACGAAAAAAACCAGGCTATGACCTACGAAAGGCACTACCTTGACAATGGCACTGCTGGCCTCAAAAGTTTCATCAAATTGCGGATTGGGAATGCCAACAACCTTTCCAAAGCAATTTATGAGAACAGGGAGCAATATGAGAGGATAAGAACAGGCAGCCTTGCACTTCCATCGAGGGAAGATGAAATAAGAGGCTACTTCAGCAGGTTAAAGGCAGTGTACCCAAAAGCGATTTTTCCTGATGTCTATTTTCTGATAGGTAGAAACAACTCGGGTGGCACCATTTCGGGCAAAGGTCTGCTGATTGGTATGGAAAAATATGAGGACACTGATATAATCCCAATTGTGGTAGTTCACGAGTTGATCCACTACCAGCAGAGGTACTATTTCAAGCTGAAGTCGTTTTCCCTACTGGAGCAATCGATCAAAGAAGGTAGTGCGGATTTCATCTGTGAGCTTGTGACCGGCACACATCCTTACGGCGATATTTACCTGTACGGAGACCAACACAAGGATGAACTGAAAGCGGAGTTTCGGCAAATAATGGACAGAAAATGGAAAGAAGGCTGGGATGGCTGGATGTATGGCGGAGCGAAAGAAGGCAGGCCCAATGACCTGGGATATTGGATGGGCTACCAGATTGTGAAATCATACTACGAGAAGGCTGAAGACAAAAAGAAGGCTGTGAAGGAAATGCTGACTATAAAAGATTTTGACAGGTTTGTGAGGGAGAGCGGGTATTTTGCAACGGAGCGACTGGCTGGCAATCTGCAGTGATTGTCAGATCGGCTTGATGTGTAAAACCCCAACGTTGACGGTCTTGATGGCGTCGAAACCGCTCCGTTTCTTCGCCCGGTGTCTGACGCCCGCCAACGCTTTTGCCAGCACTGCCGTGCCGACACCTACAACAACCCAGTCACCTGCTCATCCATCGGGTTGACAGCCGATGGGAAAAATTGAACCACCTTGCCGTTTTCGTCAATCAGGTACTTGCAGAAATTCCAGGTAGGCACCTTGCCACTTTGCTTTTCCAGCCAGGCATACAATGGCGCCCGGTCTTTACCGGTCACATCGATTTTTTCAAACAGCTGGAAGCTGACGCCGTAGTTCTTTTTGCAGAACTGGGCAATTTGCAAGTTGGAGCCTGGCTCCTGTCCACCAAAGTTGTTGGCCGGAAAGCCCAGCACTGTCACCTTGCCACCGAATTGCTCATGCAGCGCCTGCAGGTCTTCGTACTGCGGAGTGTACCCGCATTCTGATGCGGTGTTCACGATGAGCACCTTCTGGCCTTTGTATTTGGAGAAGTCAATGGTCTCGCCGTCAATAGAGGCCATTTTGAAGTCGTAGAAAGAGCCTTGTGCCATAGCTGTGGAAGTGATAAAGATGAGAAGGTAGAGCAGTTTATTCATAGTATTCGGTTTATGATTAAAGAGGTTTCTCTGTGCCAAGCCGATTAAAGAGGTTACTCTGTGCGCTTCCGCACAGAGTAACCTCTTTAATTACATCCTGTCAGGAACGTCTATTCCCAATAACCCCATTCCCGTCTTAATTGTTCTGGCGACAACCAACGAAAGCATCACTCTGAGCTTCACTTTTTCCTCGTTGTCCTCATTAAAAATGGAATGCTCTGTATAGAACCGATTGTATTCCTTGGCCAGCTCAAACACATAGTTGGCTACTACTGCAGGGTTCAGCTCTTCAGCCGCCACTCTCACCTTGTCAGGGAAGTCGGCAATCACACGGATCACTTCAGCCTCTAGTGTCTCAAGCTCCAATGCTGACGGGTCGAAGCCCTTCAATTCGATACTCAGCTGCTCTGCCTTTCGTAAAATCGCCGTGATACGGGCGTGGGTATACTGCACAAAGGGGCCTGTATGCCCATGAAATTCCACAGACTCCTGCGGGTTGAAGAGCATTCTTTTCTTGGGATCTACCTTTAGCAGGTAGTATTTGAGCGCACCAAGTGCCAGGGTGTTGTACAGCTCTTTGGCTTCTGCCTCAGTAAACCCTTCTATCTTACCCAGCTCAGTGGTGTGCTTCTCTGCGGTATCCAGCATTTCCTGGATCAGCTCATCGGCATCTACCACCGTGCCTTCCCGGCTTTTCATTTTGCCCGACGGCAAATCGACCATGCCATACGAGAGATGATAAAGCCCATCGGCATAGCTACGGCCCAGCCTTTTCAGTATACTAAAAAGCACCTTGAAGTGGTAGTCCTGCTCGTTGCCCACCACGTAAATCGACTTATTGAACGGGTAGTCGGCGTACTTCATATCGGCCGTGCCCAGGTCCTGGGTCATGTACACCGACGTGCCATCTGAGCGGAGCACCAGCTTGTGATCCAATCCTTCTTCTGTAAGGTCGGCCCAAACAGAGCCATCCTCTTTTTTGTAGAACACACCTTTGGCAAGGCCTTCGTCCACAATGTCTTTGCCCAGCAGGTAGGTGTTCGACTCCTGGTACATCTTGTCGAAGCTCACGCCCATGGCCTTGTAGGTGGCGTCGAAACCCTCATACACCCAGCCGTTCATCAGCTTCCAGAGAGACACCGTCTCAGGGTCATTCTCTTCCCATTTCTTCAGCACCGTTTGCGCCTCCAGAATCAGCGGTGCCTTTTTCTTGGCCGCTTCTTCATCTATCCCCTGCGCCTTCAGTGTTTCAATTTCTTTTTTGTATTCTTTGTCAAAGATCACATAATACTTGCCAATCAGATGATCCCCCTTCAGCCCGGCTGACTCCGGCGTTTCACTATTGCCCCATTTGCTGTAGGCCAGCATCGACTTGCAAATATGGATGCCCCGGTCGTTGACCAGGTTTACCTTGAACACCTCATAGCCATGCGCATGAAGTATGCGGGAAGTGGAATCACCAAGGAAGTTGTTGCGCAGGTGGCCGAGGTGAAGGGGCTTGTTGGTGTTGGGCGAGGAAAACTCCACCATCACTTTGCCACCATGGGGAACGGATACACCAAACGACGGATTAGCGTATACTTCAGAAAGGGTTTTGCCCCAAAGGGTGTCACTCATTGTGATATTTAGGAAGCCTTTCACCACATTGTAAGCCGACACTACGCCGACATGAGCCACCAGGAAGTCGCCGAGCAGCTTGCCTGCTTCTTCCGGGTTCTTGCCCGTTACTTTCAGGTAAGGAAAAGTAACAAAGGTATGTGAGCCTTCGAATTCCTTTCTGGTAGGTTGGAAAGCAACATCCTGTGCCGCCAGCTCGTGGTTAAATACTTCCTTGAAGGCCTGTGAAATGCCTTCCTTCAACTGCTCCTCTAAATTCATCTGTGATCGCTCTGACATGGGCCTTCTGAAAGGCCGTTTCTAAAATGCCCTGCAAAGGTACAGGTAGTGGGAGAATGATACAATTGGGGAGAAGGATAATGTAGCAACTGAAACTTAGAAAACAATCACTGGGTTCCAAAGGGATGGCACATTGTCTTGCTATCTGGAACATGAGACGATATGGTTGCTTGTTTAGGCACATCAACCCTAACAGGAGCGAATACAGCTTGTTCTACTAAAAAATCTTGCCTACAGGTAGTATTAAAAAATGTAATTGTTAGTAAGTTAAGCCACCTTATTTTTTCTTAAAATATCCCTCAATGAAGAAAGTATTTATAGTCGGGCTGATCGTCTTGTTCGCAACGATAACAAAAGCTCAGATCAATGCCATTACGGAAACGGGAGATGAGGTTGTATTATACACCGATGGAACTTGGAAGTACCTAAATGACAGCACCTTTGAGGCTTCGGAGATACCGATCAATAACAAGCAATTCGTAAAGGGAAAAAACTCAACCTTTCTGATAAAAAGCACCAAACTCAATATAGGAATCTGGATGGATCCTAAATCGTGGAGCTTTACGAAAGGAACGTTAGAGGATGCATCCGAATTTGAATTTGAAAAAAAGGGCGAAGACTTGTATGCCATGTTGATTTCGGAAAAAATTCAGATCCCAATCGAAACTTTAAAAATAGTTGCTCTGCAAAACGCCAAAAGAGTTTCAAGCGATATAGAACTGGTACAAGAAGAATACAGGAACGTAAATGGAATTCAAGTTTTAATGATGCAAATGAAAGGTACGTTGCAGGGGATGAAGTTTTCCTACTTTGGCTATTATTATTCGAATTCAAATGGGACAATTCAACTACTAGCCTATACAAGCGAAAATCTCTTTGATAATTATAAACAAGACATTGAATTGTTTCTCAACGGATTAACTGAGCTCTAAAACGAAAGGTGGTTCTGAGCTCTTTGATATACTGACTTTATTAGGCCTCTAAATATGAATTCTGCCATCATCAATGATGAAGAACGCACGCTAATCGTCTGAAGAAAGTTGCTTTAGTAAAGTCTGAGATTTAATATCAAACAACCATCAGATAAATGTATTGCTAAAGATTATTCAACTGATTACAACTATTGGCGTCGCTGTCGCAACGATTGCTTTAACTGACTCAGTTCTTCCCAAGAGAACAGTAGCTGGCAGGGTCATCTGCGTTCTCAGGGGTGAGGAAGGCGGGGGCGTGAAACACGGCGGAAAAGCATTCACATTATCGTATCCACGCAACTGAAAATGAGCCTTTTCCAGTTTTTATTGGGGATTACGAAAAATTCAACCCAGGCGATGACTTGATAATCAGCTACACATACGTTCTGAATAATCAAACATGTATACTAAACAGCTCGAATGGGTTTTCGACCATCCCTGCAACTGGACTAAATTCGTATTATTTCAGCGTTCTTATTCTCCTGATCATCAGCTGCTCGTATGGCATCGTGCACTGGAGTAACCCTCAGAGACATCATCATTCCACCCCTTTTACCCTTTTTTTAACAGGATTTATTTTCTTCTTGTTGTGAAAAAGTAACTCCAAAAAAACTCTGGTTGCAATTTACGATCTCGAAGCACGATCAAAGGATTTTCAATCCTTCTGAAAACCGCTTTGGGCATGCGTCTTCACCTTCCGGAACACACGACCTTCGGATGCAAGCGATGAAGACACCCGCCAGAACTGATTGACCAAAAAATGATTGAAATACAACTAAAAAAATAGTTAGTAAGTATATCTTAGCATTTCATCATCACAAGAACTCCAGATATGAGAATATTATTGACGCTTATTGTATGCACCATTGTATTACCTCTCCAGGCACAAACGTTCGACGAGCTGATTAGCAATGGTGGGAAACTCTATGACGAAAAGCAATACACTGAAGCCGGGCAGGCTTATGACAAGGCGTTTGCTTCAAATGATGGCACGGCCAGTCAATATTATAATGCCGCATGTGCCTGGGCGTTGGCTGAGAATGCAGCACAGGCGACAAAATACCTGGACCTGGCGGCGGACAAAGGCTGGAAAAACGTGAAGCATGCTCAGCGAGACAAAGACCTGACCTCCCTGCATACTCGCCAAAACTGGGAACCGATTTTAGCAAAGATGCAAGCCAATCTGGATGAGTATGAAAAGGACTTTGACAAACCCTTGAAGGAACAGCTGGAAAAAATATACGTCAGGGATCAGACCCTGCGACAGCTGTACATGGATGCAGAAGAGAAATTCGGGAAAGACTCCGACGAAATGAAGTACTTCTGGCAATTGATGGCTGAACAGGATAGCTTAAACGAGGTAGAAGTGGCAAGAATTATTGAAGAAAGGGGCTGGGTAGGCATACCGCTGGTGGGAGGACAAGCCAATATCACCCTGTGGCTTGTGATCCAGCATGCCCCGCTCGAAACGCAGGAGAAATACCTGCCTTTGCTGAAGGCGTCGGTATTAAAAGGAGAATCGAGCGGCAGTCACCTGGCATTGCTGGAAGACAGGATCCAGATGCGCAACGGCCAACCACAGACATACGGTTCTCAAATAACCAGTGACAAGGAGAGCGGGCAGCAAATAGTGTATGAAATCAAAGACCCGGAGTACGTGAACCAGAGGAGAAAGGAAGTAGGCCTCGGCCCCATTCAGGAATATGTGAAACGCTGGGGCATAGAATGGATGGTGGAGCAAAAGGAAAAATGAACAGAAACCAGGAGCCTTGCTTCCCCTCTGATACCTGATGAGACAAGAATCGAGCGGATGGAAGCGGCTCTTACATTGCAAACATCTATTCCTCGTTTAAAGCCAGCAAGTAGCCCTTTTTTGCTTTCGGTAAGGCGCTCAACCGATTTCCGTAAAGGCCTTAGTGAACTTTCACTAAGCGCTTAGTGAAAACCCGTTAAAGGCTTATCGGGAATCGACTGGCAAAAGATTGCCCCAGGACATTAAAGTGGCGAAATAGTCCGCTCCCTAATCCGGGTTCTCAATCTGCTCGACAGCCACAATTTGCGTAATAGGAAAAACAGCCGGGCCAAACTGGTTGTAGATGGCCACATCGGCAGCATCACGGCCATAGCCCACGGCCACGTAGCCTCTTTTGATGCCATTTTGCACAGCATCAAAGGTATACCAGTTGCCGCCTACGTAGGCTTCAAACCAGGCATGCAAGTCCATGGGTTCCAGGTTGTAAAGGTAGCCCACCACCATGCGAGCGGGAATGCTCAGGCTGCGGCAAAGGGCAATGCCCAGGTGGGCAAAGTCTCTGCAAACACCTGACTGCTGCTGATTGACCTCGGCAGCGGAAATCGGACGGCCGCTGTTGCCGGAGAAATAACGGATGTTGCTGCGCAGCCAGTCTTCGATAGCCGCCACCTGGTCGTAGCCAGGAAGGCTCCCACTAGTTATGGACGTAGCCATTTCTCCAAACCTGTCGGACTCGCAATAGCGGCTTGGCAGCAAATAGCTCAGCACCTCGTTGGGCAGGTGTTGAATTTCAACAAAGGGCGCACCAGGCGCTGTTTCCACCAAATCTATAGTTTTTACATTGGCCGATGTCCTCACTATAAAACCGCCCACCGGCGCTACCAGTCGCTGGCAAAGGTTCTTATAGTCGTCCGTGTATTCAAACACCGGCACATACGGCATGATGGCATATTCTTCTCTGGCAACCCATTGCTGTCCGCCGCTCCTTGGCCTTAGCATGAGAATAAAAGGAGTAGGCGCCGCTATACGGAAAGTCAATTCGCAACTGGTTCGCAACCACATCTAAAATGAGAATTTATAAAATGAATTGGGTAAGAAAGGAACTAAAGGGAGTCGGGGCGCAAATGTACAGTATATGTTTACCTGAAAAAAGGCTGGCAGCAACAGTCATCAAATATTTAACCCGCTTCGTCTGCTTGCAAAGCAGCCAAATGAATCGGCTCTTTTACACTCTTTGCACCATTCAAATATCAAATAGTGTTAACTTACAGGTTCTTTATTGATCAAACATTAATTCATGGTCAATAAAGGTGAGAAACAATCGACCTGATCCGTGCTGATGACAAAACGTTTTGGTTTCGTGTGTGTGCTAACACTGCTTTCGCTGACGGCAACAGGGCAAACCTGCATCCAAAAGTATGACAGCGTGGAGCGGTACAAGCACAGCTATCCTGAAAAGGCAAAGTTTTATGCCAACGCACTGCTCGTAGACCTTGATTCGGGCAGGTGTGTGGAAGAAATTGGTCTGGCGGCTCTCTACAACAATATAGGCCTCCTCTTTTGGGAGTTGAACGACAGAAAGCGTAGTGTAAACAGCTTATTAGCCGGCCTGAAGCACGAGTTGGTCAACAAAGACTCTATCCACAAAGACCTGCTCGGGTTATACTATAACCTGTCTACCATCAACCAGGAGACTGGAGATTTTGAAACATCGGGCAGGTACCTCAACCTCGCAGAGCGGGTGGTGAATAAATGGTACCTTAACAACCATGAGGCCCAAACAAGGTTCTTGCTGAACAAAGGCATCTACTACCGTGAAACCGGGGACTTCGAAAAAAGCCTGGCGGCACTCAATGAAGCCGTGAGCTTTATTGGTGAAAAAAATGATTCGATTAGAATTACCCTCCAGATTGAATTGGGCACCACCTACCGGCATTTCGGAGACCTTGAACATGGAGAAGAAGAGCTGATAAGTGCAGTAGAATTAGCCCAGGGTAACCATGAGTGGCTGTACTTTCAAGCGATTGACAGACTATCATCATTGAAAATAGAGCAAGGCGACTATTCTGATTCCGAAAACTACCTGCTGCACAACCTCGAACGAAAGAGGGAGATTTATGGAGACCAGCCCGACGAAATGCTGGAAACATTGAACGAACTGGGTTATCTGTATTACCGGCTGAACGACCTGGAATCGGCGGAGTCGTACATGGATCAGGCACTGGAAACCGGCAAAGACCTGCGAAATATCAGGCCCTACATGCTCAACAACCTCGGTGCTATTTACATGAAAAAAGGCAACCTGGAAAAAGCTGAGGAGTGCTTCACCGAAAGTTCAGAGGGTTTCAAAGCGCTCTACGGCACCATGAACCCCGACTACGCCAGCAGCCTGAACAACCTGGCCGGCATTTTGAAAGAAAAGGGAGAACTGGCTGAATCGCTTAACCTGTACACCAGGGTGCTCGATATGGACAAAGTGCTGTCCGGTGCCAATCATCCAAACTACGCCACTTCGCTGAACAACGTTGCCTTGCTTTACATGCAGCTGGGCAACTATTCTCTGTCAGGCAAGCTGTTGATGCAGTCAAAGCAAATCCGGGAGAAAGCGCTGGGCAGGTACCATCCTCTGTATATCAAAAGCCTCAACGACCTCGGCATTTATCACTTGCTAATGGAAGATTCGGTGGCGGCCATGGAGGTATTTAACGAAGCCCTGGATTCTGAAATTAAGCACATGCAGGATGTGTTTCCTGTGTTAACAGATCGGCAGCGAAAGCTTTATTTTGACGAAACCAGGTACAATATCGAACGATTCTGCTCGCTTGCATTTTCCGAGAGCTTTTTCAGTGGGCAGTATGCCGAAGATGCGCTTAACCACTTTCTGAACACCAAAGGCATTCTGTTTTACGCTTCTGAAAAAATGAAGAAACTCATCCAGGGTAGTGGCGATGAGAAAGTGGTCAACATGTACAACGACTGGCGGGACAAAAAATACAGGCTGGCGCAGGCGTATCTTTTAACGGAAGAGGAAAGAATAAGACAAAACATTTCGATCAGTCTGCTTGAGGCAGAATCAGCGCAGCTTGAAAAAGAGCTTTCTCTATCGTTCAAAATCTTCTCGGATCAGGAGAAGTCGTCTTACCACACCTGGAACGAGCTGAGCCAGGTGATGAAGGAAGGCGCAGCAATGGTCGACATCATTCAATTCAGGAATTATTCTGTGGAGGTGAAGGACAAAAAGCTGAAGCAGGGTTTTGAGGAAAGGGAGCGCTATGCCGCCTTTGTCATCAAGCCGGGCAATGTGCTGGAGACTGTTACCTGGCCGATGCAAACAGACTTTGCCAAGGCTTTTTCGTTGTACAAAAATGCCCTGCAATTTGGCGTTCAGGATGTAAATAGCTACAACGTGTTCTGGAAGCCCATTGGGGCGCATTTGAAAAACGTAAAAACGATCTATTTTTCACCCGACGGCATTTTCCACAAGCTGAATCCGGTTATCTTTTTTGACAGTGAACGTGATATGTACATTGCCGACGAATACGACCTGATTCATATCACAAGCGGAAAAGACCTGCTGTACTCCGAAGACACCAGGTTCGTGAGAGATGCCAAAATCTTCGGCAACCCCAACTTTGGCAGGCTAGCAGAAACCCACAAGCTCCTTCAGCTGCCCGGCGCCGAACGTGAGGCTAACGACATTACCGGCATTCTTGATGTGAGAAAGTGGAAGTCGGACACCTATTATTTCAACGACGCCACGGAGGGGCAAATGAAACGGCTTTCGAACCCAGGATTGATCCACATCGCCACGCACGGCTACTTCAACGACGACCCTAACCATGTGGATCCCCTTCATAGCAGTGGTATTTATCTTTCCAGGGATGAAGCCAGTAATAACGATGGCCTGCTTTCCGCTTACGAAGCCATGAACCTTGTGCTGGACCAAACCAGCCTGATCGTGCTGGCTGCTTGTGAGACTGGCCTTGGCACTGTAAAAAATGGAGAGGGAGTATTCGGTCTTCAGCGTGCTTTTCTGGTAGCGGGCGCCAAAAATGTATTACTTAGCCTTGTTAAAATCAACGACAATGCCGCCCGCCGTTTCATGAATATCTACTACCAGGAATTGTTGTCACTTGAGGATCCGCAGGACGCTTTCTTCAGCGCCAGGCGGCTGTTTAGAAAGGAGTATGACAACCCTTACGACTGGGGCGCTTACATTCTAGTCTCTAAAAACTTCTAGAGGAGGGGCATTGAGTTCTACCTTGTGAAGAAATTCGAATAAGTTTTCCTCAGTGATAAAGTAGGCCATACTGGGTGGATTGGGAGCAGGTTCATACACCCGGATAGTGCTGCCTTTTTGTAATGGCTTTTTTGGGTTACCATTCCAGGCGATCAAAGCATCCGGTTCGTAGCCAAGCTGCCTGGCGATCTCATTAAAGTCATTGGGTTTTCTGAGGATATAGGTACTCGCTGAAACCAGGCTAATGGGTGTATTGGTCTCAATCTGTACCTCCACCCTTCTCCGCAAAATTCGCTTGAACCAATGATCGTTGTCACCGTCAGGCGTTAATTCACCCCGTGGGTAAACAAAGACCTTCTCGGCCGGCACCCCGAGTGTTGTCAGATAGGCCTTTACAGCCTCTCCCCTTTTCTTACAAAGCTCCATATTGTACTCTTCGCCACCAAGATTATCAGTAAAACCAAACAGGCTGATCTTGCTGATGTCATCGATACTCACTTGCTCCACCAGGTTGTTCAAAGCTGCTTTTGCTTGAGGTCGCAACACAAACATGCCAAAATCGAATAGTATCTTCTCAAAAGGCTGGTCTCTGGAGGGTTCCGACCTGCCACCGGAAAAGCCCAAACGAGCCCTGCCGCCAGCACCCGACGGCAGATAAGATGGCCCGGCACCTGTTCGTTGTGACGCTGCTCCCTGCATGCCGCCCCCGTCTGCAATTGCGTCCGGGTTGTAAACCTTTTTGGGTCGGGCGCCCATTTGCTTTTCAACTATTAGGTCAGGCTTTGGCTTTTCAAAGTTAACCGCTTCATATAGCTCATACCCCTGATAATCCTCCACCCTAAGCGTCACAATATCAATCGACCGGGTATCTCTGAGGTTCGACATAATACGGGCGTCTATAAGCGACTCCCCGGAAATGAGAAGGGACAAAAACAGTTTTTCGTCACTGACCTGAAAAGTAAAAAGGTCCAGTATTTTTCCGTTGAGCCGGTTGGTGGTGAGGAAGCCGACTGAGTCGGAGATATTGAAATAAGTGTCGTCCCAGGTGGAGTTAAAGGGAGCGCCCAGGTTATAGACATGGGGTTCAAAAAAGGACTGCCCTTTGGCAGCATAGAGATCGAAACCACCATAGCCTACGTGGCCATCGCTGGCAAACACCAGGCAGCTGAACACCTCCGAATAGTAAGGTGTTATTTCATTTTCTGAAGAGTTAATCACTTTACCCATATTGATGGCTGGCGACCATGATTCGGCATAGGCTCCGGTCAAACTCATCCATATGTCCGCTCCCCCGGCTCCGCCAGGCCTGTCGGAGCTGAAAAACAATGTGTCACCGGAGCTTGTAATATAAGGGTGCTTGTTTTCCGATCCGGGTTCATTGATGTATTCATTCAATACCACCGGCTTCGTCCACTTTCCCTTTTCCAGATAGCTCACATAAATTGAGCAATCTGAGGCAGCTTCGCCAAGGCAGGAAGAAAAATAGAACTTCTTCCCGTCGGCGGTGAAAGAACCGGAGCCCTCCGCCCAATGGGTGTTGATATTTTCAAAGTTTTGATCGCCACCAGCATACACCCAGCGATTGTTTCGACGATGCTCATAGGTCGCCAAATCGGGCAACAGCCCATCGTACTGACTGCCCTCAAACTGCTCCCCCGGCAGGTTCCGTGTGGTAGCAAACACCAAATGAAGGTTGGTAGGATTTACCACTGCTCCAAAATCATGAAACCTGGAATTGATGCCTTCCAACACGCCTATCGAAAAACCCCTATCGATCTTTTTTTGTCTAATGGCCAGTAAGCACCCCTCCTTATGGTTTCTTGATAAGTCGATCAATTCAGGGCTTGCGTCGGGCATGGAGATCAATACATTATAAACAGAGTCCGCCTCCTCATAGGCACTGTCGTGCATGCGCAAAGTGGCATAGTAGTAAAGTGACCTCGCCCGAAAAGGGTGGTCGGGCCGGTTACCCAGCGCAATAAATGCCACCTCTGCTTTGTCGTATTGAAGCGTTTGCTGATAACAAATGGCCAGCTTGTACCTCGACTCAATATTTTGCTTGTCAATGCTGACAATCTTTTCGTAGTACTCAATGGCTTCCAGGTACTGATGGGCCGCAAAGTGCGCTTCCGCAAACTCTACCAGCTTAGGCACCGACTGTGACAAGCCGATGTGAGCTGATAAAATGAAAGCGATAAGTAATACTTTTCTCATTGGCTAGAAAATGGGGCTCGTCATATTACGCAGCGGCCGAGACAAATTCAAATTATAAGTGAGCGAGATTTCATACGTTGGCAGGTCGTTGCTCAGCTCTGTCCCCAGGTTGTAAGTTTGCGCATTCAGGTCCACGCTGAACCCCAGCCTTATATTTTCTACCTGGAAGCCAGTAAGCACGATGACCGAATCTCCCACCCTGTACCAGGCACCAAACTGCATCAGAAACGCCGTGCGGGAACGCACTGAACTGAGGAAGGTAGACAGGTAAGTACCGGCGTTTACTTGTGTATTGCCATGGGAATGTAAGGTGTAGAAGGACGGGAAAATGTGCCAGCGAGGTGCGAGTGGTAGCTTCACAGAGCCAAATGCCTTATAGAGAAAATTGAGGTGGCTGGGCTCCACCGATTGGTAGTCGATCACCGGCCGGTTGAGGTTGTCGATGCTGGCACCGAAAGTAAAGCTCCTGTCTCTGATATAAAGATTCTGGTTGTCGAAAGCCGTATACATGACTCCAAAATTAAAGACCGGGTAGAAAACAGAAGAAACGGGAATCCCCTCCCCCGGCCTGGTGTCATCGTAACCGAAATACTTGTTGAATTGCGAGCCCCATTGTAGCTGATTGCCGTTGATTCGCTGCTGCACAGCGCCGCCCTGTAAGCCAAAAATAAAGTAACGGTTCGAAAATTGATCAAGCTTGATATTGTAGGCACCATTCAAAAGCACCTTTCTGGCACTGTAGAGCCCCTGGTAGCCCCGGCGCTCCTGAAAAAAGCTGATCCCCGCTCCACCTACCTGCACCGACTTGCTGGTGTGCTTTTGAAATGGGTAGGTGAAGGTGGTTTGCACCATCTCAAAGAAGTTTTCTGAATTGGGGCTACCACCTCTCTTGTAGTTGGAGTTAAGAGAAAGATTGGGAATAGCTCCCGTGAAAGCCGGACTCATGAAAGACGAGCTGGCAAAGTACTGCGAAAACTGTCCTTCCTGGGCAAAGACGTTGAGTGAAAAAAGAAATAGTGCAGTAGTAAAAGTATTTCTCATATTATTTCACCAAAAGTACTGCGCCCGATTGATTATGATTCTCCGTTTCTCCCTGCAGTTGAATAGTGTAGTAATAAACACCATTCGGAGCCCCCTGGCCAGACGGCATAGTGCCGTCCCAACCCATCAGCGATAGATCAACATCGTCTCCTGCCTGGCTAAAGAGGTATACCTCTTTGTTGAACGAGTCGAAGACCCGCATATAAATGCTTGTTACCTTATCACCAGAGTAGAACGGCCGGAACAAGTGATTCTCATCCAGTTCGCCATTGGGTGCGAAGGAGTTGGGGACAAAGAAATGAGGCCTGATGATGACTGGGATCAGTGCTATGTTCAAACGAGTAACTTCGCTTGAGATAGGGATGCGCTCCGTTGATTCAAACCTGCCAAACGACTCCGACTGTGGGTCAGAGCCATCGACAAAGACACCCGGAACGCTATGGTATAGCGTGTCATCTACAGTGTACATAACTAATGCCGCTTCATATTTTTCGGATCGTATCTGCTCCCCATTTTGAAAATTCTCCAGATCGATGCCTGAAAAATCCACGCTAACAAAGGCACTTGCCGGCACTTCGGGAGATACCACCTGCCACTCTACCTGGTCGGCAATTCCCACAATGTCCTCATCAGGATTCAGTGTGGAACCGTCCGGACGCAGGATTCTCACCTCGAATGTAATATTTGGATCGAAGCCACTGAAAGTAATGTAGTTAGTAAATCCGTTGATACCTGTAGGGAAGGTGAGTTCACCATTAGAAAGCACACCCAACGCTCTGCCTTCAATATACCCGGTACCACCGGAGATTGTGCTCCCTTTAATAACTACTTCCTGATCAGCATCGGTTTTGATCACCCCTCTGGCCATGCTCATAGTGCCATTAACAGTCACTTTTCTGGGGTTTACTATGAGCTGTCCGTCTTTGTCTACGGTAAAGTCAAAGAAAATTAGCTCTTCTCCAATAAGCTCCTGGTCGGCCGTGCCTATAAATTTGATGCTACCGACATCCGTGTTTGAAACGAAGTTGATATCGCTGAAGCTCGTTACCTGCCCCTGGTTGTTCAGGTTCCCGTTCAGGGTCGTGTTGCCCCCAAAGTAAAAGCTGGCATCGCTGCCCACGAATAGTCCGGCGTCACCTCCGAGGTTGAAGGTTTGGGAGAATGCTGCAATTGGTAGCCAGTAGAATATAACTAAAATATACTTCATACTATGGACGAGCAGATCTACCTATTTCTAACCAGGCTCCTAGGCCAGAGTCGTAAATTAAATGCAATGTTGCGTTATTATTCATCGTGAATGGCGCAGCATTGTTCAGCAGAAGAGATCCATCATTTACCAGAATAGATCCCCCCGTAGTATTAATCAATATCACCTCCTGTCCGTTTTGGCCCGCAGCAATGCCATTGATTGTAGTGGCACCAGCAGTCAGGCGAATAATTCTGGATGTTGGAACTGGTAAGCCGGAAACCACTGCTTGCGGCTGTGGAGTAGTAATAAACCGTCCGTTAACAACAGCCTGCCCCCCCACCGAAAGCGTTGCCCCTGACAATGCGCCTGTTGCTGTTATATTTACTCCTGCCGAAAT
This sequence comes from Imperialibacter roseus, assembly GCF_032999765.1. GTDB lineage: Bacteria > Bacteroidota > Bacteroidia > Cytophagales > Cyclobacteriaceae > Imperialibacter > Imperialibacter roseus. Next base: position 1,209,825 of record NZ_CP136051.1, on the reverse strand, counting down.
ATTGTTGGCAGCTGCAATATCAGTACCGGTGAGATTGCCCGAAGTCGTTATATTTCCGTCCGCTGTAATGGAACCTCCGATTCCAGAGTTGGAAATCTGAACGGCAGGGTTTGTACCTACCGGGTTCATGTTCACAAAAATGCCATTGCCAAGTGAAGAAGTGTGATTGACCACCAGGGCATCACCGTCTACTGCCTTGTCTACCTGCATAGAAGGGCCAGTGCCTGCACTTTGTGCAGCCAGGGCTGGGCCCGCATTTGTTGCTTCTATGTTTCTAAACCATCCCGCACGAGTTGAAACACCGGCTCCTCCTGAATTGGTGACTTGCATGGCATCGTTTATATTGCCGGAGTTGCCTTGCGTAAGCAGCAAGCCAAAACCTGAGTCAGCCTGGTGATTGATAATTATGCCATTTTGCCCAGTCTCTCCTATCTTAGTTGAAACCTCCAATCTGCCTCCCGGCGCTGCGGTGCCAATTCCCACATCGAAAGTTGTGTTGGTCGTAGCACCATCTCCTATGATGGCTGTCTGAGCGTTTGTTGCAACTGTGCCGGCACCGAAGGCCATGCTCCGCACACCATTGGCTTGTGTATTTTCTCCCATGGCAATAGAGCTGTTACCAGAAGCGCTGGCACTAGCACCAATTACAACTGAACTACTACCCGCCGCATCTGCGTTATTACCAAGCACCACATTATTACTTCCATCACCGGAGACGTCTGCAAGGCGACCAACCACCAGGTTGTCAGATCCTCCTACTAAACTCAGACCTCCGGAATGGCCTGCAACGACATTTCCATTTCCAACGGTCAACCCACTCCCTGATAAATTTCCAAGCACAACATTTTGAACACCAGTGGTGATTGCAGGAGCCGCACTTGCACCACCTTTCTGGTTTTCGTTCGCATCAATAATATAGTTTCCAGCACCTGCCGGGTTCCATGTCAAAGCTCCGGATCCGTCATTGGTTAAAGCGCCGGCACCTGTTACGGTTGGCAAAGTTAGTGTGTAGCTAGCGACACCAGAAGGCGCAATGATTGAAACCGCATTTGTTCCCGTGTTATCTTCCAACTCAATGCGTCCTGGTGCTAACCCTGGTTGGCCAAAGCGTGTGATCCCCCGCATGTCGATGCCTCCATTGCTAACGCCCGTGCCTGGCTCAAGACGGATGTTACCACCAGTTCCCAAAGTCGAACTTCCGCCTTTTAAGGCTAAAACACCGCCGATGGCAGCCAGTGTGGTACCGCCAGCTGCTACCTCTAAATCATTTCCCGCTGCAACAGTGTTATCTTGAATCGCAATCTTCCTATTTGACCCTTGTTGCAAGGCAACATTTCCCTCAACCAACACCGCTGTACCATTAAAGGTAGTGTTAGCAAACCTTGCAGCCGGCCCAGTACCGATGTTGTCAAGATCGAATAGGGCGTTAATATCAGCAACAGAATTGGTATATGGGAGGGTGAATCCATTGGAAGCCATGGCATCCCAACGACTGTTCGTATTGTCCCATGTTAAGACGTCGCCATCAAGAGGTGTGGTAAGGCTATATTGGTTCTGGAAGGCAAATGCATCCAGTCCTATCCCATTAGGATCATACGTGCCTGCAAACATATCGCCAGTGACTGTTGGCGCAATGGCATCCCAGCGGCTATTCGTGTTATCCCAGGTCAAAACATCACCATCAAGAGGTGTGGTAAGGCTATATTGGTTCTGGAAGGCAAATGCATCCAGTCCTATCCCATTAGGATCATACGTGCCTGCAAACATATCGCCAGTGACTGTTGGCGCAATGGCATCCCAGCGGCTATTCGTGTTATCCCAGGTCAAAACATCACCATCAAGAGGTGTGGTAAGGCTATATTGGTTCTGGAAGGCAAATGCATCCAGTCCTATCCCATTAGGATCATACGTGCCTGCAAACATATCGCCAGTGACTGTTGGCGCAATGGCATCCCAGCGGCTATTCGTGTTATCCCAGGTCAAAACATCACCATCAAGAGGTGTGGTAAGGCTATATTGGTTCTGGAAGGCAAATGCATCCAGTCCTATCCCATTAGGATCATACGTGCCTGCAAACATATCGCCAGTGACTGTTGGCGCAATGGCATCCCAGCGGCTATTCGTGTTATCCCAGGTCAAAACATCACCATCAAGAGGTGTGGTAAGGCTATATTGGTTCTGGAAGGCAAATGCATCCAGTCCTATCCCATTAGGATCATACGTGCCTGCAAACATATCGCCAGTGACTGTTGGCGCAATGGCATCCCAGCGGCTATTCGTGTTATCCCAGGTCAAAACATCACCATCAAGAGGTGTGGTAAGGCTATATTGGTTCTGGAAGGCAAATGCATCCAGTCCTATCCCATTAGGATCATACGTGCCTGCAAACATATCGCCAGTGACTGTTGGCGCAATGGCATCCCAGCGGCTATTCGTGTTATCCCAGGTCAAAACATCACCATCAAGAGGTGTGGTAAGGCTATATTGGTTCTGGAAGGCAAATGCATCCAGTCCTATCCCATTAGGATCATACGTGCCTGCAAACATATCGCCAGTGACTGTTGGCGCAATGGCATCCCAGCGGCTATTCGTGTTATCCCAGGTCAAAACATCACCATCAAGAGGTGTGGTAAGGCTATATTGGTTCTGGAAGGCAAATGCATCCAGTCCTATCCCATTAGGATCATACGTGCCTGCAAACATATCGCCAGTGACTGTTGGCGCAATGGCATCCCAGCGGCTATTCGTGTTATCCCAGGTCAAAACGTCCCCATCAAAAGGTGTTGTAATGGTAGTAACAGCGACATTGGTTAGTTGAGAGCCATCAACGGCTGGAAGACCAGTGGCGTCCAGTTGCACAACATTATTCGGAGCCGTACCCACATTCAATGTAGCGGCGGTGCCCAAACCGGTTACTTTCGCTGCTGCAACATCTGCTATATCGACGTTGCTAATTGTCCCATCGAGAATTTTTGCGCTCGTTACCGCATTGTTGGCAATCGTTGTCGTTCCCTGTGGGCCAGTCACGTCACCGGCCAGGTTACCGGTGAAGCTTACGGCAGCAACATTGGTTAATTGAGAGCCATCCACTCCCGGAAGGCCAGTGGCGTCTAATTGCACAACATTATTCGGAGCCGTGCCCACATTCAATGTAGCTGCTGTGCCCAAACCTGTTACTTTCGCTGCTGCAACATCTGCTATATCTGCGTTGCTAATTGTCCCATCGAGGATTTTTGCACTCGTTACCGCATCGTTGGCTATCACAGTCGTTCCCTGTGGGCCAGTTACATCACCTGCCAGATTACCTGTGAAGCTTACGGCAGCAACATTGGTTAATTGAGAGCCATCCACTCCCGGAAGACCAGTAGCGTCTAATTGCACAACATTATTCGGAGCCGTACCCACATTCAATGTAGCGGCGGTGCCCAAACCGGTTACTTTCGCTGCTGCAACATCCGCTATATCGACGTTGCTAATTGTCCCATCGAGGATTTTTGCACTCGTTACCGCATCGTTGGCTATCACAGTCGTTCCCTGTGGGCCAGTCACGTCACCGGCCAGGTTACCAGTGAAGTTCGTCGCTGTAATGTTAATTAATCCACCGCCATCACCGGCGAAACTTCCAGCTGTTACTGAACCCGAAGTACTAATATTCTGAGTGCCAAAGTTTGGAGAAATCTTCGTTCCCGCTATCGCAGCAGCCGCATTTACATCGGCATTCACTACGCTAACGCCTGTCAGGCTGGAATAAGCCCCATCAAAATCATTAGTAGCATCCAGGTCAATGTTCGGATTGGCAATCACAAGTGCTGTTGCTGCTGCCACATCAGCAGCTGCCTCGCCCCCCACAAAGTCAACAACCAACCCAGTTCCAAAATCCCCGCTTACATCGCCACCGGAAGGAGTATCAGACAAGGTAAGATCGTCGCTGAAGTCAGGGTCAATAAAGGGGTTGTTGGTCACGAAAAAAGTGGCTGCACCAACATCAGCAGCTGCCTCGCCCCCCACCTGGTCCACGACCAAACCGAGCGCAAAGCTCCCTGAAACATCGCCAGGGGCCGGAACAGCAGAAGTAGAAAGGTCATCGGTATTGTCCACATCCAAATTAGCAGGCACATCAGCCAGGTCGTTGAACGAGCCGCTCGCTGCAATCGTCGCCAGGCCGTTTACCTGCGATATGTCTATCACGCCTACAGAAAAGGGAGTGGCATTGCCGTCACCTAAAATGGTCGTGCCGTCGCCTGCGGAGCTCCCCACCTCATCCACACCATCTGCAAAACCAGCCGGAATATTGGTCAGTTCTGTCCAGTCGATTCCATCTTTGATGGCATCTGGTACTGTAGGATCAGTTTCAGACAGAAGAAAACCTGTGGCGGCCAAATCCACTGAGTTGCCGTTTTGGATAGTAAGGTTGGTACCCGAAACTGCCAGGGTTTGATTATCAGTAACTGACAAGGCAATCCAGCCCGTATTCAGCCAGAAGTAGAACAGCCCCTGCTCATTGTCATACACAAGCAATCCGTTGGACTGGGCATTGAGACCGCCGCCCATGCTTGTTCTTTGCGCTGTTGTGAGTTGGGGAATGAGTAGCCCCTGGTCGCCGTTGGGGGAAACAAGGTGTAGTACCGCCCTTGGGTTGGGGTTCTCGGTATTTACACCGGCAGAAAAATTCTGTGCAGAAACAGTGCCTGATAGCAATAGCAATATCAGCCCCACTGCTGCTTTTAGGTTAGGTCGAACAGCCATAATGAGTAAAACTTATATAATTTAGCCTAAAGACAAACTCAACTAAAGTTCATACACCTGTTTGTCCAATAGCTAGAAGAGGCATAATGTATTCAAAAAAAAGATAGTCAATCGATAAAGGTATCGCTTATATAAAAAATACTCAAATAATTCTTGCATAAATTATATTCTATCACTCTATTTTCTCTTTCATCCCTAGCTGTGACATTCCATAAAGAAATCAGATTTACCAGAATGCCCAAAAACACCTCCAGCCATCCCATGCGACTGCTGCTTTTGGCTGCAGTGGTCATTGTCTCAGCTTGCAACAATTCCAGGCCTGTGGCTGACCGGCCAAATATCATCGTTTCTACAGATATCGGCGGCAGCGACCCTGATGACTACCAGTCTCTCGTTCATTTGTTTGTCTATGCCGACCGATTCAATCTCCTCGGCTTGATTAGCTCGCCACCTGATGCCGGGAGAAAGGAACACATAGAGGAAGCAATTGCTGCTTATGCAGCGGATTTTGAAAAGCTCAAAAAGCATTCAGCACGCTTTCCTTCCCCGGAGTACCTACTCAGCATCACCAAACAAGGAGCCACCGATTCACTTAAAACTGAAGTTCCCACAGAATTAAGTGACGGCGCCTCATGGATAATAGACAAGGCCAAAGAAAACGCTGGCCAGCCGCTGTACATCCTCGTGTGGGGATCAATAACCGATGTAGCCCAGGCAGTGCACCACGCCCCTTCCATCAAAAGCAACATAAGAGTATATTCCATTGGGTCGTGGAACACATTGCAGGATCCAAAATCGAGAGATTACCTTTTTCACAACCACCCTGACCTGTGGTGGATAGAAAACAACACCACCTTCCGGGGCATGTACATGGGCGGCGACACCACCAATAGCATGGGTAATCTCACCTTTGTTGAAAATCATGTAAAAGGCCATGGCACACTAGGAGACTTGTTCTGGAACAAGAAAAAAGACATCAAGATGGGCGACACACCATCGGTGCTCTATTTTCTCAATGGCGACATAGACAACCCGGAAGGAGAAAGCTGGGGAGGCTCTTTCGTTAAAACTAACCACGGCCAACACTACTGGACGGACAATCCTGCTGATTCTCTTATCGAAAACAACAGAGCAGGAGCAAAAACGGTCAACAAATTCCGACAGGCTTACCTGCGTGATTGGGCAGTTCGTATGGGTTGGTTGAAAGAGTAGAAGAACCAGACTTTTGCCGTAGAATCGAAGCCATTTTAGAGAATGTATCAACAAGAAAATATTCAATATTTTCTTTCTATATTTCTATTTTATAAAATTTTATTTACCTGATAATCAACAACATAACTCTTCTACCCCCAACCCAGGCTGTTTTGAGCCGTTAGCATTGGGGAGATCATTTTATTTTCAACCAAAATTAAAAGCTATGTTAAGATTGATTATCGGACTGCTGATTATCGCATTGATTGCAGCAGTTCTGGGCTTTGGCGGGATAGCCGGGGCCGCAGCAGGTATAGCACAAATTGTGTTTTACATTTTCGTAGTGTTATTGGTTATTTCATTGTTATTCCGACTCTTGCGGGGCATTTAGCAACGCCATACGAAAAAAGGATGTGGTTGATGCCACATCCTTTTGATAAACCAATTTCAGTTAGGTCGTCACTAAACCAACACCGGCTTCATCCTCGAATCCTCAAATGACCTGGCTGTTGCCTCCATAATCTCAAAAGCTACTTCGGCCATCTTGTTTTCTGAATCCAGTGTGGGGTTAATCTCCACCATTTCCCAACATAGCACCTTTGGGCTCTTGACCAATTCGGTATTGATCACTTTTGCTTCCTCTACGGTAAGTCCGCCAGGCACGGGCGTGCCAGTGCCCACCGACACAGAAGGATCGAGGCTGTCGACATCAAAAGACACATAAATCATATCGCATTCCCGGAGCTGCTCCAACGCCATGGCTGCTACTTTCTTCGGGCCATATTTCCTTACTTCCTCGGTTGTGTAATTACGCATACCAAATTTCTCAGCCAGGTAGTCTTCCGGCGCTTCCGTGTCACGTTTTGAAATAAACACCACATCAGAAGGGTGCAGCTTAGGGCCCTCAACTCCAATCTTTTTAATCTCCTCCCAAATATGGGCAACCTCGGCTGGTGGTTCGTTGGTTTGAACGTCCCGGTTGTCGGTGCCCAGCGCCATGGCCAGAGGCATGCCATGCACATTGCCTGACGGCGTGGTGTAGGGTGTATGAAGGTCGGCATGGGCGTCTACCCAAATCACGCCGAGTCTCTTATCCGGAAATGCCTTTTTTACGCCTGCGATAGTACCAAACGCTGTGCTGTGGTCACCAGCCAGCACCATGGGCAGCTGACCAAACTCCAATGCCTCACACACAGCATTGCACACTCTCTTTTCCACACCAATAATAGCGTTCACATACTTAGCTGAAGGTGAAATGAAGCCGGTGAACAATGGGCTGTTGTCGGTGCGAACATTCACTGAATCGTACCTTGCAAAAAAATCTGACTGAAGATCGATGCTGGCAATTTTAACAGCATCGATGCCCAAACTGGCACCTCTTGTGCCTGCACCGAGTTCTGACTTAACTTCGATGAGCAAAATCTCTTTCATTATAATGGGATTATGTTGTTTAAGCTTTGAAAACCAGTTAACGAACGCCTGTTGCTTTACGATGTCAAAAAAAGCAGACCTGCTTGGCGTTCCCGCATCAGGCGGTGCTAATTATACGAAAAATGATAGTAGGGCAGGTATATTCTGCACGGCAACGCTCTGACTCTGAGCGCCTGGTTGGGTTCCAGTTGTTTACCTATGTAACAAGACATAAAATTAGGGTAAGGATGCCAATAACATTCATCCACGGTGCAATTTAAGATATTTCCAGCATCGAAATCGCATCAAATATTAAAAATTCGCAAAAACACGTCACGAAATTGCGCATGTCTCCAAAACTCACGACTAACCCATGGGAACCCTCAAAGCGCACCTGAAATGTTAACCTTTTCTTCATTTGCACTAATTACCTGAAAAATAAGTGATTACATAAAAAAATCGTTGCCAGCCCAGATCATTTGGCAATACTGTTGTTAATGGCCGACCTATACCTTTATATTTGCTTTTCTGTGCCTTTTATAGCGCAGCGCCTGGTATATTAAATGTAATCAAGAACCGCACTGATTTAGATGAAAAGCTACTTCGATCTGATTGATCAAACCTTTGAGTTCCCCACTGAGGAATTTAGAGTAGAAAACAATCAATTGTTGTTTAACGAAGTGAACCTGATGGATGTCATAGAACAATATGGCACACCCCTCAAGCTCACTTATCTCCCGAAAATCAGTGAACGAATACAGTACGCCAAAGAAATATTCAATAATGCAATAGCCAAGCATAAATACGGAGGCAAGTACACTTATTGCTATTGCACCAAGTCTTCGCACTTTTCCTTCGTGCTGGAGGAAGCGCTTAAAAACGACATTCACCTCGAAACCTCTTCGGCCTACGACATTCCCATTGTCAGGAACCTGTTTGAAAAAGGCAAGATATCCAAAGACACTTTCGTGGTTTGCAATGGCTTCAAGAGGCCACTCTACACGGAGTACGTTACCGACCTGATCAACGACGGCTTCAAAAACTGTGTGCCCATTCTTGACAACCTGGGAGAGCTTGACAAATATGAATCGGGCGTTACCGTTGACGAGTTTCAAATTGGCATCAGAGTGGCTGCCGACGAGGAGCCGAACTTTGCGTTCTACACCTCCCGCCTTGGCATCAGGTACAACAACATCATCGACTTTTACAAAAACAGAATCAAGGACGGTAAGTCGAAAGCGAAGCTCAAAATGCTTCACTTCTTCATCAATACCGGCATAAAAGACACTGCCTACTACTGGTCGGAGCTTAGCCGGTTCATTTACATGTACTGCGAGCTAAAAAAGACCTGCCCCGAACTCGACACGATCGACATCGGCGGCGGTTTCCCCATCAAAAGCTCCCTGGCGTTTGAATTCGATTACCCTTACATGGCTGAGCAAATCGTTGAAAACATCCAGTGGATCTGCAATAAGAACAATGTGCCGGTGCCGGATATCTTCACTGAATATGGCTCGTTTACCGTAGGCGAAAGTGGCGCAACGATTTATTCGGTGCTTGACCAAAAGCTGCAAAACGACAAGGAGCTTTGGTACATGATGGACGGTTCATTTATTACTCATCTGCCCGATGTGTGGGGATTGAACCAAAAATACATCATGCTGCCCATCAACAACTGGGACAACAATTTCCACAAAGTAAACCTCGGTGGCCTTACCTGCGACAGTATGGACTACTACAACTCAGAAGCTCACACTTCGGAGGTGTTCCTGCCAGTGATTGAAGACGACGAAACACTTTTCTTCGGCTTCTTCCATACCGGCGCCTACCAGGAAAGCCTGGGAGGATACGGCGGCATTCAGCATTGCCTGATTCCCGCCCCCAAGCACATCATCATCGACAGAGACCAGCGAGGCACGGTAACAACGAAACTTTTCAGAGAAGAGCAGGAGAGCGACAGCATGCTGAAGATTCTGGGCTACAAATAGCCAGCTAACTTCTGCTACCGCTAGTCTATTTCATAATGACGTTGGTGACCGCCTCCAAAAGGCTGCTTACGCAGGCATCGGCGGAGGGAAACTTTTCTGCAACCCCGATGCCAATCGTATGCATTCCCAACTTTCTGGCGGGCACCAGGTCCCGGTCGTTGTCGCCCACCATCCATGATTGTTGCGGGTCAACATGATACAAAGCAAGTGCCCTTTCAAAGAGCAGGGAGCCCGGCTTTCGGCCCAGCGATTCCGAGAGCGGAGGGTAGTAGGGTGCATAAAACACGTCGTCGATAAGCCCCGGCAATTGCTCATGCATTTTTGCATGACAAGCCTCCACGTCCTCCTTTGTATAGATAGCTTTGGCAATTCCGGCCTGATTGGTGATGACAACCGTTGTGTACCCCTTTTCTTTTAAGATCTCCAAAGCCTCTTTCACTCCCTTTTCGATGGTAAAGTCCTCAGGTCTAAAGGTATACTCTCCCCTTTCAACATTAATTACTCCATCCCTATCAAGAAATATGGCCTTGTTCATAAACTGATCCCGGTATTTAATCGTTAAAAAAGCGGCAAATTCACTTTATATATTCAAGAAACGAAATGGTTTTAATATGTTTGGCGTTCACTAGCAAAAACTGTGAATAAAGGTTTAGTCATTATCCCAACTTACAACGAAAAAGAGAACGTCGCTCTTATGATCGAAGCGGTGTTTGATTTGTCCATGCAGTTTGACCTGCTTATCGTGGATGACGGCTCTCCGGATGGCACCGCAGCTATTGTTAAGCACATGCAGAGTATTTGGCCAGACAGACTTCATATTCTGGAAAGGGAGGGAAAGCACGGACTTGGCACCGCTTACATAGCCGGATTTCAATATGGGTTGGATAAGGGCTATGAATACATGTTTGAGATGGACTGCGACTTCTCCCACGACCCTAAAGATCTTGAAAAGCTTTACAACGCCTGTGCCAAAGACGGCTTTGATGTGGCCATTGGCTCAAGGTACGTCGACGGGCTGGTGAACGTGGTGAACTGGCCGATAAGCCGGGTAATGATGTCTATTTTCGCCAGTTTATATGTCCGTTTCATCACTGGCATACCAGTGTCAGACACTACTGCAGGCTTCAAATGCTACCGCCGGCACGTGCTGGAAACCATTCCCTTCAACAAAATCAAGTTCGTTGGTTACGCTTTTCAGATTGAGATGAAGTTCACTGCCTGGAAATATGGTTTCAAAATAAAGGAGATTCCGATCATTTTCACTGACCGAAGCCGTGGAGAATCCAAAATGACCCGGGGCATTTTTCAGGAAGCTGTTCTGGGCGTGCTTCAAATGAGGATTTATAGCCTTTTCAGGAAATACCTGCGGGTAGAAGCTTAGTCAAACTTAATAGCAGCAATAGGTCTGATGTTGATAATGACTGTTGTTGGAATAAACAGCGTGAGGTTCACTACCACAAACGTCAGGATATTTACCAACACAATCGCCCACCAGTCCCAATAAATAGGCACGTAGTGCATGTAGTAGCTGGCAGCATCAAGTGGTATGATGTGAAATTGACTTTGAAGCAACCCCAACCCACCGGCAATTACATTGCCCCACAGCATCCCCCTGGCAATGAGCCGCATACCATTCCACGAAAAAATTCGCCTTACCGTCAGGTCCGTGGCTCCGAGGCCTTTCAGCACCCCAATCATGTTTGTGCGCTCCATAATGAGGATGAGCAGAAAAGACACCATATTGAAGCTGGCGACAAAAAGGATGAGTACCAGAAAAATGGCGACATTCCTGTCCAGCATCTGCAGCCACTCAAATATCTGAAAATACTTATTGTCAGCCGTATCGGCGTATAAATCCGAGTCCAGCACATCGTACATCTCATTTTCAGCGGCTTCCATATCAGAAGGGTCACGCAAAAACACCTCATAGCCACCTACTAAAGAGTCGGGCCAGTTGTTGAGGCGTTGTACCAGGCCCAAGTCCCCTAAAATAATCCTGTCGTCAAAGTCTTCGAGACCTGTTTCATAAATGCCAGCAATCGACAACCTTCTGAACCGGGGCGGGTTTTGCACGACATACATGATCACTTCATCACCAATATCCTTCTCCAACTTGTCTGCTATTCTTTGGCTCAATAGCACTTCAAGAGAGTAAGTACTGTCAGAAAAATGCGGAAAATGACCTTTTACAAGGCTTGGCGTAAACCTGGTTGAATCAAAATCTTTCGTCACTCCCTTGAACACCACGCCCAAAACTGCCTCCTCAGTTTTAAGAATCCCCATCTTGTAGCCGATAGGCTGCACATGAGTAACAAAGTCATATTCCTTCCAGTGAGTATAAAAGTCGGATGTGAGGCTAATGGGGGGCTCGTCAAAATTGTTGGATTTCAAAGTATACCGGGAAATCTGCATATGACCCGCAAAACCATATATCTTGTCAACGATCGTAGTCTGAAAGCCTCTGAGGATCAAAAAAGCCACCAAAGCGCTGGCAAGGCCTACAGCAATGCTTGCTACCGCAATCCTGCCAATGGAGGCCGAAAATGACCCTTCATGGTCTTTGTTTATTCGCTTCGATATAAAGTAGGAAAGATTCAAAAATGATTAATTTTGCCAGCAGAATTAGTTTCGACCCTCACAAAAATAAAGACATGCCTCACATTTACACTATGATTAGGATTGCATTTTTTACCATTATGCTGACTGCCTGCGGCTCTGATGCGGCAAAACAAGAAGATAAAAAGGCCCTAGTGGAAGAGGTAGCTGATTCTCAGATAAAAGTTGGTGCTGCGCAGATGGAAGAATACTTGCCACTTCTGCAAAATAAAAACGTGGGTATGGTAGTGAATCATACCACCATGCTGGGGGAAACGCACCTGGTTGACTCGCTGCTAAGCAGAGGCATTGCTATCAAAAAAATATTTGCACCAGAACATGGCTTCCGGGGCGACACCCCCGCCGGCGATAAGGTGGGAAATGAAGTCGACTCGAAAACAGGGATCCCCATCCTCTCCCTGTATGGCAGCCACAACAAACCTACAAAGGAAGACCTTTCGGGCCTTGATGTAGTGATTTTTGACATTCAGGACGTAGGGGCCAGGTTCTACACCTATACCAGCACCATGAGCTATGCCATGGAAGCCTGCGCAGAAAACGGTTTACCATTCATAGTGCTTGACAGGCCCAACCCATTGGGTAATGTAATTGACGGGCCTGTTTTGGAAGAAGCCCAAAAGTCATTTGTGGGTCTCCATCCCATTCCTATTGCCTATGGCCTTACCATGGGTGAGCTGGCCACCATGATCAACAACGAGGGGTGGCTGGAAAATAGCGTTAAAGCCGACTTGCAAGTGATCAAGCTGGCGAATTGGACACATAGCAGCTCTTATAATTTGCCTGTAAGCCCTTCGCCCAATCTACCAACCGACCACTCCATCGCCTGGTATCCTTCTATCTGCCTTTTTGAAGGCACGATGATGAGCCTGGGCAGAGGCACTCACTTTCCCTTTGAAGTATTAGGCTACCCTTCGCCTGAGTTTGGCGACTTTCAATTTACTCCCGTTCCAATTCCGGGCATGTCGATGGATCCCAAGCATCAGGACAAACTTTGTTATGGTACCGACCTGAGGCAAGCTCCCGTACCCAATGCCGTAGACCTCTCCTACCTCATTTCATTTTACAAGAAAACGCCGGCCGACTCCAGTTTTTTTAATAATTACTTCGCCCTTCTGGCGGGAACTCCTGACCTTCGCAAGCAAATTGAGAAGGGAATGAGTGAAGCTGAGATCAAAGCCACGTGGCAGAAAAAGCTTGATGCATACAAGCAGATAAGAAAAAAGCATCTGCTGTATGATGATTTTGAATAAACAGCCTTCATGACAAAGGATCTTCGAATAGTATTTATGGGTACGCCGGAATTCGCCGTGCCAAGTCTCGATATTTTAGTAACCAATGGGTGGAATATTGTTGGGGTGATTACAGCGCCCGACAAGCCACAAGGGAGAGGTAAAAAGCTGGGTGTATCGGCTGTGAAAGCCTATGCCGAAGATAAGGGGCTCAACATCCTGCAACCAACGAACCTTAAGGCTCCTGAATTCATAGCGGAGTTGAAGGCGTTGGACGCCAACCTGCAAATAGTAGTTGCCTTCCGCATGCTGCCCGAAATAGTATGGCAAATGCCGGCCTTAGGCACTTTCAACTTGCATGGCTCACTGTTACCCAAATACAGGGGGGCGGCCCCCATCAACTGGGCCATTATCAACGGCGAGAAAGAAACAGGCGTCACTACTTTTTTTCTGAAACACGAAATTGATACTGGCGATATCCTTTTTCAGGAAAAAGAGTCCATAAGCGATGAGGACAACGTTGGCACAGTGTATGAAAGACTCATGAACAAGGGAGCCGCACTGGTGCTGAAAACTGTCGAAGCCATTGCAGAAGGAAACTACAAGGAACAGCCGCAGGAAATTTTTGAAGATACGCCCACAGCGCCAAAAATATTCAGAGAAACCTGCGAGATCAACTTTGAACAACCGACTGAGCAGGTGGTTGACTTCATCAGAGGCCTATCGCCCTACCCTACCGCCTGGACAACCCTAATGGGCAAAACTGTGAAAGTTTACAAGGCACGAAAAGTCGAGCAAAAGGGCGAAAAAGAAATGATGAGTGACAGCAAGACGTACCTATATCTTAAAACTGCAGATGGATATATCTCCATCGAGGAATTGCAGATGGAAGGCAAGAAAAGGATGGATATTGAAGAATTTCTCAGAGGCAACAGGATATGATTATTTCTCAAATAGTGGCAGTGGCAAAAAATGGCGTCATCGGCAATGATTACAAAATGCTATGGCATATGCCCAAGGATTTTAGGTACTTCAAGGATCAAACAATGGGGCACCACGTGCTCATGGGCAGAAAAACCTTCGAGTCGCTTGGTAAAATTCTCCCTGGCAGAACGTTTATTATTGTAACAAGAGACAAAAACTTCAGCATTGAGGGTGCTCATGTTGTTGACTCTATCGAAAAAGGAATTGCATTGGCAGCCGCAGCCGGGGAAGAGGAACTTTATATCATTGGCGGTGGGGAGGTCTACAAGCAAACACAGCCTATTTCTGACATCCTTTATATTACAGAAATTGATGTAATTGTGGAGGGAAATGTCAAATACCCTCTTCCTGACACACACATTTGGGAAGAAGTTAGTCGAAAAGACATGTCCTCTGACGAAAAAAATCCTTATAATTATTCATTCACCCGGTGGAAAAAAAGAAAGTAGCGTATGGCTGAGGTAAAAGGCAAAGTAGTGTGGATCACAGGCGCATCTTCAGGGATTGGGGAAGCGATTACCTATGAAATGGCCAGAAAGGGAGCGAAACTTATTCTGTCGGCTCGCCGCCAGGAAGAACTGGAAAGAGTGAAAGCTGCTTGTGTAGCATCTGTGCAAGGCCTGGTGGAGGAAAATGTTAAAATACTGACAGTCGACCTGGCCAATGCGGCAAGTCTTGAAGCCAAAGCTAAAGAAGCGGAAGCTATGTTTGGTGTGGTAGACGTGCTTGTAAACAACGGCGGGATCAGCCAGCGCTCACTGGCCAAAGACACTCAGTTGGATGTGGATCGCAAAGTAATGGAAGTCAATTATTTTGGCGCCATTGCCCTTTCCAAGGCACTGCTTCCAGGCATGATCAGCCGAAAAAACGGGCACCATGTCGTGATCTCCAGTGCTGTGGGCATCATCAGCTCGCCTTATCGGACAGGATATGCAGCCAGCAAACATGCTCTGCATGGCTTCTACGACGGCCTGAGGGCAGAACTGCACGACGACAGTATCAAGGTGACCATTATTTGCCCTGGATTTATCCGGACTCAGATTTCCGTCAACTCAATTACTGGCGACGGGGGGAAATTCAACGAGATGGATGACGCTCAGGCAAATGGCATTGCACCGGAAGCGGCAGCAAGGACGATTGTGAGAGCAGTGGAAAAAGAAAAAGAAGAGGTGTACATAGGAGGAGTGAAAGAAGTGGGGGGTATTTATGTGAAGCGGTTTTTTCCTTCTCTCTTCTCACAGATAGTGCGAAAAGTAAAGGTGCGTTAGCAGCTTAAGAAATGAAGGTAAGCCATTGGTATAAAGTGTTGTTACCGGGCAGCTTTTTGCTGCTCATGGTCCTATGGCCCATGGCAAGCAGTGCGCAACCCAGCAGAAGATATCAACTACCATCGGGCAAGTCGGCATCGGATATCCAGCCCAATCAGCTCATCATTAAATTCAAAGACGGCCGCTATTCAACAGGTGGACGGACGTTACAAGCTGTTCCCGATATCACCTCATTCACCATCAGCCAGAAGATATCGATAAAGGAGCTGAAAGCCCTCGATCCTGCATCCAATGCAAGCGCAAGAACACTCCAGCGGCCAAGTAAATACCTGGCTAACATGTACAAAGTTGAGTTGGCAGAAGGCAATGTGCTGGAAGCTATCAACGAATTGCTTCGGTATGACAATGTACTTTATGCCGAGCCAGTTTTCAAAGAGCAGCTCTTTCTGATACCCAACGACCCAGATGCCGCCACAGCGAGCCCCAAGCAGCCCTATCTGTCGTCTATCAAAGCTTATGACGCCTGGGGGATTACGACTGGAGACTCTACCATTGTCATTGGCGTTATTGACACCGGAGCAGACTATACCCACGAGGACTTAAGCAGTAACATCTACTTGAATACAAATGACCCTATCGACGGAGTTGACAACGATGGGAACGGTTATGTAGATGACTACCGTGGATGGGACTTTGCCAATAGAGATAGTGACCCCAAATCAGATTTTGGAGACCACGGCACACACGTTTCCGGTTTATCTTCAGCCAGAACCAACAACGCCAAAGGAATGGCGGGAACAGGCTTTAAGTCTAAGTTTGTCCCCCTAAAAGCATTTAAAACAGAGGATAACACTTCATTTGGCAACTACGAAGCCATCATTTATGCTGCCAATCAGGGCATGGATGTCATCAATTTGAGCTGGGGCTCCACCGGCAATTACAGCCAGGCGGCGCAAGATATTATCAACTACGCCGTATTGGAAAGGGATGTGGTGGTAGTGGCTGCCGCCGGCAACACCAATGCCGAACTCACTTTTTACCCTGCCAGTTACGACCACGTATTGTCCGTAGCGGCCTCGACTAACGATGGTACCAAGTCGTCCTTCGCTACCTATAGCTACTATGTCGACCTGGTAGCTCCGGGCACCGCCGCCTATTCAACAAGAAACAATAGTACCTATGGTACCGCTGATGGCTCATCGTTCTCTTCGCCTCAGGTGGCGGGTGCGGCTGCTTTACTCAGATCTTATTTTTCAAAGTACTCTGCCGTTCAAATCATGGAGCAGTTGCGTATCACAGGCACATCGGTGGACGGGTTGGCAGGCAATGCGCAGTACAAGGGCCTGCTGGGCCGGGGCATGCTCAACATGTACAGCGCCCTGACTGATACGCTTTCTCCTTCGGTGCGTTTGGTGAAAGATTCTTTGCATACCCAGGCCGGGCAGAAGGTTTTTTTTGGCGACACTGTGCACTATGATCTGGAAGCCATTAACTGGCTCAAGCCTGCCTCTGGTCTGGAGATTACACTAGAACCATTGAGTAATTTAGTGACATTGACCGGCAACACCTGGACTACCCCCTACCTGGCCACATTTGATACGACCACCTACGCTTTTTCTGCTATTCTGGATGAAAGTACTCCTCCTGGTTCCAGGGTCATTTTCAAAGCCAAAGTCAAAGCTTCCGGTTACAACGACACCCAATATTTTGAGTTCACCACTCACCCGGATTCGACCACTACCTCGTCAGCCAATCTATCGCTCACCATCAATTCGAAGGGGGATCTCGGCTATACAAAAGACTCTTTAAAGGCAGGCAATGGGTTTACATTTCAAAATATTCGTGTTGTAAGCCATGCTGGCTTCCTGGTGGGAAATAGCGGCGCCTCATTGGCTGACAACGTTGCCAATAACCTCGTATTCGGAACGAGGAACAATGATTTTTCCGTTAAAAAGCACCTCAAGTTATTCGGAGGAACAGTTGCCGACAATTACTACGAAAACAGCTTTACAGCAAGCCTCAGTGAAACCCTGTCAACGCTCGTGGAACAGAAAACGCTGTCCTGGGATTCTCCTGACGACAGAAACTTTATGATCACTGAGTATCGGGTCACAAACACCTCCGCAGATGCTATAGAAAACCTTCATGCCGGACTCTTCACCAACTGGAGCATTGGCAACGGCGACAATAACCGCACCGAATGGGTCGACTCTCTAAGACTCGGGATTACCTACATTGACGAAGACAACATCTATGGCGGGATAGCCCTGCTCACAAACAATACGCCAACTTTTTATGCAGCCGACATCGATAACCTGAACGAAAACATAGCCGTGACTGACTCGCTGCTTACCGATTCGCTTAAGTTTGCCTGGCTGAGTGCAGAAATGGTCAAAACAACTGCCGGCCAAAGCGGAGTAGGCAATAACACTGCTCAAATGAATGGCGTGAAGCTTGGGAACCTTGGTGCCTTTAAAAGTGAAAAAGTAGCTTTTGCCTGGATTACTGCCGAGTCAAAAAATGGGTTCATTACTGCCGTGCAGCGAGCCCGACTCAGGTATGCTGAATTCCAAAACAATCCGAGAACCATCGCCACGGTTTTGGCCTGTAAGGATTCTCCGGTTACCATCAGCCTGTCCGGTGGCACTTCTTTTGATTTCTTTGCCGACGCCGGAGCCACAGACACGCTGCTGATTCACGGAAATGACTACCTGACAGACACCATCAAATCGCCCGCCACCTTTTTCGTGCGAAACGCCGACAACAACTACACTGGCGACCTGTTTTCTGTGCAGGTTAACATGGACGGCCTCGACGCCAATTTCAGCCTTAGCTCAGACACTGTTCTGCTTGAACCAGGTGTTAGCCCCACTATCAGCCTCGCCAGCCAAAGCGAAAAAGCAGTGACCTGGGCCTGGGACTTTGGCAATGGTTCGCAAAGCACTTTAGAAAATGCTCAGGCAAAATTCAACGAGCCTGGCACCTATGACGTAACACTAACAACGAGCAGCAAAGCAGGGTGTGTTTCCAACGCTACTAAAACTGTTTTGGTGGCTAACAGAGCGACACAGCCGGTCATCGATGCCATAGTAATTTGCGCCAATGCTTCCGCAACTATTCAGGCTGCAAATGCTACAAAAATAAAAGTTTATACCGACTCAACGAGCAATGCTGCAGTCTTCGAAGGTGCCTTTTTCACCTCCGGACTGCTTGATAAAGACACTTCGTTTTACGTGGCTAATGCAGACAGCCTTTTTGAAAGCCGCAAAGTCCTGGTTCCTGTACAGCTAAATCAACCCATGGTTGACTTCACCTATCTCCCTGATACTACTCAGTTCGAATCGGCGATCCTTCTGGTCAATCAAAGCTCCAATGCCGTTGGCTACCAATGGTATTTAGTGGATAGCCTCATAGGAGACACAATGAATAGCCAGTTGATTTTGGCAGAGCAAACCGAAATTACCGTCAGGCTGGTCGCCAGCAACGAACAGGGATGTACTTCATCAATTTCAAAACTACTGAGCTTCACCAAGTCGGAGCTGCCGTTGGTGTCCGATAGCCCGGTTTGCCCCGGCGAAAACTTCACCCTGGCGCCAGAAAACGGGAGCAACTTTCTTTTTACCTCAGCAAACACCGGGGAGCCACTGTACAAGGGAAGCAGATTCGACGTTTTGAACGTGACGGACACTGTGAAGCTAATTGTAAAAGGGATCGACTCTATTATTGAAAGTGACCCTGTTGAAGTTTCAATATATCCTTACGACTTCTCTGCAGCCTTCCTTATTGAGCCTGAGGTTCTCATCCTTAAAAAGCAAAGGACTGCCACTTTTACAAGCCTGTCGCCAGGCGCTACTTCGTGGGAATGGATGATCAACGGAAGCCTTGTAGACATTTCTCAGCAGCCCCTGCTGGCATTCGATTCCGCTGGGATTTATGACGTGATGCTGATAGCCCACAATGATGAAGGCTGTGCGGATTCTGTGTCGATGGCGTACCAGGTATTGGAAGTAACCGGGATAGAAACCGCAGTGGACATCTTCAATTTATTCCCGAATCCGGCAAGTGAGACCATAGCTGTTGAACTTCTCAAGCAGCAAAATGACGCTGTTGTGTCCCTCATCAATATGGCTGGTCAGGAGGTTCTTAGGCGATCCTTGACGACAGGCCCAGGGCAATCTGTTGAAATATCAATCGGTTTGCTACCAAAGGGGGTTTACACTATCCGGCTATCAACCGCATCGCAAAGCTGGCAACAGCGGCTCATCAAAAAATAATCTGATCCGTTCTCTAAAAGGTAGTTTTGTTTTTATATTTTTAGATTAACCTAAATTAATTTTATTGTATTTAAAAAATTAACAAGTATATTTGCCTAATAATTAATAAAGGTTGGTCGAAATGCAATTAACTAGGTCTTTATGCTTTTTATGTTTGTTTTGCCTTGTCCTAAGTGGCTGTCAGGAAATCATTCCTGAAGCGCCCGAAGAAAACACGCTGCTTGATGGGCCCGTGGAAGGGCTTTCCAATTCTGAGCGAAAAAGATTCCTTAACGGTGATTTTGCCTTTAATGCAGAAGTATTCTCGTCGGCTAACGGGCTTGGTCCCTTATTTGTCGCCACATCTTGCGGGAGCTGTCACGCCGGAGATGGCAAAGGGCACCCTTTTACCACCCTTACTCGGTTTGGGCAGTCTGCACCCGGAATCAACCCATTCATTGGAAAAGGCGGGCCACAGTTGCAGAACAGGGCCGTGCCCGGGTATGAGCCAGAGCAGCTTCCTGATGGAGTCACATTCTCCAGATTTACTCCACCCGCCAATACTGGCCTCGGATTCCTTGAAGCGTTGACAGATGCGCAAATCCTTGCCAATGCTGACCCCGACGATAGCGACGGAGATGGGATTTCGGGCGTGCCCAACTACATCACTCCTCCGCCCTACTTTCAGCCTGGCGCAACGCATGCAGCTATTGACGGCAAGTACATTGGCAGGTTCGGGAAAAAGGCCGCCGCCATTGACCTTCTTCATCAAACCGTAAACGCCTATAACCAGGACATCGGCGTTACTACTACCTTCGAGCCAGTTGACCCACACACACATTTGGCAACCGATCCGGAAGTGTCCGATCAGGTGGTCCACGATTTGGTATTTTATCTTCAAACGCTTAAGGAGCCCATACCCCGGGCGAGCTCAAATGCTGACGTGGTGAAAGGCAAAGCGCTGTTTGCGTCAATTGGATGTGCCAGCTGCCATGTTCAAGAGTGGACAACACCGGAAACGACTATCAAAGCACTTTCCAACAAGAAATTCTACCCCTACACCGACCTGCTCCTGCACGACATGGGGCCCGGGCTTGATGATGGTTACACAGAAGGCTCCGCTGAAACATACGAATGGCGTACGCCGCCTCTTTGGGGGTTGGGGCTTTCACCCGCCTCACAAGGTGGCAGCTATTTTCTGCTGCACGACGGCAAGGCACAAAGCATCGAAGAGGCTATCCTGCTCCATGGCGGTGAGGGACAATTCAGTAAAACGCAGTTTGAACTGCTGGCCAAAGAAGACAAAGACGCTATCCTCAAATTTCTTAAATCACTGTAGCCATGGATAGAAAAAAATTCATCAAAACATGTGGCATTGGCTGTGTGGGCATGCTGGGAGGCCTAAGCCTTCTGCAAAGCTGCGCCGGAACAAAATACATTACCGGTCAGATAACCGGGTCATCTTTACTGGTTCCCCTCTCCTCTTTTGAAGAAGAAAAGAAGGGACAAAAGGCATTCAGGAGGTATGTGGTAGTGCAAAATGAAAAGCTGGAGTATCCGATCTGTGTTTACAGGTTCTCGGACACGGACTTCATTGCCGTACTCATGCGATGCACACACCAGGGAACAGAACTGCAGGTGTTTGGCGACAGGCTACAATGCCCGGCTCACGGCAGCGAATTCTCCAGTAACGGAGCTGTACAAAACGGCCCGGCAGACAAAAACCTGAGAAGATTCCTCATTAACAAGGAGAATGATATGTTAAAAATTGACCTCTCATGAAATCCATTTTCATTACCCTGATATTTTTCAATCTAAGTTTAGCTGTACAAGCCCAAATAGACAGCACCTTATTGCGGCGGTCACCGGTTGATACCACAAAGGCCAAAGGAATGAACATGGACGCCGTTTACAACAGGCCATTTCTTCAGATGGGAAAAATGCCCGTTTCTCTTGGTGGGTATGTCGAAGCTGATTATCAATACATGGGTGAAGACGGTGTGACTGACGGCCACACGTTCCGCATTCCAAGGATGACCTTATTTGTCGCATCCACCATCCATAGAAAGATTAAGTTCCTCTCGGAATTGGAGCTGGAGGAAGGTGGTAAAGAAATTTCCATAGAATTTGCTGCTATGGATTTCAGCTTTCATCCTCTAATTAATTTACGTGGGGGCGTGGTCATGAATCCAATCGGGGCCTTCAACCAAAATCACGACGGCCCAAAATGGGAGTTTGTGGATCGTCCGGTTGCCATGACCCAAATGCTGCCCGCCACCTGGAGCAATGTCGGCTTTGGACTCTATGGCAAGCAATATGTGAATGACTGGGCATTTGGCTACGAAGCTTATGTAACCAATGGCTTCGACGATTCCATTATCAGCAATGCTGAAAACAAAACTTTCCTGCCAGCTTCAAAGGCCAGCAAGGACAGGTTTGAAGAAAGCAGCAATGGGCGGCCTTTGGTTACCGGTAAGCTTGCGCTAAGGCACAATATGGTAGGAGAAATCGGCCTGTCGTACATGGGCGGCGTGTTCAACAAGTTTCAAGACGACGGCCTTGTACTTGACGATAAAAGACGCCTGGATGTGTTGGCTGTGGACGTCAACACCACGCTGCCGTTTAGCAAAACGTATGTCGTGGGTGAATGGGCCTGGGTGATGGTAGACGTGCCCGAAACCTACAGTCAGACTTACGGCAACAAGCAGAGAGGGGGCTTTATTGATGTAGTGCAACCTGTGCTAAGTCAGCCAATGCTGGGATTCAGCAATGCAGTACTGAATATTGCCTGCAGGCTGGAGTATGTCGATTGGAATGTGGGAAAGTTTGAGGAGACAGGCGGCAATATCTCAGACCACCTATGGGCTATTGTGCCAGCTTTGAGCTTCCGCCCGACTGCGCAAACCGTGATAAGAGCCAACTACCGATACATGCAACAAACAGACTTGCTGGGCAACCCGCCTGCCTTGATCAGTGGCGTGCAGATTGGGGTTTCGAGTTATTTTTAACGCAAAAAAGAGAAAGGTCGTTCCTTAGTTCAAGAAACGACCTCTAATTGCAAAACTCAGAAGCTTCACCTACTCACTCCTCAGCGACCTGGCCGGGTTGGTCAACGCCGCCCTCCTTGCCTGATCTGATACGATAGCCAGGGCGAAACTCAGGGCCACAACCCCCACCAATGGGAATATCCACCAATCGATGCTGGTGTGAATGGTATAACGCTCCAGATATTTGCTAAGCAGGTACCAGGCCATTGGGGCAGACACCGCAAAAGCGATAAGCACAAGCTTGGTAAAGTCTTTGGAAATTAGTGCTACCAAACTGAACACTGAAGCGCCAAGCACTTTCCTTACCCCAATCTCCTTGATCCTCTGCTCCGCCGTGAATGAGGCAAGGCCAAACAGTCCCAACCCTGTAATGAAAATGGTAAGAAAGGAAAAGATAGTCGCCAGCCTTTGAGTCATATTGATGGTGGTGAACTTCTTCTGGAATTCCACGTCAACAAAAGTGTATTCAAATGGGTAGGCGGGGTTGTGTTTGTTAAATACGTCGCCTACCACCGCCAGCGAAGCTTGCAGGTCATCCGTAGCTTTTAGCCTCACGGTAATGGCATCCGTCCAATTGGGATCCAAAATCATGAACATAGGTTTGACAGGATCGTAAGGTGAACCCATCATCACATTGTCCACCACACCAATGAGCTTCCTTTTGCCGCCCCATAGATCCAGTGGTGTGCCCAACGGCTCTTCCAGTCCCATCAAATCAAGAGCTGCTTTGTTGATAACAATGGAGGCAGTGTCGGTCGTAAATTCCTTCGAAAAGTCCCTGCCCATCAACACTTCGATACCCATGGTTTTGGCGTAATCATATTCGCAGGCAATTGTTGTGAAAATCACCCGCTGCGTTTCCGGCTTACCAGGCCAGCCCAAAAAATTGTTGGAGTTGATATCAGTAATGGCACTGTTAGAACGAGTTACAGACTCTACATAACCGGACTGCTCCAGCTCTTCTTTGAAGATGTAGTAGTTTTTCGCTATCTCTTCATTGTTCTGAATGGTGATCAGGTTCTCTTGCTTATAACCCAGCTCCCGGTTCTTAGCCAGCTCAATTTGCTTGAATATCACCACTGTGCTGATCATCAGCATAATGGCAAAAGCAAATTGTATGATAACAAGTACCTTTCTTGGTGTTGCACCACTTTTACCCACAGAAAAAGACCCCTTCAGGGTGCGAACCGGGTTAAATGAAGAGAGGTAAAATGCCGGGTAGCTGCCTGAAAGTATACCTGTTACAAACACCACAACGATTGAGTAAATCCAGAACTGAGATGAAGTGAAGTCAATCACCAGTTCCTTTTCTACCAGGTTGTTGTAAGCTGGCAGCACCAAAAGAGAGATGATCACAGCAATAAAAAACGAGAGCATTGACAGAAAGAGTGACTCTCCCAGAAACTGCGCAATCAACTGCCCCTTTCTCGAGCCAAGGCTCTTTCTTATTCCTACTTCTCTGGCCCGGCGTTCGGAGCGGGCGGTGGAAAGGTTCATGAAATTGATACAGGCAATAACAAGAATAAAAATAGCGATTGCTGTAAACAGCCTTACGTAGTCGCTCATTCCTCCAGTGACCTTTCCGTTTTCAAATGAGGAGTACAGTCTCCACTTCAAAAGCGGGTGAAGAAACAGCTTTGTAATGAGTTCTGTTTCTCCATGCTCATAAAGCATATTTTCGATGCCAGCCACCACCTCCGGCCGCTTCGATGCATCCACTAACTCCACGTATACCTGAAAAGAGTAGTTGCCCCAGTTGGTCTTGTTTTCAACTACCCAGGGATTGATAGCTTCTCTGTGCTTCCAGGGCATCAGGTATTCCAACTCAAAGGAAGAGTTATTGGGTATGTCTTTGAGAATACCAGTTACTTTCAATGAACTCTTATCGTCCACCCGAATGACCTGCCCCATTGGGTCTGCATCGCCGAAAAGTGACTTGGCCAAAGACGTTGTAATGACAATTGAAGACGGGTCGTCCAGCACAGTTGCAGCATCTCCTACTAGCAGTGGAAACTCAAACATTTCCAAAAACTCTTCCCCGACATAATAGCCCTGCTGCATCATTCGCTTTTCTCCGACCTTAAGCAGGTGGTTGCCGCCCCAGTCGGCCACGGTGGTGTTGGCGATGCCACTGTGAGCATCCTTCAATGCCTCATAAGTCGGCAATGGCACCGACCGCCACGAGTTGATTTTACCATCAAACTCGGCGTTTCCCCATACCTGATACAGCCTGTCTGCCTTGGGGTGAAAGGAGTCGAACGAGGTTTCGTCGGCTACCCACAGCAAGATGAGCAGGCTACACGTGAACCCTACCGAAAGCCCTGAAATATTAATAATCGAATAGAGCCGGTTTTTGCCAAGGCTACGAATGGCAACGATAAGAAAATTTTTGAGCATGGGTTTGAGTTTTTGACTAGTACATTTCCAGTGACAAGTCCGAAAGAAAAGGGTTGCAGGAACCACGCAACTTTCGTTACTCGCCCTCCCTTCGGCCTGGAGTGAGTACTTAGGTTGAGGAGAAAGGTTACAAGCCTATTTAGTTACTAGAAGATCTGCGGGTAATCTATTTGTTCAATCATCAGGATATCTGTATTTTAAACCATCAGTGATAGCAAAATCCTATGCCTAACACCTACAATAAAGTCTATATCCAAACTGTTTTTGCCGTGAAATTTCGTCAGGCGCTCATCCAAAAAGAATGGAGAGCTGACTTAATGGGGGTGATTGGTAATCTGATCAACGAGGCTGGATGCAAGAACATCATTGTCAATGGAGTGGATGACCATGTGCACTGCTTTTTCCAGTTAAAACCGTCTTTGGCCATTTCCGATGTCATGAAGTCGGCCAAGGCCAAATCATCGAAATGGATCAATGACAACAAGCTCACCCCACAGCGCTTTGAATGGCAAGGCGGCTTTGGTGCGTTTTCATACAATCAATCACAGGTGAACAATGTGTTCAACTACATCAAAAACCAGGAAGCCCATCACAACAAACAGGGCTTCATTGAAGAATACATCGAATTTCTGGAACGATTCGAGATTGATTATGACAGGGAATATTTGTTTAAAGAACCAATTTGACATTTCGCTTGGAATAAATTCCAAGCAAGGTAGAAAACCGTGCCGATGGCACTAATCAATTGCATCGCCGTACTCAAAGTGCCGTAGGTACGACATATGATATGACCGTAACTTTGGATTCATCCCAGGTTACACTCTTCAAATCCGCACATCATCATTACCAATCAGCCTTGAATAAATTCAAGCCTGCATAGAAAACCGTGCCGATGGCACTGGCAAATTGGATTACCATACTCAAAGTGCCGTAGGTACGATCGATACCCGTAACCTTGGACTTATCCAAGGTTACCCTCTGCAAAGCTGCACATTATCACCAATCAGCCTCGAATAAACTCTAGGCTGTCTAGAAAACCGTGCCGATGGCACTGGCAATTAGATCACCATAATCAAAGTGCCGTAGGCACGAGCCATTTTCCAAACCCTGAATTTATTCTGGGTGGATCCGAAGAATCAAAACCCACCTACACCGACGATCAATCCATATAACCTTGGATTTATCCGAGGTTACTACCAGTGAAGCTACTCTTCCCTCCCTTTCACCACCAAAAACCAATCATTCTCCAGCGGCAGGTAGCCATAATCGTAGCAGTAATAATAGATATTGCCTTTGCGGTTCGTATAGGTATGCGTCATGTAGCGAAACTGAAAACCACCCTGCGTTAGCTTATCTCTATGGGCCTTGGCCATAACCTCTCCCTCCGGCACAATGCCTTCCAGAATATTCCTATTCTTCTTCAAAGCATTGTTAATATTCCGAACGAGGTTGTTGCTGGCCGACTTCGTTTGATTGTTATAAGTATTGCGGCAATAGTCGTCGCAAAATTTCTTATCAATCCTTCCCTGCAAAGGTTTCCCACAAGCCAGGCAGGTTTTTGAATCTACTATTTCACTCATTATCAAATAGTTTACCCACCAATATAACACCAATATTATCCGAAAACAAACGTTTGTAAACGTTTACAAACGACTACTATCGAATGTAAACGACTAGAAACCGGCTTTCGTTTTTGGCTCCCTGCACCTTTGTATCGTCGGTTCGGCAAAAGCAACTAAGCCAACGCCTTCCGACTGAGATAAAAATTTTTAACCAAAACAATTACAGTTATGTACGCTTTAAAAAACAAAGTGCAGTTGATCGGAAACATGGGTGCCAAAGCAGAAGTGCGCACCACAGACAGTGGAAAGAAAATGGCAAGGTTCAGCCTGGCTACCAATGAGAGCTATCGCAATGCGAAAGGTGAAAAAATAACAGAAACGCAATGGCATCAGGTAGTGGCCTGGGGCAAGGTGGCTGAAATAGTCGAGAAGTACACGGACAAGGGTTCGGAGCTGGTGGCGGAAGGCAAGCTGGTGCACCGCAGCTACGAAGACAAAGAAGGTAACATGAAGTACATTACCGAAGTGCAGCTAAATGAGCTCCTCCTCCTGGGCGACAGAAGCTCATCGAAATAATGCTATCAACTTTAAATGCTGGCCGGTCAACTGATCGGCCAGTTTCTTTTTACAACTTTCTTAACTTCACGATCTCCATGAAGAATTCAGACACATCCAATCAGCTTTTCCAGCTGGCAGCCTCGTTTGTCAACCATACCAGCAGACACTTGTTTCTGACCGGAAAGGCTGGCACGGGAAAGACCACTTTTTTAAAACACATTGTAGAAACCACCGGGAAAAACTATGTGGTAGTGGCACCCACAGGTGTAGCCGCTATCAACGCAGGCGGGGTCACCATGCACTCCTTTTTTCAGCTTCCATTTGGGCCCTTCCTTCCTATCAAGCGCAATTGGACGGGGCAGGAAACCGACGGCGCTCACGACAAGCTATCGCTGTTTCAAAAAATGAAAATGCACAGCAACAAACGTAAGTTGATGCAAGAGCTTCAGCTGCTGATCATCGACGAGGTATCCATGGTGCGTGCCGACATGCTCGATGCCATCGATCAGATCCTTCGTCATTTTCGCAGGCGATTTCACGAGCCATTTGGTGGCGTGCAGGTGCTTTTGA
The DNA here is from genome assembly GCF_032999765.1 of Imperialibacter roseus. Classification (GTDB taxonomy): domain Bacteria; phylum Bacteroidota; class Bacteroidia; order Cytophagales; family Cyclobacteriaceae; genus Imperialibacter; species Imperialibacter roseus. The sequence continues at coordinate 1,182,006 of NZ_CP136051.1, read as the reverse complement.
TAGGCGACCTGTATCAGCTGCCGCCAGTGGTGCAAGACCATGAGTGGACTTTGCTTGAGGAGCACTACAAAAGCCCTTTCTTTTTTGATGCCCACGTAATGTCCGAAGCATCTGTCTTGCGCATTGAATTGCAGAAGATTTACCGCCAAACGGAAAAGGACTTCATTGGCCTACTCAATGGCATCAGAACCAACACCGTTACCAGAGAACAGCTGGCCATGCTCAACAGGCGTTTCCTTCCTGACTTCAGAATTCCTGAAGGAGAAAACTATATAACTCTCACCTCCCATAACCATAAAGCGCATGCCATCAACGAAGAAGAACTCTTAAAGCTACCTGGCAAGACCTACAATTTCAAAGCGTCAGTGGAAGGTGAATTCAGCGACAGGGCCTATCCTGCCGATGAGATTCTGCAATTGAAGGTCGGTGCTCAGGTGATGTTCATCAGGAACGACAAGGGAGAAGAAAGGCAGTACTATAATGGTAAAATAGGCATCGTCAAAAGTATTGACAACGACAAGATCATTGTCTCTACACCAGAGGATAATTCGACGATTCGACTGGTGCAGGAAGAGTGGCAGAACATGCACTATTCTTTCAATAGCGAAAAGAACAGCATTGACGAAAAAATTATGGGGAGGTTCAAGCAGTATCCTGTGAGGCTGGCCTGGGCCATCACCATTCACAAGAGCCAGGGCTTGACGTTTGATAAAGCGATTATCGATGCTGGTCAGTCGTTCGCTTCCGGCCAGGTGTATGTGGCACTCAGCCGATTGACCAATATGGAAGGATTGGTTTTGCGTTCAGCCATTCCGCCGCAAAGCATCCTCAGCGATGATAAAGTCAATGAGTTTGTTGCTCAGTCTGAAAGCGAAGAGTCGCTTTCGCCTCTACTGAAAATCGAGCAAAAGGCTTTCATCGAGAATAAATTGACGACTACCTTTCAATGGCAGACTATTTGCCAGGAAGTGACCGATTTTTACAAGGGCTTTGATGGCCGCCAGGTGCCCAATAAAGAAGAAGCAGTTGAGTTGTTCAGTAAAATGGTGCAAACCACGCTTGGTCACAAAGATGTGGCGGATAAGTTCCTGGCCCAACTTCAAGGCTTGTTACCCCACGCAGAGCAAGACAGATACGCTCAGCTCCACGAACGCATGTCGGCTGCACAGGCTTATTTCGATAAGCGCATGGCTGAAGAAGTCTTCGAGCCCCTGAAAGCTCATATCGCTTCAATGATGAAAAAGCAGCGTATAAAAAAGTACCTGAAAGAACTACACGCACTTCAGGTGCAGTTGCTTGCCCGACAACAATTGATTGAACAGGCTCTGCTGCTAACCAAAGGCTTAAGCGAGGGAATCGACAGCAGCCAGGTGTTGCAGCAAGCCGACAAACATCACAGGGAAGTAGCTGAGAAGCTTCCGCCTCCTCCCCGGCTGCCCAAAGCCAAGGTAGGCGACAGTAAGCAAACATCGATGGACTTGTTCAAAAAGGGCAAGTCCATTGCTGATATAGCCGAGGAAAGAGGATTGGCCGTGGGCACTATCGAAGTCCACCTGATCGATTTTATCAAGACGGGAGAGCTCTCCATTTTTGATCTTGTTCCAGTAGAAAAAGTGGAAAAAATACTTCCATTGGTTCAAAAGGCTGAGAATTTCAGCGCCACTCCTATCAAGGTTCAGCTAGGCGATGATTATAGCTACAACGATATAAGGGCGGTTTTCAATCACTTTATCTGGAATCAAAGTCAGAATTGAGAAAAATTTGGTATCTTATATTCAGCGCAAAGAATCATGAAGAGTATAAACATTAAGATAGCCGACGAACTCTATGAGAAGAGTTTAGCTTATGCTGAAAAACATGGAACAACATTAAATGAAGTGGTTGTTCAGTTTCTAAAAAAGATGGTGACAGGCGACAACCACTCTCTTAGTCAAAAACTTAAAACCCTTCAATCTCAAATTGGGGTTCAGACGAGAAATTCAAGTTTTACTCGTGATGAGCTATATGAAAGATAACAGAAAAAAAACTAGCCCAAAACCTTCCAGCCCAGTCTGCTTCAATGACAGTCCCGAACTCCGGGAGGAATACAAGGCTTTTCCCAGACCTGAAAAACAAGAACCAAATCAGACCAAAGGCAAAAAGGACAAATAACCCTTAAATGCTTTCTCCGGCGACTATCCTCCGCACAATTCTTGTGATCCGCTGCTTGTTATGTACCTTGCAACTCGTACAAACTCAATAGCTATGAAGAAAATTATCAGTATTTTACTCATCGCAGGTGGTGTATACCTGGGATATGAAGGTGTAACCCAGCTCCAGAATTCATCGGCATCGTTGAAAGTGGGCAAGTTGGAGCTTTCTGCTAAAAATGAAACTAGCGCAACTACCGCCTACATCTATCTTGGTTTCGGAGTGCTCCTGGTTATTGGGGGAGTCTATGTCCTGAGAAAATCATAAAAAAAAATGTCAGGTCACATGACCTGACATCCATTTCTCCAGCGCAATTAAAAACTTCTGCTTAGCTTTTGATTTCGGCAGTACCAGAGCCCGTGCTGACTTTTATTCTTACATCAGAAGAACCTATTTTCTTTGTTTTCTTCACAGTCGTGTTACGACCATTTCCTACCTCCTCCGTACTGTCAAAATCAAAAGGGGCGTCAATATCGCCATTGTCTTTATTGGCTTCCATCACTATCACACCCTCAATCTTGTTCCCTTCAAAGTCCAGCGTTGAATCTCCGGAGCCGCTGTTCACAGATATGTCGTGAGCTGGTGTGGCGGCTAAAGACACCTCCACATCACCTGAACCGGAATTGAATGAGCTTTTTCCTAAAAGCGTCAACTTTTCAGCACTCACATTTCCACTTCCCACATTGGCGCTCACTTCAGCATTGACAGCGTACAAGTCGATATTGCCAGAACCGGCATTAAATGTAAGATCGCCTTTAGACTCTCTGGCTCTGATATTACCAGACCCGGTGTTCACTCTGATTTTTCCATCCGAGTTTTCAATTCTGGTGTTTCCAGAGCCCGAATTGGTGCTTAGGTCAGCCATCAGCCCACTAATTTGCACATCGCCGCTACCAGTATTGAAGCTGATGTTAACTTCATCCGGCACCTTAATTGTCCATTTTGAGTCTCCACTCCAGCTTCTCCGGTTCTTCATCTTCTCCTCATTGATCACAAGCGTAGCCCCCTTTTGCTCTATAGTAGGCTCATAGTCGTCTATATCATGCTCCAATGCCACATATACTTTACCATCCGCAGATTTCTCAAAAAAGGCATCGCCGGACGAAATGCTCATAGTTACTTTATTAATACCACTGAACGTTCTGTCTACCTTCTGCTGTGCTGTTGCCATTCCCACCACCATAAACAGTAAGGCTACAGTTAATCCTGGTTTGTTGAGTAATTTCATAGTTTTTGACTTAGAGTGATTAACCTATTTATGACAAAAGACATAGGTCGACCAAAAAGGTTGCACATCAAACTGTCATCACTTATTTACTCATTTCGCAAAGAGGCGGTCGGATTGCGGCGGGCAGCCTGCAAAGACTTGTAGCCAACGGTAAGCAACGCTATCAGGGCAACCACAAGTCCGGTTACTGCAAATGTTGATACCGAAAGCCCTTCTGCGTAGGCGAAGCTGCTTAGCCATTTGTCCATCAGCCAATAGGCCAGTGGGCTGCCCAGTGCGAAACCAATCAGCACCAGCAACAGAAACTCTTTTGAGATCAGGTAGACCAGCTGCTGGTTGGAGGCTCCCAGCACTTTCCTGATGCCAAACTCCTTCAGCCGCAGTGAGGTTGCGAAACTGGCCAGGCCAAGCAGGCCGAGACAGGCAATAAAAATTGCCAACCCCGCCGCCAGCGCAAAGACGGTTCCTCTCTTCACATCATCCCTATAATACCGTTCCCACTGTTGGTCAAGAAAATTGTATTCGATGGAACCCTCAGGAGCAAACTTATCATGCACAGCACTTGCATGTTCCAGTACATTAGACGGGTCGCCTTTGGTGTTGAGCACGAAGTAGTCGATAGACATTATCACATTGTTCCACGGGCCAATCACCATGGGGCCAATCTCCTGATAAAGGGACTCGAAATTGAAGTTTTCCACGATCCCGACTACCTGGAAAGTAATGGATTCTTCCCCGTCGTGAAACTGAATCCTCTCACCAACGATGCCTTCACCCCCGAGCATTGCAGCTGCTTTTTCGTTGAGTAAAACATGGAGAGAATCTAACTGGTCGTTACCTGAAAAATTGCTCCCCACCGTTAATTTGATATCGAACGTCTCAAGTGCATCAGGGTCAAAACCCATAAAACGCATCAGTTGGGGGTCTTCGCCTGCCATCTTTGTCACAGAAACAGCTGGCAGTGATTTCCACTCACCAGGTACCCGGCTTACTGCCGCCACATTCAGAACATCAGGGTGCGCTGCAAACTCGCTCTTCATGGCTCTGAAGCTTCTCCGGACATTTCCTGAGTTAATATCAATCACCATTTTTCGTTCTTTGTCGAATCCCATATCCCGGTTTTGTACATAGTCCATTTGATTGTACACCACAGCGGTAGCAATGATCAGAACAATGGACAAAGAGAATTGGAAGACCACTAATACTTTTCGGGATATCAAATTACCCACCTTTTGAAAGTGCCCGCCCAGCACCTGGCCCGGTTGATACGCTGAAATAATAAAAGCAGGTACCAAGCCGGAAAAGATGCCCGTTATAGTGCTCACACTGAAGATTGCCACAAGGATGAAAGGCTGCTGAAGATAAGGGATCTCGATAGTTCTTTCAGTAAGGCTATTGAACCATGGAAGTGCCAGTTCGATAAGCCCTAATGCGGCAATTAATGCCACAGTTGAAACCAACATCGACTCCACTAAAAATTGGCTTATCAGCTGCCCCTTCGATGCACCAACCACTTTGCGAATACCCACCTCCTTGCGCCTGAAAATAGCTCTTGCGGTGGCCAGGTTGATGTAATTGATGACAGCGATGACTAGCACAAAAACTGCAATGAGCCCGAAAATGATGATGTATTGCTGATTACCCTTGGCATGCTGCGTGGGAGTGTCAATGTCTACAGACCTGAGGTGCACATCCGTAAGTGGCTGCAACTCAAAATCCCTTGTCTTCCACTGCTCCCCCAGGTTGTCTTTCAGAAACGCTTCCTTCTTTTGCATGACAGAGGCAACCGCCGAAGGGTCGTTCAGCACCAGAAAAGTGCCGCAATTTCGAGGCTCCCAGCTGCCGAAATATCTTTGGTAATTTTCGCTCCACATTTTTATGTCGGCGAGATAAAAGAAATCAGGTTGAAAGCTTGAATTTTTTGGCACATCCTCCATCACCGCCACCACCTTACAGGAGCCAAATCGGTCAGAGTCAATCATTTTGCCAACAGGGTTCTCAGCACCAAAATACTTTTTGGCTGCCGAATGAGTCAAGATCAGGTCCACACCATTGTTTCCAACATCCTGGGCGATGCTTCCTGCTGTGAATCGGTGGTCAAACACCTCAAAATATGACTTCTCAACTACATAATAATTTCGCTCCAGAAATTTCTTCTCGCCGATTGTGTGCATAGCACCGCCAAAAATAAACACCCTGGCGACGTTCTCTACCTCAGGAAACTCAGCTTTCAACGCCCCTCCCATGGCCCAGTTCGTGAAAATAGTTTTCACTTCTCCCGCTTCAGGAGTAGTCCCACTTTCTACAATTCTATAAATCTTATCAGCTTTCGAGTGATACAAGTTGAAGCTTTGCTCATATCTGATATAGAACATGAGGATCAAAAACACTCCCAACCCTACCGACAAGCCCAGGACATTGATCAGTGTGTAGCCTCTGTGCCGCAGGCTGTTGCGGAGTGCTGATTTCAAGAAGTTCGTCAACATAGTGATAGCGGTTTTACTTTGTCGGCGCTTTTGCAATCATCGTTCCATAAATTAATTAACTGACAGTCAATTAATTGCAAATATTTTATTCCAAGCTACAACGCTGTTTTGCCCGCCAGCGGACGGTACCGGTCACTGCCAAACATCCCAAATATTAACCAGCCTGGAGCTCCTTTCTGCCCGGCAAGAGCACAGCTATAATACCCAACAGAGGCAGGAAAGAACAAATAGCAAAAACATATTCAATGCTGGTTCTATCAGCTAGTTCCCCGAGCAAGGCCGACCCGATGCCGGCGGTACCGAAAGCCAGGCCAAAGAACAGTCCGGCAATCATGCCCACTTTCCCAGGCACCAACTCCTGGGCATAAACGAGAATGGCGGAGAAAGCTGACGACAATATGAGTCCAATAACTACGCTTAATACTCCCGTCCAGAACAGGCTGGCGTAAGGCAGTATCAGTGTAAAAGGCGCTGCGCCAAGTATCGAGAACCAGATCACATACTTGCGACCAAACCGATCTCCCATGGGGCCTCCCAGGAAGGTGCCGGCAGCGACAGCAAAAAGGAACATAAATAAGTACAGCTGCGATGCTTTTACCGACACATCAAATTTTTGAATCAGGTAAAAAGTAAAATAGCTGCTCATGCTGGTCATATAGATATACTTGGAAAAAATGAGCAATAACAAAATAGTCAACGACCAGACTACCTTCTTTACCGGAAGGGCGAATATTTTCTCCGGCTCGGCAACGGCTCGCTTGGCTTTCCTGCTCTTAACCACCAACTGAAACTTGTACCATTTGCCGACGTTGGCCAATATAATCATCGCCAACAAGGCCAGCAGAGAAAACCATATGACGTGAAATTGCCCAAGCGGGACAATGATCAACGCTGCTAGCAACGGCCCCAGGGAGCTTCCCGCATTGCCACCCACCTGAAACAACGACTGAGCCATTCCATGACGGCCGCCGGACGCCATGTGCGCCATGCGGGAGGCTTCCGGATGAAAAACAGATGAACCCAGGCCTATAAAAGCCGCTGACACAAGAATCATGGTGAAGCTTCCGGCCATAGACATACCCAGCAGCCCTAATAGGGTGAAGCCCATTCCAGCAGCAAGTGAAAATGGCTGTGGCCGCTTATCTGTAAATGCACCCACTACAGGCTGAAGCAGGGAGGCAGTCAGCTGAAACGTAAGTGTAATCAAGCCAATCTGGCTAAATGTGAGCTGATAATTCTCCTTCACCATCGGGTAAATGGATGGGATCAGCGACTGCATAGTGTCGTTCAACAGGTGTGAAATACTAAGAGCCACCAAAATGGAAAATGTGGCTTTGTTGGTGGTTTCGTTGGCCATGGTGGCCGCAACTGCTCCGTTGTTCATCAATCTTCTTGTAATATGTCACCCAAAACTTTGGCCGTCCTTCATATCAATTGCAAATTAACGCAGATGTCAGGAATAAAATTCTCAAAAGCGTTGAAATGAATGGCGGCATTCCGGCGTGTACGATGTCTGACTGCACATTAAAGGAACCTTTGCCCCAAATACGGCTCAATTGCCAGTGGGTTGTTCTATGAAAGGCTGCCCGAAAGAAACGCAGCAGAAATTAACCTAACGTCACTAAATCTATCAAAATGAATCGCTATTTGCTTCTGTTTGCACTGATCGTCGGTTGTAAAGCACAGCCTGAAAAGCCTTGGGAATACCTTGGCCAGTCAACGCCAGGCACCACTCCTGAAATGTTTGCTCCTGCGAATGTCTCAACTGGTAACAATGAAAGAGATTTTGCGATTTCGCCTGATGGAACTGAAATCTACAATTCTCTGGTGGGCGTCCAAAAGAGTGTGATAGTAATGCGCAAGTATAGTGGAGGGCGATGGGAAGACCCGGCCATTGCTTCTTTCTCTGGTAATAGTTATGACATTGAACCTGCCTTCTCGCCCGATGGGTCGAAGCTTTATTTTGCCTCAAGGCGGTCGCTAACAAATGGCGAGCCCGACAAAGACTTTGATATTTGGTATGTCGAAAAGCAGAAGGACGGCAGCTGGTCGGAAGCCAAAAATATGGGAGCGCCTGTGAATTCCGATGGCCATGAGTATTACCCATCTGTCGCCAAAAGCGGCAACCTTTATTTCACACTCAGGCTGGAAGAAGGTGGCATGGGAGGAGAAGATATCGTTCTTTCCCGATTTGAAAATGGCGAATTCATGGCACCTGAGCCATTGGACTCGACGGTCAATTCATCCACCGACGAATACAACGCCTTCGTTGACCCGAACGAACAGTTTATCATTTTCGGATCCTGGCAAAGGGAAGGCAGCCAGGGAGGTGGCGATTTATACATTAGCAGAAAAGATCCTGCAGGAAAGTGGCAGCCGGCAGTTAACATGGGTGATGCCATCAACAGCCCCAGGCTCGACTATTGCCCTTACGTTTCTCCCGACGGCCAGTGGCTTTTCTTTACCAGTGAAAAAGTCAAATCATCCGATCAGACGGAAGGCTCTCTAACATACGAAGGATTTGTCGGGCAGCTCACCTCCCCTGGTAATGGAAGGGGAGACATTTATTGGGTGAGGATGCCGGTAGCCGAAAAATAACAGGCTGGGAAAAAAGAAAGCGCTGGGAAACCCAGCGCTTTTCAATCAGGAACCTAACCTAATCAACCTATATTATCTTTCTGGGGTCAATCCAGCTTCACCTGCATGCGACCCAGCTTAGTACCTTTGTTATACACCTCGATCTTGTAAATTCCGGTGGTCAATTTTTCTTTAGGTGTAAAAACCATTTCTACCCGTTGAACCATCTCAAACTGGCCCGGATAAACTCCTAGGCTTGCGACAGGGTTGCCATCTCCCTGCAAGAGGTGGTGTGAAACAGTACCATCGGCTTTGGAATAAACTTTTGAACCAGGAGACACTACTTTGAACTCAAGGCCACCAAGAGCACTCTGTGGCACGTCGAACACGAAGTTGATTTTCTTGGCTTTCTTAGCTCTTACCGTTAATTTTTCATTCTTTTTGGTGACGAGCACAAGGTTATCCTCGGTCAAAGCAGTAAGAAGACCCATGTTTTCAGTAAGGACTTTGTTGTCCATTTCCAACTGAGCAATCATAGCATTAGCATTGGCGTTCTCTTTTCTCAGGTTGCCGTTTTCATCCCGAAGCTTATTAATTTCTCCGTTAAGGCTGGCAATCTGCGAATCAAGACCTGACTTCAAAGCTTTCAACTCAGCTATTTGCCTGTTCAGTTCTGCAATGGAGCCATTGCTCCGTTTGATCTGGCTTAGCTGCGCTTCCTTCTGAGCCAGGTTATCATTCGCCTGAGCCAGGAGATGATCAAGATTGGCGTTTTTGCCTGTCAGAGAGGCTATCTCTTTTTTAAACTTATCAATCTCTTTTTGAAGTTGAAGTTTCTCTGAAAGCAATGCTTCAGATTTAAGCTTCTCCTCGTTAAGACTGGCGACCGCCTCCTTGTTCAGAGTGATATAGTGGGCGCCAATAAAAAGGCTTACAAACAAAAGCCCGGCTATTACATAAGCTGTGACTTTAATTCTCGATGTTGATGATGACTCGCTCATACTTTTGATGTTTATGATGCAATTGTACGGCGGTCATCTAAAGGCCCTATTAGTGCGAGATTAAAATGGCATTAATTTTTTTTCTCGACCGGAAGCGTCAGGGTAAAAGTGCTGCCCTTGCCCTTTTTTGAGATAAGTATCAGCGTCCCCTCGTGCAGTTTCACTATTCTTTGCACCAGCGACAGCCCAATGCCATGGCCTTTGATGTTTTGGGCGTTGCTTCCCCGGTGGAAAGGTTCGAAAATCAGCTCCTGCTCTTCTTCGTCTATTCCGATGCCAAAATCCTGGAAAGTCAACACCAACTGTCCGCTGTCTGGTTCAACGCTTACCTGCACCTCATGAGGATCAGAATATTTGCACCCATTGTCCATCAGGTTGAGCAAAGCTGTTTTTATCAACTGCTCATTACCGACAATGGTCATCTGATCATCCTCCAAATCCTCGTTGAACGATATTGAGACCTTGTATGATGGATTTCTTTTCTGGAGCTCACCAGCGCTTTGCCAGAGAAGCTCGTCCACCCTTATGGAACCGAAAGAGCTTTCAACACTCTCGGAGCTCGCCTGCGCAAGCAGCAGCAGCCGGTTAGACAGATAATTCAGGTTCTTGATGTCGTCAAGAACAGAATTTACGGTGCGCTTGTAATCTTCGGCAGTTCTGTCGCTCAGCAAGGTCACTTCAAGCTGGCCGGTAATAGCAGTAAGTGGCGTTCGCAACTCATGCGAGGCATTGGCAATGAAGTTCTTCTGGAGCTTAAAGGCCTCTTCCAGCCTGTCGAGCATGTCGTTGAATGTGCCTGCCAGCTGCGCCAGCTCATCAGTTTGATTTCCCTCGTCTACCCGGCTGCTCAGGTTACTGATACCAATGGCGTCGACCTGGGCGATTACCCGGGAAATAGGACTTAGGGTACGTTGTGCAAAAATTCGCCCTGATATGAAGGTAAAAAGCAGGCCTGCGCCGAAAACGATGAAAAGCACATTGCGCAGGTTGTTCAGTTTTCGATAGCCAAAAATATCCGTAGCCGAAGCCACCACCACCACTCTGTCATATTGGTCCGTAAAAAGCACTCCAAGCACTTCCTGATTTCCGAATACAAATCTGACTTCCCCCTCAAGCCTTATCCTGTTCAGTAGAGCCTCATTCACCTCCACTGTCTGCACCCCTTCTGAACTATACAGCACCTGATTTTGATAGTCGAAAATGGTAATCTCCTCATTTGGCAAGCTCACCGGGTTGTTCTCCTCAATCTTCCGCAGCAGCTCTGCATCCACCTCCTCTACTTCAATAAGCAGTTTGGCCACATTTCTGGCTTTGTTTTCTATCCTTTCATAAAACTCTTGTTTGCGGTACTGAGCCGATAAGTAGTAGATAGCTAACGAAGAAGCGCCCATGATCAGCGCCACTATCAGCAAGAAAAGGAAGGTAAGCTTGTCCCTGATTTGCATTAGGCTTTTTCAAAAATATACCCCATCCCTATCCGGGTATGGATGAGCTTGTCCTCAAAGTCTCTGTCTATCTTTTTCCTCAGGATATTGATATATACTTCTACCACATTGGTGCCCGTATCAAAATCTATGTCCCACACCTTCTCTGAAATATCCATTTTTGACACCACTCTGCCTTTATTCCTCATCAGGTATTCGAGCAAACCAAATTCCTTGGCAGTCAGGTCTATTTGTTTGTTCCCCCGGTGAGCCACCTTTTTGTCGAGATCTAGGGTCAAGTCAGCTACTGTCAGCACATGAGAGACTACTTCCTCTCTCTGGCTTCGACGGGTGAGTGCTTTGAGCCTGAGTAAAAGCTCCTTGAATTCAAAAGGCTTGACCAGATAGTCGTCGGCACCAGCCTCAAAACCGTTGACTTTGTCTTCGGTGGTACCCAAAGCAGTGAGCATGATTACCGGCAGTGAGGGTTTGTTGTTCTTTATAGCCCGACAAAGTTCTACCCCGCTGATAAAGGGGACTATCACATCCAGGACTGCGACGTCGTAAGCTCCCTTTAGAAATAACGTTAGGCCCATTTGCCCGTCAGTAGCCAGGTCAACCACATAGCCCTGCTCTTCAAGCCCCTGCTTGATAAATGATGCTACCTTTGCTTCGTCTTCTACCAGTAGTATGTTCATAGAAATCTATTAAAGATAAGAACTACTATGAGTCCAACTCACTAAAGTCACGGCAAAGTACATGAATCTCCTCTGCAACTCTTTAAAAGCCGATTACAATGCAGAGATATGAAAAAAGCGTAAGCAACAAATTAAAACGCCCTTAAAAACAACTTTTTCCTTGCCAACACGTATTTGTATGTACATACATATAAATGTATGAAAATTGGACAAAAGAGATTAAAAACTAACTTTAGTTCTGAGAGGAGAACCAAAAAATGAAAACTATTTTGCACAAAGCCAATACGAGAGGACATGCTAACCACGGTTGGCTCAATTCCTATCACACTTTCAGTTTTGCACAATACTACGATCCTGAAAGATTGCATTTTGGTGTTTTAAGGGTTTTGAACGATGACACCGTTAGCGGTAGCATGGGCTTTGGCACTCACCCACACGACAATATGGAAATCATCTCCATTCCATTGTCAGGCGACCTTGAGCATCAGGACAGCATGGGGAACAAACAGGTGATAAGGCAGGGAGATGTGCAGGTACTGAGTGCCGGCACAGGCATCTACCATAGTGAGAAGAACTTCCACAAAGACAAAGAAGTGAAATTCCTTCAAATCTGGATGTTCCCCAACAAAAAGGATGTGACACCCCGCTATGACCAGATCACCCTGGACGCTGACAAAAAACACAATGCATGGCAGCAGGTGTTGTCGCCCAATGCGGATGATGAAGGTGTTTGGGTACACCAAAACGCCTGGTTTAGCATGACCAAACTGGACGCAGGCAAGTCGCTCGACTATCAGGTAAAAGGAAAAGGCAATGGGCTCTACTACTTTATTCTGGAAGGCGATGTAGAAGTGGACGGGCAGAAACTGGGAAAACGAGATGGCTTCGGAGTGTGGGAAACCGAACTGAGTAAGCTAACTGCTTCCACCAATGCGGAGGTGTTGCTCATGGAAGTGCCAATGAACTAAATCAGTTACGGCTGGCGGATTGATCTGCCAGCCTTTTTAATATCTTACAACCATGCTAGAAGTAAAACAACGGGAAGAAGACTCAAAAGGATCATTCTACATAGAAATCGAAGGTCGCAAAATGGCCGAGATGACCTATAGCAAGGCTGGCACAGATCGTATCATTATCGACCACACCGAAGTGGACGGCGAATTGCGTGGTCAGGGTGCAGGTAGGCTAATGGTAGAAAGCGCCGTAGCTTATGCCAGAGCAAAGAAGATTAGCATCATCCCTCTTTGCCCCTTTGCCAGGTCCGTATTTGATAAGAACCCCGAATTAAGAGACGTGTTATGAACCTGGACGCTTATGAGACTATCAATAACCCCGACAAAAAGAGGTTTGAGTTAGAGATTGATGGTGTTCTGTCTGTGATAGAATACACGTTTAAGAAATCAACTAATCAAATGTTCCTTGTTCATACAGAGGTTGATCCGTCGTTAAGAGGAAAAGGTGTGGCCAGTAAAATTGTGAAAGAAGCACTGGACATTATTAGAAAAGAAGGCCACGAACTGGTACCGCTCTGTCCGTTTGTGGTAGCATTTTTGAAAAAACACAAGGAGTACCATGACTTGATGAATGAGAAAAACCAAGCACGATTTAAATAACACCCATGGCAGAAGCAACAGCAACTCCAAACAACACAAATTTTCAGGTGAGTGCAAAAATTCGCCAGCACGAAGTATTGCTCGATGAACCCGAAGAAAAAGGAGGGGGAGATACCGCCCCTACTCCCACCGAACTTGTTTGTGCAAGCCTTGCTGCCTGCACCACTATCACGTTGCAGATGTATATCCAGCACAAAGGGTGGGAGGCATCGGTGAAATCGGTGAACGTGGTTTACGAAACTATTGATGGTATAGGCACCTTCCGGCGGCAGGTAGTACTGCAAGGACATACACCGGAACAGCTGCCAAGGCTGACTTCTGTTGCCAATAGCTGCCCCATCCACAAGCTTCTTTCAAAAGCCAACCCAATAGATACCAGAATAAGATAATTCAATATGGCCGACAAGATAAAAGAGTATAGCAATGGCGAAGTGACCATCATTTGGCAGGCTGAAAACTGCCAGCACTCTGAAAAATGCTGGAGAGGCTTGCCCGGAGTTTTCAACTACAAGGAACGTCCCTGGATAAAGCCTGAAGGCGGAACGACTGAAGAAATTATTGAGCAGGTAAAGAAATGTCCATCGGGTGCCCTTACCTACAGAATGACGAGCAAATAGACCGGTTTGGTGCTGTAACTTCATCCTGAAAATAGACCTGTTAAATCATTTATTTATATTTAGTCTAAATAAGCTTTAATTTCTCAAGGGACTTGCTGTTATTTGCAGACTGAGGATAAAATGCCTGATGTCTGCACCTAACGTAATCGTAGCTGATACACATGAGTTGTCCGTTGCCGGGTTATTATACCTGGTGCATCAAGCTTTTGAATCCGTACAGGTAGAAACGGTCAAGAGCCGTGTTGCATTGAGCAACGTCCTGAAAAATTTTCCGTCCGGCATCCTTATAGTCAATCCATATGGGGTGAAAGACCTGGATCCAGCGAGTCTCTTAGAAGTGCTTGCTGACAACCCTCAAGTATACCCTCTCCTACTTGTTTCCCGCATCGATCAGGAAGACTTAAAGCCGCTGATCAAATTCGGTGCCATTGGCATCATCACCAAAAACTGCAGCCAACGGGAGGTTTTGGCCGCCCTGGAAGCTGCGATTCATCAGGAAAAATTCGTTTGCAACAAAGTGATGGAAGCCTTCCTGGCCGAAAACGACGCAGCCGACGACCTGCAGTCAGAGAAAACGCTTTCTGAAAGAGAAATCGGGGTTATCCGGTTCATAGCCAAAGGCCTGTCAACAGAAGAAATTGGAGAGGAGCTGCACCTCAGCCCTCATACCATTCACGCCCATCGCAAAAACATCCTGAAGAAAATGAATGTGAAGACGCCGGTGGAGCTCGTCGTAAAAGCGATACGGGAGAAGCTTATTACGGTTTAATTTCCTCAATCAGTCAAAACTAAACTTACTAGTTGTATGTGGATGAGCTATAAGAAAATTTTTATAGCTCATAAAATACCCATATATTGAGCTATAAATAGAAAAATATAGCTCATGACTTGGAACTGGCAACACAAAGAGTGGCCCCAATTCAAATACAAAGTTGATATTTACGAAGCCTACGAACGAGACTTCCTCCACAGAGCGGGGATTATGTTTGGAAGCATGAAGCATGTCAGTGTGGCTGACCAAGATGTTCTGAAGGTTGATTTAATGAGTAATGAAGCATTTAAAACATCAGAAATTGAGGGTGAGCTTTTGAATAGAGAATCTCTACAGTCTTCTATTAGACGACAATTTGGCCTCAAAACTGATCATCAACGGAGAATTACTCCCGCTGAAGAGGGAATAGCCGAGCTAATGATCGATTTGTATAAAACATATAATGCTCCCTTAGATGAACATCAGCTCTTTTCCTGGCATGAAATGTTGACCTCCGGGAGAAGAGATCTGTTGGATATTGGCAGATATAGAACACATGAGGATTCCATGCAAGTGGTGTCAGGAGCACTCGGCAGCCCCAAGGTGCACTATGAGGCCCCGCCCTCTTCAAGAGTGAAAAAAGAAATGGACACCTTCATCGCATGGTTCAATGCAACAAACAAGCCCGCTTCTGACCCCCTCTCGCCACTTGTACGGGCAGGGATAGCCCACCTATACTTCGAAAGCATTCACCCTTTTGAGGATGGAAACGGGAGGATAGGTAGGGCTATATCCGAAAAAGCACTTTCTCAGGCGCTTGGAAAACCTACACTCATTGCCATTTCTCATGTTATAGAAAGCAACAAAAAGGAATACTATGAGGCTCTCCAAAACAATAGCACGAGTTTAGCTATCGATCAATGGCTGGAATATTTTTGCCATCTGGTTATACAAGCGCAGAGTCACACGCAAAGCACAATTGACTTCCTGATTGAAAAGGGTAAATTTTTCCATCGGTTTTCAAATGCATTAAACCCACGTCAGACGAAAGTAATAGAGCGAATATTTAAAGAGGGTATAAACGGCTTTAAAGGCGGCCTTAGTGCTGAAAATTACATTCGTATTACTCAAACCACCGCCTCTACCGCTACCAGAGACTTGCAAAACCTCGTCGAGCAAGGGGCACTCAAAAGAACAGGGGCACGAAAAGGAACAAGGTATTATCTAAACATCAACCACGAAAGCACGGCAGTCTACTAGCTTATTGACCTCCTGTTTTTAGCAATTTGAGATCCTTCAGCCGGCTGGCGCCTTCACTACACATTTTCGAAAAACACCACACACAACTGACTCGTTCGTAGTGATATGTGATTTCTTTCTGCTGCGAAAGCATCGAATAGCTTAAACAAGCTATCACTAATCCCCACTGCAAGCACTTCCTGTACTTAAAGAAGCAGTTATTTAAGCTCAATCAAGCGATTGACAGCCCAATCTCCCCGGCCTACATTTGCCATTATTTAAAACGATTCTAAATAAATGAAACATATCAATCTGTTTAGCATTTCGGCTGCGTGCCTGCTCCTTTTCAGTCAATGTGGGCCCGCAAATACAACATCGAAGAGTACAGAAAACTCAACTCCCGACAAGGAAGCACTAAAAATAGTCAGTATTGGAGGGACTTTGTCTGAGATAGTCTGTGCACTGGGAAGCTGCGATCAGGTTATCGCCGCTGACAAAACCAGCACCCGACCAAAAAGCCTGCAAACCCTGCCTTCGGTAGGCTATCGCACTGGCATCAAAGCCGAAGGCGTTGTGTCGCTGGATGCTGATATTGTATTAGCTGAGGAAGACCACATCAATGCCGAGGTTGTTACTCAATTGCAAAGCACGGCATTGCCAATCCACGTGTTCAAACATGAACTTAACGTCGCTTCTACCAAAAAGATAATAGCTGAGATAGGCAAAATCATTAACAAGGAGCAGGCGGCAAAAGAGTTGGTTGCCACACTAGAGAAAGACCTTCTTTCGCTGGATTCTATGATCAGCCTTACCACCACAAAACCAAGAATGCTGTTCGTCTATGCCCGGGGGCTCGGTTCACTGAGTATCTGCGGCAAAAACACATTTGCCGAGGAGCTCATCAAAATGGCTGGTGCGCAGTTTGCTGTTGACGAAATATTCGACTACAAACCACTAACACCAGAGGCCCTGGTAGCGGCCAACCCTGACTACATCTTGTTTTTTGACAGTGGCCTCGAAAGCCTGGGCGGCATTGAGGCAGCTTTGCAGATTCAGGGGATGATGCAAACGACCGCCGGGGAAAAAGAGCAAATACTTGCCATGGACGGGCTTTGGCTTTCAGGCTTTGGGCCGGGCGTGGGAAAGGCAGCTATTCAGCTGGCGACCAGCATTCACCCTGAGCTGGCAGCACACAACGTAGCCGAAAGCAACTAACCTATGCAAGTGGCTACCCTACCGGCAATGAAAGCTAAAAGAAACCTCACTACCAATTCTGCCATACTCGGCAGCCTGGTAGCGCTGCTTGTGTGCACCATGTTCATTTCGCTTCGTGTCGGTGCGCTTGGCATCAGCGTTGGCCAAATTGTTAATATTCTCCTTCACAATTTGGGGTTTGACGTGGCAGAGGTTAGCGCAAGAGACTCGGCAGTTTTGTTGTCGATTCGTCTTCCAAGACTGGTGCTTGGTGTGGCGGTTGGAGGTGCCCTGGGAATTTCCGGTGCCGCATTGCAGGGTCTTTTCAGAAATCCGCTTGTGGAGCCCGGCATTATTGGTGTTTCCAACGGAGCCGCTTTGATGGCTGTCGTTGTGCTGGTTTTTGGCCCTAGTCTCGCTTTGTTTTTAACTCCGAACCTTACAACCTGGCTACTACCAGTGGCAGCCTTTTCAGGTAGCCTTGCCGCCACTTATATCGCCTACCAATTCAGCAAAGGTGCCTATCAAACCGACGTCACCATTCTCATTCTTGCAGGTGTAGCCATTACGGCCCTTTGTGCAGCCCTTATGGGCATCGTCATCTTCCACTCAAACGAAACGGCGTTGCGTTCCTTCACTTTCTGGAGCATGGGCGATTTGAGTGGTGCCTCCTGGGATAAAATTGGCTTCGCCATCTGGCTTATCGTGCTGCCTGCTGTGACCCTTATCGGGCAAAGTCAGTCGCTCAACGCCATGGCACTGGGGGAATCCGAAGCCCGCCATTTAGGTGTGGAAGTAGAAAAAATCAAACATCGGATTATTTTACTAAGCGCTCTGGCAGTGGGTGCATCAGTGGCCATGGCCGGGGCCATCGGATTCATTGGGTTGGTTGTTCCGCACATTCTGCGAATGGCGTTTGGCCCGGATCATAAACTGATACTTCCGGCTTCAGCCATAGGGGGTGCTATTTTACTCACTGTAGCAGATATGATCGCCAGAACAATTGTCGCTCCTACAGAGCTCCCCATCGGCATTATCACGGCGCTAATGGGAACACCATTTTTCATCTGGATGCTTGCCTCAGCCAGAAAAAAAAGAATTCAGATCTAACCCGACGCTCATGTATCAGGCAAAAAATATAAGCTTCTCAGCGGGCACAAAGAAAATTCTCGATCAGGTGTCGGTCGCAGTTTTCCCTGGAAAATTTACCGCCATTGTCGGCCCCAATGGTGCCGGCAAATCAACACTTTTGAAAGCACTATGCCGGGACATACTCCCTGACGAAGGAGAAATAAGCATCAACAATCACGCAATGTCCACCTATACTTCAAGGGAGTTGGCATTGACCAGGGCGGTGCTTCCCCAAAAAACACACCTGAGTCTGGCCTTTACTGCTGAAGAAGTGGTGATGCTCGGAAGAACCCCCCACAGCACAACCAATAGTCAAAACGAAGAAATTACGAGAGAAGTAATGCAGGAGGCAGATGTTTATCACCTGAAGCATAGGGTATATCAAACACTGTCGGGCGGCGAGCAGCAAAGAGTGAACCTGGCCAGGGTACTTGCTCAATTGCACGACCAGCAAGAGCACCCAACTTACCTCCTACTCGACGAACCGACCTCAAGCCTGGACATAGCGCAGCAGCATGGCTTGCTCGACATCGTTCGGCAAAGGTGCGTGGAGCGTGGATATGGAGTAGCGGCTGTGATACATGACCTCAACCTTGCCGCTCAGTATGCCGACTACTTTCTATTTATGAAAAACGGGAAAGAAGTGGGGCAGGGCCCCAGCCAGCTTATGCTCCGAAAAGAAATGATCGAGCATACGTTTTCATACCCGGTCGAGCTGATTTACAGTGAGAATAGCGACATACCTATGATATACACAAAGGGGTCCATCCCTTTTGAAACTACACCCCTTTTGAACGAAACTATAAATAGCAGATAATGGAAAACTTAGCAATCGATAAAACTGATGTTGAGGCATTAAAAAAAGCCTGGGCAGAGATTCAAGCCGCACAACCAAATGTGAGAATCAGAAATGCTGCTCAGGAGCTGGGAGTAAGCGAAGCAGAGCTTTTGGCAACAGAAGTAGGCCCTGCCTGTGTGAGACTGGAAGCCACCCCTGAACGAAGCTGGCCTGATTTTTTGAAACGACTGCCAGAGCTTGGCTACGTGATGTCATTAACCAGAAATGGCGCATGTGTGCTGGAGCACAAGGGCAAGTTCCAGAAAGTGGAAACTTTTGGCGAAGGCGAAAGAGCCATGGCAACGGTGATTGGCCCTATAGAAACCCGTGTTTTCTTTAGTGCCTGGCACGTTGGGTTTGCCCACCAAATGACCAAAGGCGACAGAACACTCACCAGTTTGCAGATTTTCGATAAGGCCGGAGAGGCGATCACCAAAATTTACCTACAGGAAAAAAGCAACAACGACGCCTTTCTGAAAATTGTTGAAGACTACCGGTCCGACAACCAGGAGCCGGGGCAAACGGTGGAGCCTTACAGCCAACCCACATTTGGGGACGCTATTGACAAGCCCGCCTTTCTTAAAGAGTGGAGCGAGTTGAAAGACACACACGACTTCTTTGGCATGCTGAAAAGGCACAATGTGCATCGCTACAAGGCGCTTGAAATTGCCAATGGCACTTTCAGTTATCCCATAAGCACTGACAACCTTCAGCACGTGCTCGAAACTGCCGCAAGCACCCAACTTCCCGTCATGATTTTTGCTGGAAACAGGGGCAACTTGCAAATTCAGCAAGGAAAGGTAAAAACGATCCGCCTTCTTGAGGGCCAGGAAAAATGGCTCAATGTCCTCGACCCGGAGTTCAACATGCACCTGAAGCTGGAGGCCAGCCAAACTGCCTGGGTAGTACGCAAACCCACATCGGAAGGTAACGTCACCAGCATTGAAGTATTCGATGGAGAGAAGAATATGATTGCCCAGTTTTTTGGCCTTAGAAAGCCAGGTATTCCTGAATTGGAGGCATGGAAGCAATTAGTCGACTCACTACCAAAGCTATAGGGATGCGAGTAGTTTTTCTCTTCACTTGTCTTTTGGTTCTCCATTCTGGCCTCGTGGCGCAGGATAGCCTGAAAAGCTACGTGATGGACGACATTGTTATCACAGGCCAGTTTGAATCTCAATCGGCCAGTAGGTCGGTGTATCAGGTGAGAACCATTGCTATGGAAAGAATCCAGTCACAAGGAGCTAATCGTTTGCAGGATGTGCTGCAGACAGAACTCAATGTGAGGTTTTCTCAGGACATGGCGCTTGGTGAGTCGAGTATGACACTACAGGGGCTGGGCGGTCAAAACATCAAAGTGTTGATAGATGGCATGCCTTTGATTACGAGGGAGGGCACCTCTAACTCAGGCGCTCTTAATCAGGTCGATGTCAACAATATTGAGAAGATTGAGATAGTGGAAGGCCCCATGTCGGTAGTGTATGGTGCCGATGCGCTGGCAGGAGTCATCAACATCATTACCAAAAAGCCAGAGAATGATAAGCTTTCACTGGATGCCCGGGTGCAGGAAGAGTCTGCCGGATCGGAATACGGATTCGACAAGGGCGTTCACAATCAAAGCATGGGGGCAGGCTATACGCTGGGCAAAGTGTACACCCAGGCCAGGCTGAGTCACAACCAGTTTTATGGATGGCAGGGTAACGCCGAGGGCCGGGACAAACAATGGCACCCAAAAAACCAATGGCTGACCAGCGGTCTCGTCGGCTTCAGAAATGATAAATCAAACATTTTCTACAAGCTCGACTACCTGGACGAATCTATTCAAAACCCTGGCGCTTTCTATGGCGGTGAGGCGCTTGATCAGGAGTATATGACCGAAAGGTTTAACCACCAGTTGCAGGGCCAAACCAGGCTATTTGACAAGTTGAGCTATAACGGCGCTGTTTCTCTTATCAATTTTAGCAGACGCACGCTTACGACCACAGTGGATCAGGAGACTGGCGATGTGAGGCTGGCCCTTGGGGCAGGTTTACAGGATGTATCCTCTTATGACGGCGTTAGCCTCAGAGGCACTTTCCAGTATCAACTTTCACCTCAATGGTCATTTCAGCCAGGCTACGACATCAACCTGGAACAGGGAGAAGGGGGCCGCATCAGTGCTGACGCTCCCTGGCTGAACGACTACGCTTTCTTCTTTTCCACTGAATACACCCCAACTGACAGAATAAGCATCAGGCCTGGGTTTAGGGTAATCAAAAACTCGGTGTACCAGGCGCCACCAGCAGTTCCTTCCATCAATACCAAGTTTCAGCTAACCGACAATCTGGTACTGAGGGCTGCTTATGCAAGAGGCTTCAGGGCGCCGTCATTAAGAGAACTGTACTTCAACTTCTACGACGCCAGCCATTCCATCGAAGGAAACCCCGACCTGGAGGCCGAACTATCTAACAGTGTGAATGGTGGACTTAGCTGGAAGGTGATGAGCACAACCAAATCGAGGGTTGACATGACGCTGAATAGTTTCTTTAACGCAGTAGATAACATGATTAGCTACGGACAGAAACCCAGCAACAGCTTGATCACGACCTACATCAATGTTGATAAGTTTAAAACAAAGGGACTTATGTGGAACACAACGTATACAAACAAAGCACTTGAAGTAAAAGCAGGGGTTTCGTATACCGGACGATACAATCAACTAATAGGCGACGATAGCGAGCTTCCCGAATTCACATGGGCGCCTGAAGCTAATTTGGTGGCCAACTATCAAATGGCTTCAGCCGGATTAACCTTGAATGTATTCTACAAATACACCGGTTCATTGCCCAACTATGAAGTGAGCACAGACGATACTGGTAGTGAAGCTATTCGCCTAGCCAAAATTGATGGATACCACATGATGGACTTTACCACCAGCAAGGAACTATTCAGCTATCTGAGTGCCACGCTGGGAGTAAGAAACCTCCTCAACGTAACGAATGTAAACAACACATCAACAGACACCGGAGGAGCGCATAGCACAGGAGGTGCCAGGCCTATTGGTTATGGAAGATCCTATTTTCTGGGGCTCAGTTTCAACCTGAACAAGTAAAAAAATTTCTAATTCTATTTATAATAAGACTAATTAAAATTAATAGTGAAGTAGCCATAAGAATAGTCATACCCAACGAAATGAGGTAGGTCGTTAAACAACCTATTTTCATTTCCAAAAGGATGTTGGCTATTCCATGTGGCCTTAAAAACAAAACTATATGCACATGAAATAGCCATAAGGAAAGTCCATACCCAGCGGAATGAATAAAGTCGGAGAATAGTCGACTATCGCTTCCAAAAGGTTTTGGCTATTCCATCTGGCCGCTAAAAAGTAAATTTTATACAGATGAAACAAACAATTACGCATTGGATAAAAGCCAAATATTTTATCCTGTCAATATGCTCGGCAGCCATTTTAACAGCATGCGGCGACGATGAACCAGCCCTTCCTGACAATCTTGTCAATTTTCCATCAGCTCAGCAAAGCATTTCTGAAGATGAAAGCGAACTTGACGTGGTTCTCTCATTTTCACGAGGGCTGGATGTGGCAACCGCTGACATCACGGTGGAGCTTGCCGGAGAAAACATTGCCTACGGAACCAAGTTCACCACCACGCCCGCAGCAAGCAACGACGCAATCACCCTTACAGTTGCTGAAGGTGCCGAGCAGGCATCCTTCACAGTTTCCAAGGTTGATGCAGCTCTTTTCGACGGAGATGAGGTGATCACGTTTACCCTCTCAACTTCTACCGATGGGCTTTTGCCTGGCACCACCGCCACCATGACGCTCAGCTTTGCTGAGATATTGGCGGCACAAGGTCAGATCGACATCGAAGGAGGAGGAGCTACCTACTCCAACAAGGTATTCATTGACCTGAGTGCCAACCGCCAAACAGCAGTGAACCGCAATGGATGGGATCTCGGCTTCTACTCAGGAGTCGATTTCAAAGTTATTCTCAACTCGTCGGTTACCATGTTTGCCCAGGCACTGGAAAAGACAGATCTCGCAGAAGTAACTGCTACCGACACAGTTGGGTTTGCAGCAGCCATGAGCATCAATGCTTTTTCTACCGATGCTTTTGGTTGGATCGATGACCCAAGCGGTGACCTGGACAAAACTGCCATTGCGGAAATTTCAGCTACGGCAGATGAAAATGTTGTGTATATTATCAACCGGGGGGAAGCGCCTGCCGCTACTGCTGGCGCTCCAGGCGAAACAAGAGGCTGGAAGAAAATCAAGATAAGCCAAACGGCAGACGGCTACCTTCTTCAGTATGCCGACATTTCCGCTACCACTTTTTCAGAATTGGAAATTGACAAAGTAGAAGCTCAACAGTTTGTCTATGCTCACTTTGAGGACGGCGTTGTGGACGTAGAGCCAGCCAAAGACAAGTGGGACATTGCCTGGACTGGCTTTATGAATTCCACCAATTTTGGCGGCGGCGCTATCCCTTACTATTTCCAGGACATCGTATTGCAAAATACAGCCGGAGTAGAAACGGCCATGGTGGTAACGGAAACTAAAAGCTACGAGAGCTTCAGCAGCAGCGACATAGCCAGCCTGGAATTCAGTGAAAGCCAGACTGCTATCGGCTCGACCTGGCGAGTAACAGGTGGGCCTGGTGGAAGTCAGCCGGGTGTATATGAGGACAGGTTCTACGTGATCAAAGACACAAGTGGCAACTACTACAAACTGAAATTTACTGCATTGATGCAGGGAGGCGAGCGTGGGAAACCGCAGATAGCCTACGAACTGCTTGACTGAAGCATCCTGGCTGCTAAGAGTTTACTGAATAACAAGTAGTTTAAGTAGGATGTAGTAGTAGGCAAGGCCGTTCCGGAAGGGGCGGCTTTCCTTTTCTCCGCTCTTTCTAAATCTGCAACAAAATCTTCCACGCTATCTCCACATACCCATCATGCAGGTATTGCTGGGCGAGCTGATGCAGTGCCTCCTCAAAACCAGTTGGGTCATTTTCGTATTCCGCTACCAGCAGTTGTACCTTCTCGTGCTTATGGTACTCTCTTACCTCTGCATCGCTTGGCAGGTGCTCCACATTACCTAACATGCCCAAATCGTTGCCAGTAAGCACATTACTTAGCCTTATACGCTCAGGTAGCTGATCCACCCCAATGCCTTTGGTCTCCAGGGGTTTTGGAACTTCAAATAACGCCTCCCCGTGGGCTCTGCAATACCAGTTGCCTCCCATGCGAGCAACGGTGTCTACCTTTTCTGTATCCACTCTCCCCTGTTCGTCAAGTATTTCTTTTTTGAAATGTATGAGCAACACCTCACAAATCACAAGATTGCCAGCACCGCCCTGGTCTCCGAGAGGAATGATTTGCTTCACCTTACATTCAAAAGCTGCTGGCGACTCCCCTACCCTCGGCGGCTTCACTTTTTCTGAAGGAACTTCCGTAAACCCAGCCTTGATAAACTCATTGACACCTTTCTCATATTCCGTGCTCGATAGCGACATTTGCTGCACCATGGCATAGTTCACAATATTGATCACCACTTCACCATGTTCGTGCACATTGTCCAATGTGTGTTTGGTGGAATTGTCCCGCACCCTTCTTGATGGAGAAAAAATAAGAATGGGTGGGTTGGAACTAAACATATTGAAAAAGCTGAAAGGGCTGAGATTGACCTTTCCATCTTTATCAACTGTGCTGGCAAATGCTATAGGCCTCGGGGCTACCACTCCCTGCATAAGCCCGTGCAAAGCCGGAACGCTTATATCCTTCGGGTCAATGGTCATCAGCTGATCCATGTTATTTGATTTTCTTGTAAACAGCTTCGGCTATCAGGCTTGCTCCGGCGGCATTGGGATGCACTCCGTCAGGAAACATTTCGGGATGCCCCGACAACGCCTTGTAAAGGTCAATCGTTTTCAATTTGGTCTCTTTTGCCGTTTGCTCCACTCTGGGAATCACACCTCCTTTTACTACTTCCTCGGTAATGTCAAAAGCATCTTTGTAAACCGGCACCGGCAGGCAAATGTAGATTTTTGGCTGGCTGGGCAACGAAGCAAATGACTGGATAAACTCCAGGTACTCGTCAATAAAGTCTCCCTTGTATTTCCAGTTTTGTGGCTTGCTGTCGTTCGTGCCAAGCTTGATGACAACGATGTCAGGCTGCCACGCCAACACCTCTTTGTACTTCGGTTCGTTCCAATAGGGAAAGTCCCCTTGTTTTAATAGTGTTCTTCCGCTGATGCCGTAATTTCTAACCTCATAATCAGCACCAAGCAGCTGGCCCAGTACTTGCGGGTATCGCTTGTCTTCCTCGTCAATGCCGTGACCTTCGGTGATACTATCACCAACACAGGCCACTTTGATTGGTTGGGCCTTAACCATAAAAAAACCTGCAAGCATAAGCGTAAGAAAAATGGATTTCATAGGGCAAAGTGTTTAAGTAGCTGGTAAAATTTCAGCCTTTACTTCACCAAAACCAATTCTTATCCCATCTTTTTCTGCAAAGCCACGCATGGTTACCGTGTCGCCATCCTGAAGGAAGCTACGATTCGTTCCGTCAGGCATTGGAATGGGCTTCGTTCCTTTCCAGGCGAGCTCCAGCATGGAACCATAGCTGTCTGGCGTTGGGCCACTGATGGTGCCGGAAGCATACATATCGCCAACATTGATATTGCATCCGTTGATAGTATGGTGGGCTAGCTGCTGGCGGATGTTCCAGTACATGTGTTTGAAGTTGGATCGGCACACCACTTTCTCGGCACCTCCTTTTGGCTGAATCCCCACTTCGAGGTTGATATCAAAGTTGTTGAGACCTTCGGCCTTCAGGTAAGGCAAAACTTCCGGTTCCTGCGTTGGGCCCGCCACTCTAAATGGCTTCAGTGCATCGAGGGTCACCACCCACGGCGACACAGACGACGCAAAATTTTTGGCAAGAAACGGCCCGAGCGGCACATACTCCCAGGCTTGCATGTCCCTGGCCGACCAATCGTTGAAAAGTACAAAGCCGAAAATGTAGTCATCAGCTTCCGATGTAGAAATGCTTTCACCCAGCTTGTTCTCTTTGCAGGTGATAAATGCCATTTCTAATTCGAAGTCGAGGCGCCCACTCGGCCCAAACACCGGCTGGTCTTTGTCGCCATCTTTTCGCTGCCCTTTCGGCCGACGTATAGGTTCCCCGCTGACAATGATGGACGACGCCCTGCCATGATAGCCCACGGGCAAGTGCTTCCAGTTAGGCAGCAAGGCATTAGCCGGATCACGAAACATGGTGCCTACATTGGTGGCGTGCTCTTTGCTGGAGTAGAAATCGGTGTAGTCCCGCACCAGCACCGGCATGAGCATTTTCGCCTCTTTCATCGGCACCAGCAGGTCAGCCAGCAAATCCTCCTCATCCTGGAGATCTTCATTTTCAACATTGAGAAGGTCGGCTATTCTGTTCCTCACCTCAGTGATCTTTTCCTTTCCGTAGGCCATCAATTCATTCAGGTAGGGTTGGGCGAACACCGATTCCGGTATATGAAGCGCCTCCAGAAACCCTTCGTGGGCCAGCATTTTGAGGTCAAGCACATAGTCTCCGATGGCCACACCAACTCTTGGCTGGGTGTCCGCTGTTTGAAAAATACCGAAGGGAAGGTTTTGAATGGGGAAGTCAGACCCTGGCCTGACTTCTACCCATGATTTTAATGAGGGTTCGTTTGCTGTTATAATCATCTTTGGGTCTTGTTCTTTCAACTACAGCAAAGTTAAAAGAATGATCAAGGAATCTTAATTAGTAAAGTCCCTGAGCCACCAGTACCGCTTCGAGAATTCCGTTGGGCAATTCAAAGCCGCTAAAGAAGATGCCCACACCAAACACTTTGTTCTTGTCGTTGATCACGCTCAAAGCCACCGGAAGACCACATACAGATACCATGCTGTAGAAGAAGGAGAAAAGTAAAAGCAATACGATGGTTACGTATGAGTTTTCTACAAAGTAAATGGCGTAGATGATAGCAAAGATGGCTATGATACTAATCAACAACGAAATGTAAATTGGACGTTTTTCAACCATTCGGCTTATCGGCAGTGAGAATACAGCTGAGAGGAAGAGCACTATGGAAATAATCACACTACTGCTTACGTCAAATACGTGTCCTATTTTAGGCTCCAACCAACCTGGAAACAAGTTGAAAAGAATCGTAGTGGACACCCCAAAAGCCAAACCGACAATAAATGCATAAGTATAGTCAGATTTCTTTGTGTCCTCTTTCTTTACGTCAGTCACAATACCGTCCAGGCTATTGCCCATGTTCTTTTTCATCAAGAAGCCTGAACCGGCTGTAATTATGCCTCCAACAACGAAAGTAATTGGCGCTCCCAGGAAATCCACCAGATCGACAATCACTGGCTCGAGAGCATACAACGCACCATACACAATAGTGATAATGGCCATCGCCCTTGGTAATTTATTTGATGGGGCAAACAGGTCAATCGTAGAAATAGCAGGGCTGGTGAAAATACTCATGGAGGCCAGCCAGAATACAATAAGGATAGGAAGTATCCATTTAAAGGTTTCTCCCGGATCCATGATCAGCGTAAATGCCACAGACATAAAAACCATGGCCGCAGCACTGATACCAGCACTAATGATCGGAAGTCTGTTGCCCTTTGATTTTCTGAACCGGTCACCCAAAAGTCCGGCAATAGGTGGGGTAACCACCATAATAATACCCTGAGCTATAAAAAGAAATAGAGTGAGGTCAGTAAAATTGTATTTATGAAGGAGTATTGGCTGGTAGTTGTAGTAGGCAATCCAGCCGATAATGACCGATGCATAAAGGGCTACGAGGCTCCATAGTTGCTTCCATTGAATTTCGCCAGAGGTTGAAGGTGCTGTTGCAGTTAATTCCATTTTAGTTGTTAATTAATTCGTTTTTGTAAGGTTACTAATGTTCAAAGAAACATTATGAAGCTACTTACGTGAAGAAACCTTCAATTGGATTTCTTGTTTTGAAAATTTTAGCCCAATGAATTAAGTGCCCAGGTGGCGACCACTATACACATTAACATCGCCAGGCTTCCAGCAGGAGGGCACGTCTGGATTCAAAAAGCTCCTCAGCCTAAGTTAACCCATTAATTATCAGAACTCAAATATTCGAGTCGAACGCTACCTGCCAGCCATTCTTCGCACTCTTGCGCCAAACCAACAGATATTTCCCCTGGTAACTCCCCGAGCACTGCCCAATTTCAAATGCCAGGTCTGAGGTCGCCATTTTAGTTACCAGCGGCGTCAGGTTCAATTGGTAGCTGGAGTTACCCATATATCCGTATTGTTTTGCTATCGCTTCAGTGCCCACAACCAACGGTTTATGATTATAGTACAAAGCGTCGGGCATATACCGCTCGGCTACCAACTTCAAAGGATCGTGCTCATTACAAACCCGAATCCACTCGTCTCTTGCCGCATCGATCGCCTCGTGGCCTACATTGTCTTCGCTTTCAGACTTCGCAAGTACTTCAAGTTCCCTCAGTGGCCTACCCTCCTTTTGGTTCCAGATGACAAGTTGAATATAGTTTTCATTGTTAGCTCTAAAAGTGATTATCTCATAGCCAATGTGCGTACTAGCGTTAAAGGCTGCAATAGAAGTCAATGACTCCACCCTTTCCCACCTTCGGTTTTTATAGAAGTCGGAAATGTTATCTACATCTATGGTTTTCAATCCCTCACTATCAGCATGCACCACAATGGCCTTGTCTGTATATTTCTTGCCGAGGTCGACTTCCTCTGACGTCACAGCCTTCATCCAGGCAGCCTTCTCAGCGCCGTGATTACCTGACTGAGCGTACACCAAAATGTCGCAAACCAAAAAGGCTATCACCAATACTTTCCGCATTAAGTTTATCATAGTCATCTGGAATAATATAAGTCGATAACACTAATCTCCATAAACTTCGAAAGTTTAACAAAGCAGGGGGAGTCACACCCTCATTCTTTCAGATTTTGATTACTTTTGCCCCTCGAATTTCAACAAAAGAAGATACAGACACTTTATGGCACTGGCTACCAAATACGACCCGACTCAGGTAGAGGACAAATGGTACAAGCACTGGATGGAACAAGGTTTTTTCAAAGCCACACCCAATCCGGACAAGAAACCTTACACAATCGTCATCCCTCCACCAAACGTCACCGGCGTATTGCACATGGGCCATATGCTCAATAACACGATTCAGGACATACTCATCCGTAAGGCCCGTATGCAGGGCTTTGAGGCTTGCTGGGTACCGGGCACCGACCATGCCTCTATCGCTACGGAAGCCAAGGTGGTAGCCATGCTGCGTGAAAAAGGCATCAAGAAATCGGAGATCGGCAGAGACGAGTTCATGAAGTATGCCTGGGAATGGAAAGAAAAATACGGCGGCATCATCCTGGAGCAGCTCAAAAAGCTGGGTGCCAGCTGCGACTGGGATCGTACGGCATTCACCATGGACCCCGACTACTATAAAGCGGTAATCCGGGTATTCGTTGACCTGCACAAGAAGGGTTACATATACCGTGGCCTGCGCATGATCAACTGGGACTGCGAAGCCAAAACTGCCCTTTCCAACGAAGAAGTAATCTACAAGGAGGACGGCGAGAAGTCGCTGCTTTACTCTGTAAAATATGCCATCAAAGGCCCCCCCGATGAGTTTGTAGTCATTGCGACGCAGCGGCCAGAAACCATTATGGGTGACACTGCCATTGCTGTCAACCCAACAGATGAGCGTTACAGGCATTTGATCGGCAAGCATGCCCTTGTGCCTTTTATCAATAGGGAAATTCCGATCATTGCCGACGACTACGTTGACAAGGAGTTTGGTACCGGCTGCCTGAAAGTAACACCTGCCCATGACCCCAATGACTACGAGATTGGACAGCGCCACAACCTGCAGGTAATCGACACCATCGACCTCGACGGCACATTGAACGAAAAGTGTGAAGTGCCTGCTTATGTAGGCAGAGATCGCTTTGTGGTAAGGAAAATGGTCGTAAAAGACCTCGACGCTGCTGGCATCCTTGTTGGGTCAGAGGAGTTCGTTACCAGAATAGGTCGCTCCGAGAGAACCAACACCGTGGTGGAACCCAAGCTTTCGCTACAGTGGTTCATTAAAATGAAAGATATTTCCACCCGTGCTTACAAAGCGGTGATGGACGATGAGGTGAAACTGCATCCCAACAAGTTCAAGAACACCTATGCGTACTGGATGGAAAACGTGCGTGACTGGTGTATCAGTCGGCAGCTTTGGTGGGGTCACCGCATTCCCGCTTACTATTACGGCGAAGGTGAAAATGACTTTGTGGTAGCCGAAACCATGGAAGAAGCTTTGGAAATGGCCAGAAAGGCAAGTGGCAATGCTGCAATGAAGGCTGAAGAGCTGAAGCAAGACTCCGATGTACTGGACACCTGGGCGTCGAGTTGGTTGTGGCCTACTGAGACCTTTGGCGGCTTTGCCGACGAAAGCTTCGACAAGGCAACAGGCAAAATCGACTTATCAAAAACCAAAGACCTAGGCTACTTCTACCCTACCGACACGCTGGTTACAGCTCCGGAAATCCTGTTCTTTTGGGTGGCCCGTATGATCATTGCAGGCTATGAGTATACTGATCAACGTCCGTTTAAAGATGTGTACCTCACAGGCATTGTGCGTGACAAGCAGCGCCGAAAAATGTCGAAGTCGCTGGGCAACTCGCCCGACCCGCTCGACCTCATCCGTGACTTCGGCGCCGACGGGGTGCGCACCGGCATGCTTTTCAGCTCGCCGGCAGGCAACGACCTGTTGTTTGACGAAAAGCTGGTGGAGCAGGGCCGCAACTTCTCCAACAAGATTTGGAACGCCTACCGCCTGGTAAGTGGCTGGGAAATAGATGACAGCCTTTCGGGCAAGGACAACGAAATGGCCATCCGTTGGTTCGAGAGTCGTTTCAATCAGGCTCTTGTGGAGCTGGAAGATCATTTCGAAAAGTTCCGCATGAGCGATGCACTAATGACTGTTTACAAGCTCATTTGGGATGACTACTGCAGCTGGTACCTCGAAATGATCAAGCCTGCCTACCAGGCACCGATTGACAGAGCTACTTACGATGCGACTATCAGGCTGTTTGAAGACCTGATGAAGGTGCTTCACCCATTTATGCCTTTTCTCACCGAAGAGCTTTGGCATGCGATGAAGGAGAGAGGTGACAAAGACTGCATCATCGTTGCTGAGTGGCCAGAGAAAAAGTCTTTTGATGCGGAGCTTTTGGAGCAGGCTAGCTGGGCTTTTGAGGCAGTTGGCCAGTGTCGTAACACGAGAAACGCCAAAGGCCTTTCTCCAAAAGAAGCGCTTGATCTGTTGATTAATACAGAAAAGAAAGGATTGTATGAATCCTTTATGCCCATCATGCAAAAGCTGGGCAATTTGAGTTCAGTAAGCTTTACTTCCGACAAAGTGGATAACGCCACACAGTTTGTTATTAAAGGTGATGAGTTCTACATCCCTATGAGTGAGAAAATTGATGTAGAAGCCGAACGCAAGAAAATGGAAGAAGAGCTGGCCTACACCAAAGGCTTTCTGGCTTCAGTAATGAAGAAGCTCAGCAATGAGCGCTTTGTGGCCGGTGCACCCGAGCAGGTAGTGGCCATGGAAAAGCAGAAGATGGCAGATGCCGAAGGAAAGATCAAGAGTTTGGAAGAGGCGCTTAAGGGATTATAAATTTGAGATGGCTGATTTGAGATGAGGCTTCGAGGCTTAAGAGGATAATGGAAACCGGGTGGAGACGCCCGGTTTTTTATTTTATGAATTACGCATTACTCTCGTTCCATCAGCTTGCTTAGGACTCATCAGCGAGCTTATACACGACTTCTGTTGTCTCAATCAAATCTACCGCTCTTCACAATCAGGCGTGAGAACAAGTCAGTTATTGAGACAAAAGCTTCGTATGCTGCTTTGCCAACTGTACTCGTTGAATACTTTCAGCTGTCTCGTTAATTTTCAGGAAATTGACACATCTTAATTATTCCAGACAACAAGGGTTTGTAATATTAAAAATTTGGCTTTTTGGCGATCCCAAGGCGGTAGATTTCCAAAATGGTCGTAGAATTTGCTGCGGGTTGTGATTTAGTAACTCTCTCAAATCGATACATCATTTTTTTACTACACAAAACCTGATTCATGTCTATGAGGAAAGCGCTACTAATCTGCGTTCTTGCTTCCATCTACTCACTTGCCTCAGCACAGCGTCCACTTAGCGACCTAAAACTGAGCAACAAGCTTTATACTGGAAAAGTCGAACAAGTTCTGAAAGAAATGTCCACCGAGTTGAAGGTAGACATTGTGAATCACGCCGAAGAAACCAACTCAATTTGGTACACCTTTCGTGGAATGAACACCTCTTTGGAGGCATTTCTCGCAGGAATGTGCAAAGAATATAAGCTTAAATATGTCATTGATCAGGAGCAAGTAATCCACATTTACGACAGAAAAGCTGATACCTCTGCAATCAAGGTTTCATCGTCAAACGACCTGACTGCGACCGAGCCGCCTGAGTCGTTCAATTTTACACTATCAGGCTACATAAAGGACATTTATAGTGGCGAAAACCTGCCCTATGCCACAATCGCAGTTAAAGAGTCAGTTTTGGGCACTCAAAGCAACGCCAATGGCTTCTTCTCTTTAGTGGGCGTCCCTTCTGATACGGTGTTGCTTGAAGTGCGGTACATCGGCTATAACACCACGTCGATAAGGCTCAACCCCAGTTTACCCAAATCGGGGCTCATCATTGAGGTGGAGCCAGCCTCAACGGAGTTGCAGGAAGTAGTGGTACAAAGTGAGAGGGAAGACCTCATGCAAATTGATGCTGCGGAAGGTTTGAGTCTCTTAAAAATGTCGCCCAAACAAATGAGTAAATTGCCCAATGTGGGCGAAAAGGACATGATGCGAGCTCTGCAGCTAATGCCGGGAATATCGGCTAGTAATGAGTCATCATCCGGATGTACGTCAGGGGCGGTACCCCTGATCAAAACCTGGTTCTTTACGATGGATTCACTGTGTATCAGGTTGATCACCTTTATGGCTTTTTCTCTGCCTTTAACTCCAACGCATTAAAAGATATCCAGCTTTACAAAGGCGGCTTTGAAAGCAGGTTTGGAGGCAGGCTGTCGAGCGTGACAGAAATTACCGGAAAAGATGGCAATGACAAAGCCTTTAATGCAGGTGCCGAAATAAGCTTTCTTGGATTTAATGGCTTTGTAGAGGGGCCTATTGGAGGTAAAACTACTTTTCTCCTTGCAGCCCGAAGGTCATACAAGGGACCTATTTACAATAAGATCTTTGATAAATTCAACGACAACAGCACTACGAACAATACCCAAACTGGCGGCGGCTTTAGCGGGCCGGGTGGTGGCCAAGGCTTTGCCAATTTTCAGACCAAAGCTTCCTCTTTCTTCTACGACATTAACTCCAAAATAACGTACAAACTAACGCCTAAGGATAATATCTCATTCAGTGTATTTAATGGCACCGACAAACTTGACAATGGCTTCGACCTCGATAATAGCAGCTTGCCAAGTTTTGGTGGCGGTAGCGGCCAGGGCGGCGGAAGAGACTTTTCAGTTTCGAACACTGACCTGACCAAGTATGGGAATACAGGACTTAGTCTCAAATGGAATCGCACCTGGACCGACAGGTTATACGGATCGACACTGGCTTCCTATTCTTATTATTTCAGTGATAGAGACAGAACAAATTCAGTTTCAACTTCAGACGATAGTAGCGAGGATCAAACTGTCAGATTCGGAACCCTCGAAAACAACGATTTGCGGGATTTTTCGCTAAAGACAGACTACACGTACGACTTGTCCAATGAGCACCACCTCGGGTTTGGCGCATTTGCCAGCAAGCTGCTCATCGACTATACGTTCAGCCAAAACGATACGTCGACTATCCTCGACAAAAACGATCGGGGGCTTGTCGCAGGTTTTTACCTGCAGGACAAAATGAAACTGATGGAAAATAAGCTCACAGTCGTGCCGGGGGCAAGACTCTCCTATTTTGATATGACCGGGAAACCCTACCTGGAGCCGAGGTTGAGCGCCTCCTATTCACTTACAGCGGGATTTACTGTAAGAGCTTCAACCGGCAGATTTTACCAATTTGCCAACCGGATCACACGTGAAGATATACTTTCAGGGTCAAGAGACTTTTGGATTCTTTCAAATGACGAAAACATCCCTGTAAGCTCTGCTGAACACTACATATTCGGTGGCTCCTATGAAAACAAAGGGTTTCTATTCAGCGTCGAAGGCTACTACAAAAAGCTTCAAAGCCTGTCGGAATATTCACTTAGGTTCAATACCAGCCCCAGAGAGATCAGCCTTGAAGAGAACTTCTACAATGGAGACGGTTATGCAAAAGGTATAGAGTTCTTAGTGCAGAAAAAATACGGCGACTTTACAGGTTGGGTAAGCTATACCCTGGGACAAACACGGAACAAATTTGCAGTGTACTCGGACGAGTACTTTCCAGCTAACCAGGATGTAACGCACGAATTTAAAGCAGTTTCTATCTACAGTGCAAACAGGTGGAGTTTCTCAGCAACCTGGATCTACGCCACAGGGCGACCCTATACAGCACCATCAGGGGCCTATAGTATTACACTCCTCGATGGCACTACCAGCGACTACTTTTCCACTACCGACAAGAATTCGCTTCGATTTCCCAACTATCACCGCCTTGACCTGGCAGCCACCTATTCCTTCTATTCTATCGATCAGGAGCGGGAAATTGGCGGACTATCTTTTTCTATTTTCAACTTATACAACCACACCAATGTGTGGCACAAACAATACAGCATAGTAGATTCAGAAATTATCGAAACAGATGTGACTTATTTGGGCATTACCCCCAACCTAACCTTAACGCTTAAGCTCCGATAACTATGAAAGCCAAATTAACACTTTTAGCAGCACTTGGCGTATTCACTTTCGCCTGCACCGACGATAGCACACCTTCTTTTAAAGATGAGTTGGTCGTAGAAGCCTACCTGACGGAAGGGGCAACTTTAAGCCTCAAAGTTTCTCATCAGGTGCCTCTTGATACAAGTATTACTGTGGGTACTGATGACATTGACGGACTAGCCATTACCATTTCTGATGACCAGACGAGCTATCAGCTTCAATCTGCTGGTGAAGGTATTTACTTCAGCTCTGATTTGTTAGTTAAATCTGGCACAACATACAATGTGTCTTTTCAATACAAAGACCAAGTTGTGACAGGTTCTACCACTGTCCCATCAAGTCCCCGGGATGTTACTCAGTCAGCCACCAGCATCAATGTACCCAGCTTTGGAAACTTTACGCCGGGGTCGGGTTCAGGCTTCACTTTTCCAGATCCGGTGGAGATAAGCTGGACCAACGATGACGCATCGTACTACCTTGTGGTGGTGGAGAATATCGACGACAACCCTACTGCTATTAACGATTTTGGCGGAGAAGAGCCTCCTTCCAGAGTTTTCAGAAACGAACCTATTCAAAGTGATGCCTATCAAATTAATTCCCAGCAGTTTCAGTATACCGGTCGCCATAATATCATCATATTTCACCTGAATCCGGAATATGCCGCATTGTACGAAAACAACAGCACAAGTTCTCAAAACCTGAATGCGCCGCAAACCAATTTAATCAACGCAAAAGGGGTTTTCACAGCTACAAGCCCCGACACACTCCAGATAACCGTAACTAGCAATTAGTCTATCAGAGGGGAAAAAGTGTCGGTATAACGCCGCTTTTCTCTAACTGTCATTTACATTGTAAAACTGTGGCGCAATCTGTCTCTTTGTACTAGACAGTCTCCGGGTAGAGTACCATACCCCATCCTGAAAAACCCTGAGAGGATCCGGAAAAGAACTTATACTTGGAAGACTTTTTGAAATTATTTCAAACCTTTGAAGAAAAGTCATTTCAACCGGTTGAATTCAAATTTAAGGTAATTCCAATCGCAAATCGATTTAGCAACTGATGAGAGGGTCTCACAAGGGCCTTTGCCCACTAGGGAACAACTTTCTGTGAAGGACACAACTACTACCAAGCTTTTTGAAAACATCTCCAACTCCCTATCTGAAACCAATATTCCAACTTTTATGTATCTTTAACTATGAACTGGCAAGATCGAATCGTTTCTGATAAGAATATCTTACTTGGCAAACCCACCATCAAGGGTACCCGCATTTCTGTGGAGTTCGTTCTTGATCGGCTGGCAAACGGGTGGACTGAGCACATGCTATTGGAAAGCTATCCGCACTTAAGTAAAGAAGATTTACAGGCAGTGTTCGCCTACTTGAATGATTGCGTCAAAGATGGATTACTGGTAGAAATTAGATCCTAGGCCTGTAGTGAAATTCTTAGCCAATGAAAATTTTCCCGGGCCAAGCGTAAAATTCCTTCGCTCGAAGGGGGTTGACATCGAATGGATTGCCAAATCCTCTCCAGGAATCGACGACCATCGGGTAATGACTTTGGCGATACTAGAGCAAAGAACTATTCTCACCCACGATAGCGACTACGGCGAGTTGGTTTTCAAACATGGCCACAAACCAAAAAATGGTGTGGTTTATTTTCGGCTAAATGAATTCTTGCCAGAAGACCCAGCCAAAATATTGCTTAAGTTAATTGAGTCTAGCCATGGTTTTACAAACCGCCTCACTGTGATAGATTCTAGTTCCATACGAGAGAGAATATATTGACCTTCCGCAACGAAGTTTTAAGAATCTTGCCATGAAAGCCCATTTGATCGGAATTTTTATCTGCGTTAGTTGCACCGTTCTCGCTCAATCCAAAGATGTGCAGAACCGAGAGATCGTCGACTACAGAAGTCATATCACCTACTACAAGGCAATTGGGAAGCCCCAGCAACACTTTGCTGGTTTATATTACCCCGATGATCAGTTCAAAAAAGGAGTAATTCTGATTGGCAACGACCTTACTTCAGACACATTGATGATGAGGTATCATAAGCTCAACGATGCAATAGAAATAAAGAGCGCCGATGAAGTGTTTGAGATTCGCCCCACCAGTGGCGCAAGCGAAATACATATCGAAAAGCTGGTACTCGTTTCCGAAGCATTTGAGTTCAAAGGAGTAACCAGATTCGGTTTTTTCGAATTACTGAGACGAGGTCAGAATGAGTTGCTCGCAAAGGAAATCTACAAACCGGACCCTGGTATCATGCATGATGCCGCAAGTTCAAATCATAGGATGCCAATTTATGTACCTGTCGGGAGTAGCTATCTGAGTGCAGCTGAAAGCACTCCGGCGGGGTTCAAATTTCTTGCAGAGGACTTTGAGCAACGCTTTTACTTTACAACTGAAAATGCTGGCATGAGCGAAGTCAGAAAACTTAAGAAGTTTATCAATCTGCTCCCCGGTCATCATGAGGAGCTTCTTCGCTTCTCGAAAAAAAATAAGCTCAAAAAGAACCGGGAAGGGCTGGTTGCCCTCGTCAACTATTACGATTCGCTGAATAAATACTAAGTGGTTCTCGCTCATCAAGCGTCAGTTGTCACCAACTAGTCTCTCCTCAAAAAAGCCCTCATGTAAACTTTTTTCCTACCTTTCACCTTTTATTAATTCACAAATTGAAGTTAACGAATGAAAATCGGCAAAGAAAAAGTGGTTTCCATCCACTACACACTGAAAGACAACGAAGGCACCACGCTTGACTCAAGCGTTGGCGATCAGCCCTTACTATACATTCACGGCATTGGCAATCTGATTCCTGGAATGGAAGAAGGCCTGGATGGAAAAGTAAAAGGAGACAAAGTAGAAATTAAAGTGAGCCCGGAGAAAGGCTATGGCGTTCGTGATGAACGAATGATCCAGAAAATGCCCCGTACAGCCTTTGGTGACCAAAAGGTGGAAGTAGGCATGCAGTTCAATGCAGGCACTAAAAACGGTCAGCAGGTGGTGACTGTCACCAAAGTGGAAATGGATGGCATTACCATCGATGGCAACCATGCCCTGGCAGGAGTTGAACTCAACTTTTCAGTAGAGGTGCTCGACGTGCGTGATGC
This sequence comes from Imperialibacter roseus, assembly GCF_032999765.1. GTDB lineage: Bacteria > Bacteroidota > Bacteroidia > Cytophagales > Cyclobacteriaceae > Imperialibacter > Imperialibacter roseus. Next base: position 1,143,947 of record NZ_CP136051.1, on the reverse strand, counting down.
AAGCAAAGACGAACTGGCTCACGGCCATGTGCATGGGCCGGGTGGGCACCATCATTAACGAACCAATCAATATTAAGTAACGTCACCTCGATCCGACTCTGTTTTCCTCAAGGGAGACCCTTTCTACGTCGGTTCTCCTTCGGGACTCGAGGTGACGGTTCTTATTGAAATTGCAGTTATCAACACGGCTACCTCCTTCCGTTTAAAATCCTTATTTTTGCGCTCTCTTAAACCAATGCCATGAGCGTAGCATCTGAACTCGAAGCAAGAAGTGAATCAAAGTGTGAGCTTTGCCAAGCCACAGAAAACCTCTCTGTCTATCTCGTATCACCTGGCGAGAACGAAACCCTCGACAATAGCATCCTGGTGTGTGGTAAATGTCAGGCCCAACTCAACGAAAGTGAGCCAGCCGACCCCAATCACTGGCGGTGCCTGAACGACACCATCTGGAGCGAGGTGCCAGCCGTAAAGGTACAAGCTTATCGAATCCTTCATGGTCTAAGAGCTGAAGGCTGGCCACAGGACCTGCTTGACATGATGTATCTGGACGAGGAGGAACTAAAATGGGCACAAAGCACCCTTCTTCAAGATGGTGAGGCTGTCATTGTCCACAAAGACAGCAACGGCATGACCCTGGCCAATGGCGACACAGTGGTGCTCGTAAAAGACCTGGATGTAAAAGGCGGCGGCTTTACAGCCAAACGTGGGACGGCTGTCCGCAACATTTTGCTGGTCGCCGACAATGCTGAGCAAATCGAAGGCAAAGTGAACGGCCAGCAACTGGTGTTACTAACAAAGTTCTTAAAGAAGTCTTAGCTGCTAATGGAAATGTGGACTTGCCCCTTATGTAACAATAGCTTCTCCAGGGAAAACCAGTACCACTCCTGCAACGACCGCACGCTGGAGAGCTTTCTGGAAAGACGAAGGCCGGAAATAGTAGAGCTGTTTTACTACTTCATTGATCAGTACAAGCAAATTGGCGACTTTGAGGTGCATCCTGCCAAAACCCAGATTGGTTTTGGTGCGAAACTAAGGTTTGGGTACATACCACGAGTGGGCAAAGAGTTTATTGATGTAGCCCTTACCCTGCCCAGAAAATACGAGGACAACCTTTGCTTCCATCGCATCGGCGAAGTACCCGGCAGCGAGATTTATCAGCACTACCTACGGCTGATGCATAAAGACGACATCAACGACGAGGTGAAAAAATACATGAAGCTGGCACTGGACTATGGGAACAAGGAGTTCAACGACTGGTGATTTTCCATAAAAAGTTTTTATTCTTTTTAAAACCTTCTGGTTTTCATCACGTAAAAGCTGGGAGCCAATTTTTTAAACATGTTCAACCATATCTGAAAACCAACCCCGGCTGGCATTCTTCCCCCTGTAAGCTTAAGGCTATGCTTTAGTTGACTCATTCTTTTATCTTTGTAATTAATGTTGAAAATGACCTTTTTAGCACTCGTGCTATGGATACCCTCGTTGGCTTTTGGCCAGACAGCAGGAGCCTCGTCGCCGGGTTCCAACGGCTCCAATCCCGGCCCGGCCCTGGAACACATCGATACGGTTGTCACCTCCTTCAAGCAAGGCAAATGGCAGCAGGTAGTCGCCATGTTCGATTCCATTGTCTCCAACAACTACTTTACCAACAACCAGCTCTACTATGCAGTAAGCAAAAGTCTGGAAAGCCTTTCCAGAGAAACGCCCGAACCCGCAAAAAAGGATTCGCTGATGCAAGCCTCAAAAAAGGTGTACGAGGCGAGTTTGGGCGAATGGGGCGAACAGGTAATGGAAGGTGGTGTGGATCTGAAAGTGTATTCTATAGTTGACAAAAACCCGGAGCCTGTAGGTGGCATGAAAAATTACACTACCTACCTGGAGCAAAACATGAACTACCCGCCCGACGCACTTCAGCAGAAGAAAGAAGGTAAGGTATTCCTGCAGTTTGTAGTTAACAAAGACGGCAGCATTGATGCCATCAAGGTGCAGCGTGGGCTGTGCAAGACCTGCAACGAAGAGGCAATCAGGCTCATAAAAGAGGGGCCTAAATGGACTCCCGGCAAGCAAAGCGGACAACCAGTGTTTGTGAGAATGGTGCTACCTGTCTCGTTCAATATAAGAGACTACTACCGGGCACTAAAGGTCAAGAACACTAACTAGAATAAAGCTTAAGTGAGTTCTGTCTTTTGAAAGCTTTGATTAGATTTATGTATCAGAACCATTCGTCTAACCATGCTGATCGCTATGCCAGGGATATCCAAATCCACTTTTCAATTCCTAAAAGAACTCAAAGACAACAATAACCGGGAGTGGTTCACAGAAAACAAGAAGAGGTATGAAGCCGCAAAAGCTGAATTCGAAGTTTTCATCGATGCCCTTATTGCAAAAATCGTTGAGTTTGATCCCACAATAGGCCACCACAAAGCCAAAGATTGTGTCTTCCGCATTTACCGGGATGTGCGCTTTTCCAAAGACAAATCACCCTACAAAACTCACTTTGGTGCCCATGTGACGGCGGCAGCTAAAAGGTCTGAAATCCATACAAGGGCCGGGTACTACATCCATCTGGAACCAGGCGGCTCCATGCTGGCGGGCGGTGCCTATCTGCCAGAGAAAGACTGGCTGAAGAGCATCAGACAGGAAATAGACTACAACGGAGCTGAGCTGCATAAAATACTTGACAGCAAAGACTTCAAATCCACTTTTGGTCAGATTGAAGGCGAAAGTCTGAAAACAACACCCAAGGGATACGATGCTGACCACCCGGAAATAGCGCTTTTGAGGCAAAAGAGCTTTTTGGCTACCCATAAGCCGAGCGACAGCCAGGTTGTTGCCGACGGTTTTTTAGATCACGCTGCCAAAGTCTTCAAGGTACTGCATCCCTTTGACGAGTTCCTTAATAAAAGTAAGGAATAGATAATGTGGCGGGTGGAGGCTAGTTTTGCTTGTCTTCACAAAAGCATGCCATTCATTACCAGAAAATGCCAAAATTAGGATACTCCGAAATTATTCTACTGATCGCCATTGGGCAAATGACGATGCTTGCTTTTGGCGCTCTGAGAAAAAGAGCCATCCCCTATGCACAGTGGCTCACCTACACATGGGTTTGGGTAACAGCCCTAAGTTTAATCTTCTATTACCACCCAGAGTTTAATATGTACCTGGTTTTGCCAGCTCCATTTCTCTTCAGGAGCTTGCTGCTGACCTTCTTTGACAAACCAATTCCCAGATTATACCCCCTCCAACTGCTGCCTCCTTTTTTTACAGGCATTGTCGGCTATATGATCCCGTCAGTCGCCGGGCCTGTGACAGCCATCTATTTGACGTGGGAAGCTTACGCACTTGTCAAAACTTATCTATTTTATTCCAGACTCAAAGGCATCGATACCCCTGGCTCCGGCAGCAAAAAGGTCATCTGGCTGAAGTTCTTCTTCCTGATGATGGCTGGCATGATATTAACAATAGTTCTGCGGGAAATCTGGCCCCTGGCAACGCCGCAGATACTGTTCATCTTCTGCGTCTTTGCGCTCTCCACGCAATCGGCCTGGTACTTTTCGGGGCTGGGCGCACATGAGCCATTGAAAAGCGAGCAGAAGTACGGCAGCTCAACTCTTGATCAGCCTGAGAAATACAGGATCATGAATGCGCTCGATCACCAGCTGACAGAAAAGAAATATGCACTGGAGCCCGACGCCTCCCTGGCCGGACTGGCCAAAAAAGTGTTCGCATCGCCACATCAGCTTTCTCAGGTGATCAACGAAACCAAGGGCATGAGTTTCTTTGACCTGATGGCCTACCACAGAGTGCTGGAAGCTAAAAAGTTGCTCCGCAAGGAAGAGAACAAGGCACTGAAAATTGAGGAGATTGGCGAAATGGTAGGCTACATGTCAAAGTCTTCTTTTAACACTGTTTTCAAAAAATTCACCAGCCTCACGCCGTCGCAATACAGGGATCGTGACGTTCGACATGATGATCTCGAACGTCGGAATCATACTCTCATACGCACTTCACACGTAACTCATGGTACTTTTGATCAAATACAAAACTCAAGCATCATGGTTACTAATTTCTTTAAAGTCTACCTCAGAAGCCTTGCTCGAAACAGAGCTTTTACATTTATAAACGTTGCCGGGCTGGTGCTTGGCCTGGCTAGTGCGCTGATGATCGCCACCTACCTCAGGTATGAGCTGTCGTACGACAAGTTTCACGACCATGCCGACGACATCTACAGAATAGCCTTCATGTCGGGCAATCCACAAACAAGGACGCCGCACCCATTGGCTCAGGCTATGGTGGCGGAGTTCCCCGAAGTGGAAGCGGCGGTTACACTTACCCCCCTCTATGGGCCGGGCCTCACCAAGCAATCCATGTACATCCGCAATCCTGAAAAGGATGTGATGTTTCGGGAGCCGGACGGATATGCTGCTGACTCAACCTTCTTTCAGGTATTTGATTTCGAACTGGTCGTAGGCAACGAAGACGTCGCCCTCAAAGAAGTAGGTGGTCTGATCATTACGCAGTCGCTGGCAGCTAAATACTTTGGAGACGAGAACCCACTGGGAAAGATGCTTCAGGTTGACACTGAGGGGCATCCTCTCATCATCACGGGTGTCATGAAAGATGCACCTGCCAATTCGCACTTCCATCCTCAGTTTATTGTTTCATACGTTACCCTTAAGTACCTCGACCCGGGGGATCAATGGTTCGGCTGGGGCGATTATGGGCATTTCAATTATGTACGGCTTACGCCTGGCACTGATGCCATTGCCCTCGAAAACAAAATACCCTTGTGGCTGCACGCACAGGGCCAAATTTCGGACAACTGGTATGCCGGGTTCAAGAGTGGCGAGCTTCGGTTTGCCCTTCAACCGATCACTGACATTCATCTGAAATCCCATATAAGGTGGGAACTTGAAGCCAACGGCAACATTACCTATGTCTATATTCTTTTTGCAGCCATTGCGTTCATCACAGCCATTGCTGCTATCAACTTCATCAACCTGTCGACAGCCCGGGCTTTTGAGCGTGCCAAAGAAGTCGGCGTAAGACGCACACTAGGAGCTGATAAGGCTCAAGTTACCGCCCTGTTTCTTCTGGAAAATATCACCACGAGCCTGGCAGCACTTTTGTTGGCGACGGGGCTCAGTTTGATCACCTTCGATAGTTTTAAGCAGCTTACAGGAAAGGCGTTTACCTACTCAGATCTTTTATCACCTGCCAACCTGCTTTTGGGATTGATCATGGCTTTGCTGATTGGCACCTTGTCAGGCGTGTTTCCGGCAATCACGGTGTCACGCATTAAGGCAGGAGAAATTTTGAAAGGAAAGTTTGTAACCGGTACCAAAAGTACCGGGCTGAGGAAAGGGCTTATAGTCGTGCAGTTCGCTGTTTCGGCGATTCTTGTTTTTGGAAGTATCATTCTTATTTCGCAAGTGCGCTTTATGGAAGGGCTACCCCTTGGGTATAGCGACGAGCAGGTCCTTGTGGTAGACTTGAAGTCTGACGAAGTAAAGGAAAGCGTGGAAGCCCTTAAAAATGAAATAAGGAAAGTACCTGGCGTGCAGGACTTGGGTACGGTATCAAATATTCCGGGTACTCAATTCAACCAAAACGGACTGTATCAAGTCGGCAATCCGGATGTGAATGTGGATGTGTCTGAAATTTTCACTGACTTCGATGGCAACAAGCCGTTGGAGCTGGATCTGGTGGCCGGCAGGTGGTTCGATAAGTCGAATGGGCTCGATTCTCTGGGCAGAAGCTATATTATTAATGAAACAGCAGCTAAAAATCTTGGTCTTGAGGATCCGATTGGCACCCGCCTTATGTGGGATGACGAAGACGCAACCGTAGATGGAATGGTCGTCGGCATTGTAAAAGACTTTCATTTCCAGTCGATGCATGTTCCCATCAGACCACTTTTAATTACCATTAACTACAACCAGCTCAACTATCTGCTCGTGAAACTGGAGGGCGCAAATGTTCAGCAGGCTGTCTCTCAGATCGGTAATATCTACGATACCTTCGACGATAAATTTGGTTACGAGGCCTATTTCCTCGATGAAAAGAACCAGCAGCTTTACGAAGCTGAAAAGCAGGCTTTAAAAGTTTTCAACCTGTTCGCTGCCATCGCACTATTGCTTGCCGCCATGGGACTTGTTGGCCTGGCTTATTTGATGATGGTGCAGCGCACCAAAGAGATGGGCGTAAGAAAGATCCTCGGAGCTTCTGTTGGCAATCTGCTTTGGCAGGAAAATTTCAGTTTTCTGAAGCTGATTGCCATAGCCTTCGTACTCGGTTTGCCAGTTGCTTATTTCACTATGAACGAATGGCTGACTGGCTTTGCCTATAGAGTGCCCATCGGCCTGCTTCCCTACGCCATTACTATCACTATTATCCTCGCTATCGCCAGCTTGAGTGTGACGCTCGCCGTACTAAAAACGGTAACGGTGAATCCAAGTCACGCCTTGCGATACGAATAGTCAAACTATCCGGAACAGTTTTCGTTGACATGACATTTAGCCGACAAATCAACTTGTCGGCTACATTCATTTTTGCGTTTATGAAAAGTAAGACCGTGAAAGTATTGGCGATTTCAGGTAGCATCAACCCTGGCGCAACCGCAGGGAGGCTCCTGCAAGCTATTGAGCAGCTGGCTGATTCTCGATTTCAATTCACCGTTTTTGAAGGGCTGGGCGACATCCCCCACTTCAACCCACAACTATCGGACAGTACGACAAACGAACAAGTGCTGGCCTGGAGAAATCTCTGGAAACAAGCCGACGCCGTCATTATCTGCATACCAGAGTATGCTTTTGGAATGCCTGGTGTGCTAAAAGATGCATTGGACTGGCTCGTGGGCAGCGGAGAGGTTTACCACAAGCCATTGGCGGCATTTAGCTACTCTCCTTCCATGATGGGCGGCGAAAATGCGCTCTCCACGCTCCTCCTCACAATGAAAGCCCAAAACGCTGATTTTGACGAAAGTACCACCTCAACGATTTCGGCCATCAGGCAACGATTTTCACTTGAAGGAAAAATTACGGATCCCACCCTTTCTACTCTCCTTACCAAAGTTCTTCAGTCGCTGGCTAACAAATGTGTCAAAAAAACTGACTCACACTGACATAAGGTTGTCAGCGACCAGCGCCTTTTTGCTTCCTGTAACAACGAAGCGCAGCAATGACGAAGATTGATCTTTCTAAAATCGACAAAACATATTATACAGCCAAACAAAAGCCTGAGCTAGTCACGCTAGCGCCAGCGCAATATCTTTCCATTGCTGGCCAGGGCGATCCGTCATCAAAAGGTTTTGCTGAATGCATAGAGGCTCTCTACTCGGTCGCCTACATCATTAAATTTGATTGGAAAGCTGCGGAAAAGGACTTCGTCGTGCCAAAGCTGGAAGGGCAATGGTGGTTTGATGAGGATAAGTATGGCGGGGTATCCATGACAGACGCTCCTACCAAAATCCCAAGGTCAGAGTGGATGTTTCGTCTGCTCATAAGGCTGCCAGAGTTTGTGGAAAAAGGGAATGTTGCCACTGCGGCATCCAATGTTGTTAGCAAAAAGGGAATGGAACTGGCAAGACAGGTTAAGTACTTCGAAATGAACGAAGGTAATGTTGTGCAAATCCTTCACGTTGGGCCGTTTGACAAAGAGCCCGAAAGCCTGGGCAAACTACAGGGTTTTATTGAAGCCAATAATTTAAAACGAAACGGCCTGCACCATGAGATCTATTTGTCGGACTTTAGGAAAACAGCCCCGGATAAATTAAAAACAATTTTGCGGGAGCCGGTAAAATAACCTTTTCAAAACTTTCTCGTTAAGCAGATCATCTCTAAATTTGAATATCAATAATTGATGTATCAATAATGAAAGATGATTTGTCGCAAGTTGTGCTCTTCATGCTCGACCAAACTAACAAGCTGGCCAAGCAATACTCGCAAAAGGAGTTGGACAAGAGAGGTGCGGGCATCACTGTCGACCAATGGGTATTGCTAAAAGTGATCGAAGCAGATCCAGGTCTTTCGCAGCGTGACCTGGCCGAGAAATCAATCAAAGATCCGGCTTCCATTACCAGAATGCTGGATTTACTGGAAAAGAAAGGCCTTATTCAAAGGGAAGCTATAGAAGGTAACAGAAGGCAATACATGATTACTGTTTCCAAAGAAGGCCAAAAATTCATCAATAAGCATATGGATATGGTACAAAGTCACCGGGCCAAAAGCCTGGAAGGGTTCTCAAAAAAGGAGGTCGGTAAATTGAAGGACATGCTTTTAAGAATCCAGGGGAATATGGTATAAAAAAATTTGACTAAATAATTGATATATCAATAATTGATATATATGAAACTAATTATTACAGTGTTAGGTATTCTTTGCGGTATTGCTGCCGTGCTGTTTGATTCCGGACTTTCAAACGCCCCCAACACTGTTCGCAGAAAGGGACTGGAAGTTAGCTGGACCCATAGGAACAACCGGGTGCATTTCGAAATGAAAGCTCCAACAATCGGGTGGGTAGCCATCGGCTTCAATGAGGCGGATCAATTGAAGAACACCTACCTCATCATGGGTAGGGTAGCCAACAACTTGGCGACAGTGAAAGAACACTTTGTTGTCGACCCAGGAGACTATCGGCCCATTGAAACTTTCGGAGCTCCCGTATTGGTCGACGCTATTGAAGGCATGGAAAATGAAGACGGGACAGTCATCAGGTTCTCATTGCCTATAGAGGCAATTGACGCCTACCGCAAGAATTTAGAGCCAGGCACACACTACACACTATTAATGGCCTTTAGCCTTGAAGATGACTTCCAGCATCATTCGGTCATGCGAACACAAACAACAATTCAATTGTAAAACTCAAACAATTTCTAATCATGAACACAAACATTTCAAACATTATGATGACCGTATTTGGTACTATGGTATTTAGTATTGCTCAGGCGCAGGAAACTGACGTGGAAGAGGTGAAAAAGACGATCATGCAATTCGCAACGGCGGCCGACTATCAAGATCCGATTATCCTTGAAGAAGTACTGGACACCCACTTCAGGGTAGTTATGAACAGGCTCTTTGGAGCAGAAGGAGTTGCAATTATGCCTCGAGAGGTTTACCTGGCCAAAATCAAAAACAAAGAATTTGGTGGAGACAAAAGAGAGGTAACTATTTCCAATGTGACCATCAACGGAAATACTGCCAGCGCTCTGGTGAGCTTTAAGGGCAGCAAGATGACATTTGTTTCTACCCTGCTCCTGGTTTTGACCAGGGAAGGCAAGTGGAAGTTGGTAGCTGACCTGCCAAACGTGATTTAAACAATGCGAGGCTGTCTCTACCACTGGCTTATAGTCAATGCCTTGAGGCAGCCTCCAATTTATGCCCCAGCAGATACGGTAATGTGTTCCTTCTTTGTTTTAAGCTTTCGTTGAAAGAAAACGATCGCTGGCGTAAAAATCACGGTCGGGATAAGCCAAAGCAGCCATTGATACTGCGAGCCCCCCATGATACGGTCACCGTTTTGCACTGCAAAAGCTGTAATGGCTGCAATATAGCTCCCGCCAATGGCGCTTATGTGCTGACGCAACCACCACAGTTTGTAGGTCTCTTCCTTCGGCTTCAGTAAAAAAGCCAAATCTCTGTAGGCGGCGAAAGCGGTAAAAAAACCGAAAATGTAACTAAGGATGGCCAAAGGAACTCCAAATCCAGCCACGCTTCCCACATAGAATCCGTAGCCCACCAATCCCATACCAAAAGCCATAGTAAGTCCCGAAGCACCCAGGTCAACCCAGGTGTGCTCCCCTATCTTCTTCCGTTTGGTTACTCTATAGCCTGTGAAAGTGGCGTAGAAGCTTACCACCCCCACTACCATCAAAAAGGCGCTGAAACGGTAGAACGTGATTATCAGAATAGCCGAGACAAATATCCACGCCATGCCAAGGACGTAGGTGATTCCAAGCTTTTTATGGAGCTTCCCGCCCTTTTTATTGATGAAATTGAGCAGGCCCGTGAGTAAAACCATTGCGCCAGCAGAGGCGTGAGAAATGAGCATGAATTTTTCCATTGTATTTCCTTTTCATCAAAGAAACTCAACAGAAAATAGCTATACCACAAAGAAATGCTGAACTGTATATTTACAATGACGGGCTGTAAAATATATTGGATAGACCAATTAGATGGACGCCTGCTCAAGGAGCTCTCTAAGCGCACTCATCGACTTGGTCATTTGATAGTGAACGATGGGATCTGTGATAAGCCGTGGTACGGCGCTTGGCTTGGTGCTGACCTGATAGCTGATTTCGACTACGTCAAACCCCAAAGATCGGATCGTCCATTTTCCCTGTACCTGTTCCATCCTTTCGGCGCCTTTCTTCAAAGGAAGGACGTCGTCCACACTTTCAATAGCCACCTCAATAATATTACCCTTTTCAATAAGGGAGTGGCGTAGCACTGCATCGTGGTCGTTCAGTGGCCAGGGCAGGTCGTACTCTATATAAGTGACCCAGGTCAGTTTTTCGTTGTTGAGCACGTCGTAGGCACCGGCACCAATATTCCACTGTATTCCCTTATCCGCATTTCTCAGCATCTCTACCACCACCGCAGAACTACTTTTGGCAGTAAAGACCGCTTTCACCTCCCGAACATCAACACCATATCTGTTAACTATAGGCCGCTCGTGAAGGGTGATGTTTTCCCTGGCATACACCTGCTTAAAGCCGGCTTCTTTGGCAACATCAGTTTTGTCCGGGGCAACAGACCAGGACGATGCAAAAAGGATAGCAGCGGAAACGAACTTCAACATTTTAACAAAATGATAATAATATCACAATGACGAACGGGCGCAAAAATAGTTGCTGTTCGTGAATAAAAAATTTATTTCTTACAATCAAGTATAAAAAGAGGCTGCCTCAAAAGCCCAAATCGACTGTCAGGTTGAGCTTGTCGAAACCTTGGCGTTAAACGCTCCTAAGCATTTCGACAGGCTCAATGTGACATTCCTCTCCGATTGTCGGGCTTTTGAGACAGCCTCTTCACTCACATCACAGATGCGATCTATTTCTGCGACTCATACTTCCGCTTGAAGCGGTCGTACAGCATTTGCTGCTTGCCATCCAATATGATGCCTTTGCCCATAATAAAGGCACTGGTCACCTTGCTGGTGCGCATGTCGAGAATATCTCCTTCTGACACCACGATATTGGCATCCTTGCCATTCTCCAAGGTACCCGTCGTGCCATCGATGCCCAGTATCTGCGCAGTGTTAGAAGTAATCATCTTCAATGCCTCCTCTTTGCTGATACCGCCATAGGCTGCTACTGTTCCTGCTGTGAAAGGCAGGTTCCTTGAGCCATGAAGCGTTTCATACGTCAAACCTACTTTGATGCCTGCATTTGAAAGAATGGCCGGCAGCTTGTAGGCCAGGTCATAGTCCTCATCCTCTCTGCCTGGGATTCTGTGCACATCTGTCAGCAACACCGGAATGTTGTTGTCTTTCAGAAAATCGATGCAGTTGCCTGCGTCGGTTCCGCCCACAAGAACGATGCTGGTGGCACCACTTGCCTTGGCAAACTGAATACCCTCCATGATCTCCACCCTCCTATCGGCATGAACAAACAGCTTCTGCGCTCCGGTAAACAAGCCTTTCATCGCTTCCAGTCTTTGGTTGGTCACGGCGGGCTGTCCTTCGCTGTAGGCTTTTGCGTCAGCAAAAAACTTTTCCAGCTTGTCAATAGACGACTGGTAATTAGGGTTCTTTCTTGGCTCCGTCTCGCCCATCCACCAGCGTGGTGCAAAAGTCTTGGTAGGCCAGTTCAGGTGAATGGCATCGTCGGCTTTGTACTGAGCATCCTCCCAGTTCCAGCCTTCCAGCATCATAATGGAAGAAGTGCCCGTAACCAGATCGCCCTGAGGGGTGCTCTGCGCAAGCAAAATGCCGTTGTAGCGCAACGTAGCAATCACTTCAGAATCTGTATTGTAAGCAACCAGACTCCTTACATGTGGATTCAAGTCGCCAACTTCCTCGCTGTCAATAGACGCTCGCACCGAAGAAATATCCTCCAAACCGAGCACTGTATTAGGCAGAATCAAGCCCGGATATACATGCTTGCCTGCAATATTGATCACTTCAAACTTGGTCATGTCTAACCGCACAACGGTGGCATCGCCCACGTTGGTGATTTTACCGTTCTCAAAAGTCACAAATGAGTTTTCGATCACCTGGCCATTGCCAATATGCGCCGTGCCATTCATTAGCAGGATAGGTTTTTCCTGTGGCCCTACAGGCTCAGGCACCTGAGCTTTGGCCTGCGCTGTTATCAGCAAACAGGCAGCAATTATATATTTTAATTTTTTCATCTCGTTTAGCTTTTAAAGTGGACGATTAGTCTTCCTGCGAAGCTTTGATCATGTCGCCAAGGTATTCGTCTTCGCAATCCCATCTGTGCTTGTACTGACGGCTTGGTCTTTGCGTTGGAGCACCAGAAGCCTTCGCCGACTTCATTTTGGCAATAATCCTGGCTCTTTCATCCTGAATGGCATCTCTCATTTGTGCATCTTTCTCAATATCGAAGTACACAATGCCATCTACCATGGTTTTCTCTGGCTTCGCATAAATTGAAAGCGGATGCTCGTTCCATAACACAAGGTCGGCGTCTTTGCCTACTTTAATGCTGCCCATTCTGCTGTCGAGGTGAAGCAGTTTCGCTGGATTGATGGTCACCATTTTTATGGCTTCTAACTCGCCCATGTCGGCATACTTGATCGATTTGGCAGCTTCCTGGTTCAGGCGGCGGGCCATTTCAGCGTCGTCGGAGTTGATGGCCACGGTTACGCCGGCCATGGTCATCAGCGCAGCGTTGTAAGGAATCGCCTCACGCACTTCGTATTTGTACTGCCACCAGTCGGCAAAAGTACCACCACCCACGCCATGCTCGGCCATTTTATCAGCTACTTTGTAGCCTTCCAAAATGTGAGTGAACGTGTTTACACGGAAGTTGAAACGCTCAGCCACTTTCATCATCATATTGATTTCAGGCTGCACATAAGAGTGGCAAGTCACAAAACGTTGTTTGTTTAATATTTCAGCCAGTGCATCCAGCTCAAGGTCTTTGCGTGGCTTCACAGCTGTTGCCTTTGCTTTGGCTGAAAGGCCATTGTAGGCTTTCCACTCCTTATCATATTCTCCGGCTCTGGTGAATGCATCCGCCATTACCTGCTCCACACCCATACGGGTTTGAGGGAAACGGATATTGCTGGTAGGAGGTCTGTTTGATTGCTTCACGTTTTCGCCCAAAGCAAACTTGATGTACTTGTCGGCTCCTTTGATGAGCAGATCCTGAGGCGCAGCGCCCCAGCGGAACTTGATCAATGCCGACTGGCCGCCAATAGGGTTGGCCGAGCCATGCAATAGCTGAGCAGCCACCACACCACCAGCCAGCTGACGGTAGATATCGGAGTCTTCAGAGTCAATCGCATCTTCCTGACGAACCTCAGAAGTAACAGCCTCAGAGCCCTCATTCACGCCGCTAAGGGCAATGTGTGTGTGCTCGTCGATAATGCCTGGTGTCAGGTGCTTGCCTGCACCATCGATAGTTACTGCGCCAGCCGGAGCGGATAGCCCCTTGCCTACCTGCGCAATCTTGCCGTTTTGTACCAACACATCAGTGCTTTCCAGCTTGCCGGCATCTTCGCTGGTCCAAACAGTAGCGCCTTTGATCAGGTATGTTTTGGCTGTTGGAAGCTCTTCGTTACCGAAAGCAACAAAAGGATACATGATCTTACCAAGGTCGGGAGCTTTGTCGCTGTTTCCGTCCTCTTTCTTCTCCTTCTCTTCAATGGCACTCTGGTAAGTAGCTGTCCACTTGATCCAGTCACCGTTTTCCAGCTGACCATCGCCTTTGAAGTTTTTACCGTTCAACCAGCCACTTAACCTGATATTGCCCTCTTTCTTTTTTTCAGGCTGGAAGCTGAGGCTGATGTTCTGTCCGTCAATGGTTGTTTTTGCATCTACAGAAGTGGAGTCGTTCACTTTCACTTTAGCCTTCTGCGAACCTGCTTTGCCTGAAATCTCCAATGTATAGCTGCTGCCTGAGTAGCTCAACTCATAGTTGCCGGCATAATCGGGGGCGTTCATATCTGTAACCTCATACTTATTGCCCTGCACCCAGTTTTCGTAGATAGCTGTTTTCTCGTCAAACAGGTTGCCCGAAGTAATCAGGAAGTTGGCCAGCATGCCTTTTTTCAGACTGCCTACTTTGTCTGCTGCCTTCAAAAGTGATGCAGGAGTGTATGTAATCGCTTTCAGCGCTTCCTGCTCGCTCAAGCCATACTTAATGGCTTTTCTCACGTTTGGCAAAAAGTCAGCCGGGTCTTTCAGGTCGCTGGCAGTAAAGGCAAAGGTGATGCCGTTTTTGGCTACCGTTGCGGCGTTGGCAGGAGCAAGCTCCCAGTGTTTCAGCTGAGAAAGCGACACATTCAATGCATCGTAGGGGTCGTCCACATCGTAGGCAGCCGGGTAGTTCACCGGAATGATCAGAGAAGCCTTCGTGGCCTTCACTTCGTTGATGCGCTGGTACTCATCGCCCGAGCCTTTGATGATGTACTGAACGCCGAATTCATCGCCAACTTTGTCAGCCAGGAGAAGTCTCAGCTTGTTATCAGTTTCGAAAATTTGTGGCAAGCCCTGCAAGGCATTGAATGCCTCAAGGCTCACATTGGTTTGCACCTTGTTGAGGGGTGATGTGTACCACTGGGCATCGTAATAGGTTTGGCGAAGCAACGCCACATAGCCCATGATCGAGTTAGGGTAGTTTTGAGTGGAGCTACCTTTGTCGAATGCATAGTTGGCAGCTGCTCTTTCTTTCACAATCACTTCGTTCACCGGGCCATCGCTGAGCGTCACCAGGGTAGCGCTTCCTCTTACAATGCCGTCGGGCCTGAAGGCCAGCACAGTGCCAAAGCCTTGCTTTCTCCACTTCTCGGCTGTTTTGGCATCGATAGTAAACTCGCTGGCTCCGTCGAAGTCAGCTTTGATGGCGTCGTTCCAGCCATAAGCTTCTTTGCGGTCAGAATCAAGCTGCGGTGGATCCATAAAGCTTCTCCTTCCCCGCTTCACATCCGGCATGCCATAGCTGGTGTAGGGATCTACAATAGAAGGATAAATAAATTTTCCGCCAAGGTCAGTGACGATGGCGCCTTTGGGGATAGCAACACTCGCTCCGACTGCTTCCACGAAGCCGTCTTTCACAAGTAATGTTGCATTCGCTAATGTTGTTTGATAATCCACCACCACGGTGGCGTTCGTAAAAGCATAAATATTCAGCCGTTTATCCTGGGCACCATTCACAGGAAAGTTTTCCTGAGCAAGTGCCTGAGACAAGACCATACTTACGCCCATAAACAGGAGTATTAATCTCTTCATGTCCTCAATGTTTTTTGGTTTTCTAAGAGAGCGAAGATACAAGGATGAGGATCAAATAGCGGCTGGATTTATACAGGTGGCTATGTTGATAAAATGTCGGAATTATTAGTCTATTTATGAAATAGAGCCCTTCCGGCGAAAAGTCATGCCGCCGATATTTGCCTCACATAATATATCGTCGCTGTGATAGTTAAGCGGCCGTTTTGCTATTTTCGCTCCTGATGGTATGCAAAAACTGCGGAACGGTGTTTCAGGGTAATTTTTGCCCCAACTGTGCACAAAGTGCTAGCGTGGATCGCTTTGATATGAAAACATTGCTGGCGGAGTCATTCGAATCGTCGCTCGATATCGAGACCGGCCTGTTTGGCACCCTCAGAGAACTGGCGATCCGTCCCGGGCAAGCGATCAGGGGATATATCGACGGCAAGCGGCTCAGTCTTTATGTGCCAGCCAAGTTCTTGCTGTTAGTTGGCGCTGTCACCACCATTCTTTCCATCCGCTACGGCATCTTCAAAGTGGCTCAGGAAAACAACTTTTTTGAAGACTGGCATTGGTACAAAATGCATTTCGTCGGCTTCTGGGACTTTGCCAACGAGTATTCTACCCTCATCAACATCATCGCCATCCCTATTTATACCTTTTCCACCTGGCTTTTTTTCAAACCCATTGGCGATAATTTTTCGGAGCACCTGGTGATGAATATTTATGTAACCGCCCAGCAGCTGGCACTCATCGTCATCATGTTCCCATTTCTTCAGCTATTCCCGGATGCCAAGGCGGCTATTATTACTATCTACACAGTGATCGTAATTCTCTATAATATTTGGGTTTACACCACTTTTTTCCGGATGAAAAACTGGATGGGTGTTACGTTGTCGATCATGGCCACAGCCTATGCCCAGCTCTGCACCATCATTATGACACATTTGACTTTCCTGACACTGGATATGTTGAACTTGCTACCCTATCTGGAGTTTGAGTTGTAACAAGACAGCAGAAAAAATTGTATCTTTAGAATAGAAGTTCAACTTAACACACCCGCCAGCGATGCTCTATGTAATGGTTCAATTTCGTGTAAAAGAAGGCCACGTGCAGGAAGCCGAAAAGCTGATACGTGGCTTCATAGATAACATCAGAAATAACGAGCCTGGCACGCTGGCCTATCAGTCCTTTCAGTTCAATCATGATATCCAGGAGTTTGTGCACCTTATGTGCTTTACGGGTGAGGATGCTGACGAAAAGCATAAAGACTCGCCTTATATCAAGCAATTTGTGGACACCCTCTACCCTCTCTGCGAGAGCGAACCCAGGTTTCATCACCTGGGGTTGGTGGCGGAGAAGTAACCCACCGATATGGTGCTGACAAGGCAGTAGCCTAACACTGCCGACGAATTACGTCTTCCTCTGATACGCTGCTTAAGCAGAAATTTTGGCTTCCTTTAGAATAGTTTCGTAGTGAGCTTTAAGCGCCTCATCAATCGAGTTGTAAAAGTCGGCCAACTCCATTTCATCCAGGTCAATTATCACCTGATTGTTGTTGGTCAGCTGCACCTGAATCTTGTGAAGAACATTCCTCTCGTCTTTCACGGGTGTAATGTGCTGAACCTCGGCTACCTTAAAAACGCCTTCTTTTCTATTGTTTTTATAGGCGATCTCCTCATTGGTCAGCTTCAAAAAATCATTGTAGTTATTGATCCCTGAAATTAGCTTCCCCGCAACGGGTGCAATGACACAAATGGCCGCCCAGATAAAGAAACGAACCTGATTTACTTCGTAGTTGGCATAAATGAAAACGAAAATTGCAGGTATGCTGAAATAGATGAATAATTGTGTCAGCAACTTGTTTCGGTGGTTTCTGAAGACCACCTGCCCTTCGGTGGGCACTACCGTAATGGGGAACAAGAATTCTTCCCAAAGGATCAATACCATTATAACGACCGCAAGGCCCACCAGAGCCATGCCTATATACCCGCTGGTGTCTTCCTTAAGTTCGCCGAAGGGAGCCTCAAAAAGCTGGGAGCCCAAAAAAGAAGACAAAGCGAAAATAAGCAAAAGAAGCCCTACACTGAATTCAACCGGATAGGTTGGCCTGATGATCTTTCCCATAACACTGACGTCTAGCTACGATTGTTTTTTTTGCGATATTACTAAAAAAAGAATCTCAAAGTCAGCTTTTCTTTGGGGTCGCAAGAATAAGTAGATGAATGCACTATTCGATCAGACAAAAAAGCGAAGTTGACGATTTGAGGCCCAACTTATAAGGCAGATGCCTCCATCAGACGGCTTCAATGCCTTGTACCTCACAGAGCTGCTAACGGATTAGAGTCTACTAATTCACACCCTCAGCGAACCACGAAAGCCCCTGGCGCCGTAGTAAGACTCTGCACCGTTGTGGTACAGAAACACATGATTGAAACGACGATCGCAAAAAAGGGCACCGCCAAGCTTTCTGATCTCGGGAGGCGTTTGCACCCAGCTTGAGGTTTTCAAGTCGAACTCTCCAAGGGTTTGCAGCATCCGATAGTTTTCCTCCGTCAGTAATTCTATCCCCATGTTGGCGGCCATGTTGGTGGCGCTGTCGGCTGGTTTATGTTCTTTCCTTGACTCCAGTGCCTCATGGTCGAAACAAAGGCTTCTCCGGCCTTTAGGGCTTTCAGCAGAGCAGTCATAAAAAATGTACTCTTTTGTGTTGTCATCAAAGCCAACAACATCGGGCTCACCGCCTGTTGTTTCCATGTCGTCGAGCACCCATAACTTGCCCGGGTTGGCTTCCAACCTTGCTTTTACTTTGGCCCATTCCAGCCCTTTATGGCGATTCATGTGCTTCTCAAAGCGGGCCTTCAGGGTATTGAGCAACTCTTCGCTTTGTGCTGGTAATAGTTCTTTTTTTGACATCTGGCTAATCATTTAGTCCTTTTCCATCCAAAATATGCTGCATATACTTTTCGATCCTTGCTTCCCGGGTTTTAGATTGCTTGGGTTGAGAAAAATGCAGCAGGTATCCTCTTTGCCTCCCAGGTGTCAACGCCTCGAAAGCAGCTTTCAATGCTGGGTTTTCATCCAGCGTCTGGCGAAACTCATCCGGCATATTGAACTCCGACGTTTTTTTGAGTTCTACCTGGGCTCCAGACTCCTCCACCTCAATGGCTTCGAGGACATAGCCTTTGATAATTGGCTCCATCTCTACTATTTGCTCAGCACTGGTAAACCGGAGCTGGCGGGCCACCTGCACATTCTCCGTTTGCTGGATCAAAATGCCCTCCTCATCCCTGAGCAACACACCCTTATGGAAAAGGACAGCACAGTATTCCTTGAACCCATGGATCAATACCACATTGTTTCCCTGCAGCGTGTAGCAAGGCTTTCCCCATTTCAACTCCTCCACCAGCCCACTGTCGAGAATAATCCTCCTCAATTGATGGAAGGCTTCCTGCCAGCGGGAAGTTTTACTGAAAAAAGCATCGATACTGGGGCTCATATGGCTCATGTTGCTAAATTTAGGTGAGAGGCCAGGGCAAACGCATTTAAAACAAATTAGATAAATTATTTTCAAAGCTGTTTTTCTACCCCGGCCCTTAAGGGTGAAACAGCTTTGAAATTCTTCTTTCCCTTTAGGGCTAGGGTAAAAAGAAGAATTTCAAAGTTAAATAGTTTTAAATGCGTTTGCCCTCGGTGAGAGGCAGTAAAAACACAATCTGAGGCATACATATCGCTACCGGCTCAGGCAACTGATACAAGTTTGCGGGACGACGGCCTGAAATACCACGACACCACAGTCAGCACCAGCAGCAACGTTGGCCCAAAGAGCTCCAAAGGGTCGCTGTTGGCAGCTACATGAGAAAAAATGGCGCCCACCATATTGAAGAAAAAGCCAGCATAAGCCCACTCCTTCAGCAGAGGGAATTTGGGAACAAGCACCGCCACCACTCCCAAAAGTTTCAGCGGGCCGAGTATGGTGAGGATGTAGCTGGGGTAGCCCAGTTGAGCCATTTTCTCTACCTCTTCCTGCATTTTTATCAGCTGCACTATACCAGTTGAAGTCATGCCCAGGGCGAGCCAAATGGTGGCAATCCAGTAAGTGATTTTTCCTGCTTTTCCGGCAGATGGTTGTGTCTCTGTCATGATTAGTTATTTTATGTGTTCGGGTGTAAGTTTTAATGTCTTTCAGGGATTAGCTCTGGCCTAGTATTTCCTGCAGGCGGTTGTGTGCCATATTGACACCCTGCGCAAAGGGTAGCCGTAATATTTGGTCACGGATGGCCACCGACCTGTAAACGACGTGTATGGTGAGTTTGCTGGTGGCGTCGGTGAGTTGCTCGAACTCCAAAAACTCCAGTTGAACACCAAAATTCGCATTCTCCATTTCGAATGTTCTTGTGATCTTCTGATCCGGCACAAACTCATGGATTGTTCCATTAAACCCATGCTTGTTTCCCATAGGGTCGGTGGTTTCAAATTGCCAACTGCCGTGCTTTTTGTTTTCAAGCTTCACCACCTTCGTTCCCATCCATTGTTCCACAATTTCGGGCTCTACATAGGCTTTAAACAGCAGCTCCAATGGTAAATCAAATTCTCTCGTTATCAGCAATTCCTGCTTGCCCTCTTCGGCGTGAATCTTTGTTTTTCGCTCCATAAAATCCTTTTTACAGGGTTTTGTGCTGCTTCATCACAGCTTCCAATTTATTGAACCTGTCGTCCCACAACTGTGCAAATGGCAGAAGCCATTCAGCTATTTCTTTCATTTTGTTGGCGTTGAAGTGATAGTGTATCTCCCTGCCCGACTGTTCCTGCGTGAGCAACTGGCACTCGGTGAGAATTTGTATGTGCTTAGAAATAGTTTGCCTCGATGACTCAAAGCTGTCAGCAATGGCACCGGGGGTCATGGCCTGCAAAGCCACCAACGATAAAATGGCCCTCCGTGTAGGGTCAGCTATTGCCTGGAAAATATCTCGCCTTGTTTTCATTTATGCAGCTATTTGACTGCAAATATACATGCAGCTATTTAACTGCGCAAATATTTTTTTTCAGAAAATAAAAAAGTCAGCTACTGGTGGTTGGTAAAATGGTTAACGCCATGCCTGCCCAAAAGTCAGCAACGTGCCATTTGGGTCGCTGATCGAAAACTCCTTTTGCCCCCAGGGCTGTGTCAGTAAAGGCGTTACCCGAAAGGTAGGCATACTATGCAGGTAGCCATCGTAGAGCTTTTCAATCCCCTCACTTACCCGCACATAAATCATGAAATCGGACTTGGCGGGCACAATAGTCGGGAAGGAAAAAAAGTGCAGCTCCACGCCGTCCTTGTCCATGATCAGGTAGTCGCCATAGTCGGACCGCACGGTGAAACCGAGCTGATTGACATAGAAATCAACAGTTTGCTGCTTATTGATAAAAGGAAGCTTTGGAACAACGGAAGTGAGCATGTCTTTTTTTCAGGCAATTTATACGCTACCTCCCAAAAGGGCACTTGATTGGAATCAAGAAACGAGGCGAACAAGCCGCCGTGCAGTTTTACAAATGATCAGGAAGCGTTTCAAACTCCCTTTTCTTTGCCTCAAACCAGGCTTTCATTTTGTCCGGCGACTTCATTAGCTCGCTCATGGCCTGCATGGCTTCGAGGTGGGCCGCATCTCCTTTTTTAAACATTTCAGTGCCGTGGGTTTTGCTTAGTTGAGCTATTTCGTCGAACGTGGCAGCTTGGAAGGCTTTGTCGCAGGCACCTCCCAACTGTCGGCAAGTCATCGTTTTCATCATGGGGCAGTTTGTGTAATTGTGTGGGTTAAACAGCTTTTTTTCGCATTTCCGTAGTCGATACCTGATTAAAGATAGTCAATTTGCCCATCTATCCACATTCAACATCACCCCACTTACCACTATTCCCATTTCACCTTTGCCTACTTTTAGCTAAATAGTGCAAAAAAAGAGGATTCAAATGAACAACAGACAACTACTGATCGCTTTATCGCTAACCCTTTTCCTGGCCTTACCAGCATGGGCACAGCGAAAAAAGGCTACTCCCGCCGAAATAGTGCCCAAAGCAACACCCGCCGCAGAGCGCTGGCAGGGCTACCAGCAAAGGCTGACACTTCAGCAAAATTCGCTGGTGAAAAACATTCCCTTCCGCAACGTGGGCCCCACCGTAATGAGCGGCCGTGTGGATGACATAGAAGTAGACCCCTCCGACCCTACCCATTTTTATGTGGCCTATGCCTCGGGTGGCCTATGGGAAACAAAAAACAACGGGATCAGCTTTGACCCCATGTTCCAAAATGAAATTGTGATGTCGATAGGCGACATCGCTGTCGACTGGGGCACCGGCACCATTTACGTTGGCTCGGGCGAAAACAACTCCAGCCGTTCTTCTTATTCTGGTTATGGCGTCTTCAAAAGCACCGACAATGGCAAAACCTGGATCCACCTGGGCCTCGAAGAAAGTCATCACATTGGCCGAATCATTCTGCACCCCACCAACCCCAACACCTTCTGGGTGGCAGCCCTTGGTCACCTTTATTCCGACAATGCCGAGAGAGGCGTTTACAAAACCACCGACGGCGGAAAAACCTACACAAAGTCATTGTTCAGCAACGACAAGTCGGGCGCTATTGAGCTGGCAAAAGACCCCTCCAACGCCGACATTCTTTACGCAGCCCTTTGGCAGAAAGACCGCAAAGCCTGGAACTTCGACGGTGCGGGTGAAGGCTCCGGTTTGTACAAAAGCACCGACGGTGGCGGTACCTGGGCAAAAATCAATACCGAAGCAAGTGGCTTCCCTACTACCAAAGGTGTAGGACGCATAGGCCTGGAAGTGTCTTTATCCAATCCGTCCATCGTGTATGCCATGCTCGATAATCAGGACTTCCGGGACAAAGAAGAAAAGAAAGAGGAAGAAGACAAGGTGACGAAAGACCTGCTGAGAAGCATCTCTACAGCCGACTTTCTGGCCCTCGACAACAAAGACATTAACGCCTACCTCGACGCCAACCGCTTTCCGCAGAAGTACAATGCCCCCGACATTAAGAAAGGCGTGGAAGCAGGCAAGGTAAAACCGCTCGACCTGGTAGAATACACTGAAGACGCCAATTCGCTCCTGTTCGACACCGAAGTGAAAGGCGGGGAAATGTACCGCTCCAACGACGGTGGAAAAACATGGTTCAAAACACACGCAGGTTACATCGAAGACCTGGTGTACAGCTACGGTTACTACTTTGGACAGGTGCGCATCGACGCCCGGGATCCCGACCATATTTACACCATGGGCGTGCCCATCGTACGCTCGCTCGACGGTGGCAAAACCTGGGAGTCGCTCGACAACGACAACGTACACAGCGACCACCATGCCCTGTGGGTGAACCCCAAACGCACTGGTCACCTCATCCTCGGCAACGACGGCGGCATCAACATCTCCTACGACGATGGCAAAACCTGGAACAAGTGCAACCCTATTCCGCTGGGTCAGTTCTACTCTGTGACCTACGACATGGCCAGTCCCTACAATGTGTACGGAGGCCTGCAGGACAACGGCGTGTGGATGGGGCCAAGCAACTACGAATATAGCAACGGCTGGCAGGCAGAAGGTCAGTATCCGTTTAAATCCATTTTCGGCGGCGACGGCATGCAGGTGCAGGTCGACTTCAGAGACAACCTGACATACTACACCGGACTGCAGTTTGGTAACTACATAAGGGGCAACTCACAAACCGGAGACCGCAAGCGCATCACGCCATCGCATGAGCTGGGCGAGCGGCCCTACCGTTGGAACTGGGAAACGCCTATCTTCCTCAGCCGCCACAACCAGGACGTGCTCTACATGGGCTCCAACCGTTTCCACCGCAGCATGGACCAGGGCGACAACTTCGAAACCCTTTCCGGCGACCTGACCAACGGCGGTAAAAAAGGCAACGTGAGCTACGGCACCCTGACTGTGATTGCCGAGTCCCCCACCCGCTTCGGACTACTCTACACCGGCAGCGACGACGGGCTGATTCATGTGAGCAAAGACGGTGGCTACAGCTGGACAAAGATTGTGAGTGGCCTGCCACAGAACTACTGGGTGAGCAATGTGGAGCCTTCCAAACACAAAGAAAGCCGGGTGTATGCCTCGCTCAACGGCTACCGATGGGACAATTTTGATGCACTGATCTATGTTTCAGAGGACTATGGCACAACCTGGAAGAAGATTGGCACCAACCTGCCCAAGGAGTCTGTGAACATCATCAGAGAAGATCCTGAAAATGAAAATGTGCTGTACGTAGGCACCGACCACGGCCTGTATGTGTCGGTAGACAGAGGTGCCAGCTTCATGGCTTTCGATGGTGGCCTGCCCAACGTAGCTGTGCACGACCTGGCCATTCACCCTAGGGAAAAAGACCTGATCGTAGGCACACACGGCCGCTCGATCTATATTGGCAATGTAGCCCACCTGCAAATGCTGACTGGCGACGTGCTAGCCAAAGCATTGCACTTGTTCGACACCGACAAGGTAACCCACAGCGAACGCTGGGGCATGCCTGGCTTCAGCCAATGGAGACCCGTGAATGAGCCGAGCCAAACATTGCCCTTCTATGCGAAAGCTGGGGGTGATGTAGCACTCACCCTCACCTCAGACAAAGGCACCAAGGTATTCGAGGCCACTGTGAAAGCAGAAAAGGGACTTAATTACTATGACTATGACCTGACGGTAACCGACGCACAAGTAGATGCACTAAAAGCAGAGCTTGGCGAAGAAAAAGCCAAGGCGGTGAAAAAGGCCGACAATGGCAAGACCTACCTCGTACCCGGCACCTACACAGTTACCATTAGCCAGGGCGGAGAAACCTCCACCACCAACCTAAAAGTAGACGAGCCAAGAAAGCGGCCCGAAAGGAAGGGATAATTAACTAAGAGGTTAAATAGAAAAGAAAAAGGTCCAAGCCTATCCGACTGGAGAAACCCGGCCGGGCGGGACGCATTGAACCAGTTTTTCTTTTCTATTTAACTTTCACGACTTCTTGAAAATTACTTACCAACTTGGTCCAACAAAAGGCACCTCTCTTGTTTTTAAATTCGGAGGAACACAACGCTGTTTTCTTAAATACTATTCTTAGTTCAGTGTAGCGCCCTTAATGGCGGGAGGGGGAAAAATGGTGGCAGGGTGCGTGTTTTCGGCTTGTGCGTTAATTTTTCCATGATTTTTGGTTACTTTTCATCCCATCCGGGAACGGCAAGGAAAAGTAACAGCCCACCCGGCTTGAGGGTAAAAATATATTGATTTCAACCATGCCCAAAGAATGCCTATTCCCCGAAGAACGCATCGAAGACTTCAATCTTCTGGATCCTGAAGTCACCTATTCCTATGCCGACTATCTCCGGTGGGCTTTCGAGGAACGAGTGGAGATCATCAAAGGAAAAATCTTCAAGATGTCGGCTGGTCAATTGACACGGCATCAACTGATAAGCACCAATCTTATAAGCCATATAGGCCCCCATATTAGAAACAAATCATGCAACCTATTCCATGCACCCTTTGACGTCCGCCTGCCCGATAACCCAGGAGATGACGACAAAAAGATATTCACTGTGGTACAGCCCGACATCTGTATCGTGTGTGACGCCAGCAAACTCGATGAGAAAGGATGCGTAGGTGCACCTGACCTAATTATTGAAATCCTTTCTCGATCCACAGCATCAAGAGATCTCAAAGACAAATTCGAGCTTTACAGGGAACATAAGGTCAACGAGTATTGGTTGGTTTTCCCCAACGACAACATCGTGGAGATTTTTCTTCTCAACCCAGAAGGCCATTACCTGTCTGCCGCCAGACTTTCCGGCAGCGATCATGTTCAATGCGGCATGCTTTCCGCAATCAACCTGACAGTGGGCGATATTTTCGAATAGATCAACAGTTGTGGTGTTGCCTGGATGTAATTCCATGAGGTAAAGCGCTGCCTATTTTCACTAGCGTCCCCAACTCCTTTCCGCTTCCCCGTGTCCTATCGCTCAAACATTAAATTCATTATGAGTATCAGGCACTTTTTCATCTTACTTCTGAGCGGACTAGCACTTGCAGGCTGCGGAGTAACCGACGACGACATTCCCAGAAACGAAACCACCGTCTTCTTTCTCGTCACTGAGTTTAGCGCAGAAAAGGGTGATTCCTACATCCTGCCACTTTCCAGCGCCGAAGACATTGCAAAGGCAAGGGCGATCGTTGCTGATAGAAACAACGAAGCACTGGACAGGCTGGTTGTGGCTAAAGTGGCGGCAACCGATGGCACGGAAACCTACCTCAACAAAGACTTGCTCCGAAATGTCACGTGGTCGTGGAAGGTAACGGAATTTAGCGGCTTCGCTGGCTCCACTATTGAAATCCTCGACGGCGGCCCTCAAGACGTAGAAAATGACATGGATTGGTGGTTTGACAACACAGGCCAGGAAGAAGGCACTGGCAATATCGGTTTCTGGGGATACACTGTGCAGAGAGAAGTGTCGCCAGAGGAAATAAAAAAATAAAAGGTACGGCTCATGGCATGAAAAATGCCAGAGATTGCTCAAACACAAAATAAAGATGAACAACACAATCAAACTGACCGGCCTGGCGCTGGTGCTTTTATTCACGCAATGCGGCAACAACAACTCTGGCGGCGAACCCATGGGTTTCAGCAGCGAAATGGCTCCTGCCGCCGATCGCAAGATGGCTGCTGCTGAAGAGGATCCCCAAATGCACACTGGCGATGCTCCCAATACCATTGAGCGCAAGCTCATCAGGGAAGGCAACATGCGTTTCAAAACTGAAAACGTGAGCAAAACACGCACATTCCTTGACTCAGCAGTCACAGCTCATGGTGGCTATGTTTTCAACGAAAACATGTACAAGAACGAGGGCATGATAGAGCAGAGCGTGGCCGTTCGCATTCCCGACGACAAGTTCGAAGTATTTATGGCGGCTATTTCTTCGTACGCCGGCAAGGTGGATAGCAAAAATGTGAACGCCATCGATGTGACAGAGGAGTATGTGGATGTGGAAACCCGGCTCAAAACCAAAAAAGAGCTGGAAACCCGCTATATCGATTTGCTCAAGCAAGCCAAAACGGTCACCGACATGGTGGCCATCGAAGCACAGCTGGGCCAGGTGAGAACGGACATTGAATCGATGCAGGGCCGGATGAACTACCTGCAAAACAGGGTGAAGTTTGCCACGCTTTGGATCAACTTCTACCAGACCGACTCCGAGGGCTTTGGCTTTTTCTACAAAGTAGGAAGTGGCTTTGGCGTAGGCTGGGCCAAGTTCCTGGGCTTTATGGTTTGGACGGTGGAGTTATGGCCTTTTGTGCTGATTATCCTCATAATCGTAATCATAGTGCGGATAAGAAGGGGGCGCCGAAATATTTAAAACCACGGGGGAGCTTTTGCTCCCCTTCTTTTATCTTGTCTTGGCTCATGGTCAAACACCTGCTTGCCCTGCTTTTTATATTTGTCATTGCGTCAGAATGCCTTGCCCAGCAGCCATTTCTGTTGTTTCATAAAAGCAGGATAAGGGAAGCGAAGTATTATGCAGGAGAAGTGATCGCCTTTCGCATCAAAGACAACGATTTCAAGGTAACCGACCAGATCAAAGGCTTTAAAGACGGCCTGATACTCTTCGATGGTTATGAAGTCGACCCAAAGGACGTCACCCACCTATATATGGACGACAAAACCATTATCTGGTTTGCCCTGCGGTTCAAGCTGTCGAGGCTCTGCTCTATTGCCGGCGCTGCCTATCTGGGGCTCGATTTGCTGAACAATTATGAAACCGACAGAAACACGATCATCCTGGGCAGCTCTCTGATTGCTGCCGGCGTTTTAAGTCATGTCATCTTCAGAAGGGTCTTTAAAATCAAGGGAAAAATGAAGTTGGTGGTCATTGCCTGATATTCACCGGCACTTCCACTCACTTTCTGAAAATAGTATTGGCCCTGGTGGGAATCGTGCCCGCAGGGTCAGCGATAAAACACCAACAAGGCTGCCTCCGGAGGATAATGTCCTTTCGATGGGTGGCAAGTGGGTCGAAATACCATTTCAATAAATATCTCTTGCTACATTGCCAACTATGCCGAAAACTCTGCTACTGCTCTCCCTCGTTACTCTCCTGTGCTTCCCACTCCGGGCTCAGCAGCCTTACCTGCTGTTCCATAAAAGCAATACTCGTGAGGCTCAGTATTTTGCTGGCGAAGTCATTGCTTTTCGCATCAAAGACAACGACTTCAAAGTAACCGACCAAATCAAAGGCTTCAGGGATGGCCTGGTGCTGTTCGATGGCTATGAGGTGCACCCCAACGATTTTGAGGTGCTTTATACTGATCAGAAAACCAGGGCCTGGTTTGCCTTCGGCTACAAGTTTGTGAAGCTTACCATGATTGCCGGGGCTGGTTACCTGGCCCTCGATGTGATCAACACAGGCCGGTTCGACAAAAACACCATGATCATCAGCGGCTCACTGATTGGCGCAGGATTGATTGGCCGACTATTCATCAGGGAAAAGTTCAAAATAAAGGGCAAAAAGAAGATGGTGGTGATTGAGTAAGCTGGCTTGAACTCTTTTATGGTATATTTAATTAATATACTAAAATGATATACTTTTGTCATACAAACTAGCGCAAGCGTCCGCTTATGCCAGAGGGGGGACTTTCTAAACCTAGAGAACCGACTTTGCTTTACTACACCAAATAAAATCCAGATGAAGACAGTTTCACTAAAAATTGATGATGACATCTCTATGGAAACAGAGAAAATCCTATCCGAATTGAAGCTGCCCAGAAATCGTTACATCAATGAGGCAATAGATCACTACAACCACATTCAAAAGAGATTGCTTATTGAAAAAGCACTTACGAAAGAATCCTTTCTGGTCAGGGAAAACTCAATGAAGGTACTTAAGGAATTTGAAGATTTGGAAGATGGAGATTAATCAGTTTGAAATTTGGCTGGCTGACTTAAATCCACGAATGGGTACTGAAGCCGGTAAAACCAGGCCGGTTCTTGTTGTTCAAACCAATTTGCTGAACAAGTTATCTCATCCTTCAACTATCATATGCCCAATTACCAGCCAAGTTAGCCCAAAGGCAAACATACTACGAGTCCACCTTAGAGAGGGCGATGCGGGTCTCAAAAAAAACAGCGACGTAATGATAGATCAAGTAAGAGCTATTGATAATAACAGGCTCACGCAAAAACTAGGTACCCTGTCAGGAAGCGTTATCAATGAGATTAAAAAAAACTTGCAGATAGTTCTTGATATAGGGGGCTAGTTTTCTCCAAATTAATATTCCTTCAGTATTTTGATTTCTGCCGCAATCCACCCTCCAATTTGCCGGTTTAAGCAAGCTTCCACTTTGAAGCTATGGCCTAAATTTGTATCATTCATTCACTTAAACACAAAAGTCATGAGCGATAACAAAACCCTTGCACCTATCACCATAGAAGCCGTTGTCAATGCTCCTATTGAAAAAGTTTGGGCCTGCTGGAACGAGCCTGAGCACATCACCCAATGGTGCCATGCCTCCGACGACTGGCATGCCCCCTTTGCCGAAAACGACCCAAAGACCGGGGGCAAATTCAAAACTACGATGGCCGCCAGGGACGGCAGCTTCAGCTTCGACTTCGGCGGAATATACGACGAGGTAAAAACGCATGAAAGCATAGCCTACACCATGGAAGACGGCCGCAAGGTCAGCATTGTTTTCACTGCCGATGGCAATAAAACCAAAGTGATAGAAACCTTTGACCCTGAAAAAGAAAACCCGATCGAAATGCAGAGAGGGGGCTGGCAGGCTATTCTTGACAACTTTAAGAAGCACACAGAAAGTGTTTAAGCCATGGGCTAAACTATAACGATGGTCATCAGTCACGAAAAGTTTGACTATCGCAACAAATGTCTGATCGAAAAGGTGGTCATTCAGGCCCCTTTTCGATTTGCTGTTGACTTCCACGAAGAAGCCTGTTTTATCCATTTTTCCGCTGGTGAAGCGAGGATCAATTCTCCCTCCGGTCAGCTACCTGTGGAGCCGGAAGACTCCGTGCTGCTGAAGTGCGGCAGCCACTTTGCTGATTTGCTTAAGTATGGAGCTTCCAACACATACGAGATTCTTGTTGTGCACCTTTATCCTGATATCCTCCGAAGCGTTTATAAGTATGAGATTCCGTCTTTTGTTAAGGCTTCGGAATCAAATTCGTTTTTCAGAAAGGTAATTCCTGACCAGCTGATTGGGAAGTTTATTGAAAACCTTTACTTCTACTTCGACAACCCTTCCCTGGTCAGCGATGAGCTGCTTGAACTCAAAGTAAAGGAGCTGGTGCTGCTGCTGATACAGACTAAAAATGCCGACTCGGTGCTTCAGCTGTTTTCCGACCTTTTCACCCCCCGACAGGTCAACCTCAGAGACGTCGTCAACAATCACCTTTTTTCGGGCCTATCGCTGGAAGACCTTGCCAGGCTTGCCAGTATGAGCGTGTCCACTTTCCAGCGTTCATTTCAGGCCAGCTTCCAACAAAGTCCGGCCAACTACATCCGCACCAAACGGCTGGAGCGGGCAAAGGAACTGCTCGGCGTAAGTGACTTGAGTGTGGGCGAAATCGCCTTTCAAACAGGCTTCAGCGATGTCTCACACTTTTCCAGGACTTTCAAAGCATCCTTTCGATTGTCCCCGTCCGATTATCGGAACTCAACGAAAGCGTAATCACCATCCCGACCGGAATAGTCAACTCATTGACTTTTTTGTGCAAAGCAAACAAGTGCAGAGTCCTGACTTTTGCTGTGGATATGATAATTCACAGTAAGCATGAAGAAGATAGACAAAGCAAAGTTCGGCCCGTGGGCCCTTATCACAGGCGCCTCGGCCGGTATCGGTGAGGAGTTTGCCCGGCAGCTTGCAGCCGGCGGATTTGACCTGGTGCTGGTAGCGAGAAGAAAAGAGTTGCTAGAGCACCTGGGACAGGAGCTAAAGCAAAAACACCACATCAACTATCAAGTAATTGAGGCTGATCTTTCCACGACGGCTGGTGTTGAAAAAGTGATTGAAGGCACCGATGGTCTAAACGTCGGTTTGCTGATATCAAACGCCGGAACCGGCAAGCCCGGGAAGTTCCTCA
Source organism: Imperialibacter roseus (assembly GCF_032999765.1). Classification (GTDB taxonomy): domain Bacteria; phylum Bacteroidota; class Bacteroidia; order Cytophagales; family Cyclobacteriaceae; genus Imperialibacter; species Imperialibacter roseus. The sequence continues at coordinate 1,113,431 of NZ_CP136051.1, read as the reverse complement.
AATTTGGTCTTGATCACCTTATGGCCACCATTCAACTGAATGCGCTTTCCCACATCGCATTGACCCACCATTTTGGTCGGAAAATGGCGGCTGCAGGCAAAGGCGGGATTCTGCTCACGGGAGCCATGGGTGCCATTGATGGACTTCCCTACATGGCCAATGAGTCGGGCACTAAGGCGATGGTGCAGGCCCTCGCCAAAGCCCTTAACACGGAGCTGAAGGCCACTGGCATCCACATCACTGTGCTGGTGACCAGCCCTACAGAAACACCGGTGCTGCCGTTGCTTGGCTTCACAAAAGACAACCTGCCCATGAAACCGCTGTCGGTGCAGCAATGCGTAAGTGAGGCACTCGAGGGATTGAGGAAAAATCGGCCTTCGGTGTTGCCTGGCCTGAAGTACAGAATGATGAACACCGTGGTGCCGGCATCATTTTCACGGGCAATGATGGCCAAAGTGTTTAAAAAGAACAACAATATCGACTAGCATGAAAACCATCAGAACCAATTCCATCCTTCTCGGATCAATGAGCCTCGCCTTTGGCCTGCTGAAGTTTATCGATCCCTTTCAAACATGGTATGCCACGCAAATAGAAACTTCCGGAATGCCCTCTGTTGCCTATCCCATGGGTATTGTCGGTGAAATAGTCACCGGCTTGTTGTTGCTCATGCCATGGCTCCTGTCATTTTCTGCTGCCTCAAAAAAGGTATCACTGCTAGTGGGCCATGGCTCACTAGGCATTATGATGATAGTGGCATGCTATGTTCACCTTCTTCCCGATGTACCTGCCGATGTGCTCCCGCTGAAGATAAAGCCTCCCTTCATTCCGTTGGTGGTGCTCGCCTACACGCTGTTGAATATGATTCAGATATACCGATCTAAGCCATTTAACAACTAAGGCTGCCACACTTTCAACTTTTTTGGTAGATTCCGACACCAAACGAATCTGCCATGTCAAACCAATCGAAACCAATAGTAGCCCTTTTGCTGGGAGTATTTTGTCTGCTGAGTTTTCAGCTGTCCGCACAAGTTTATCAGCCTGAAAAATTCGGTGACATGAAGTGGCGCATGATAGGCCCGCACCGGGGTGGGCGCACTGTAGGCGCTGTGGGCGTGCCTCAGCAACCAAACGTGTTCTACATCGGCGTCAATAACGGCGGAGTGTGGAAAACTACAGACTACGGCCGCACCTGGGTACCGATTTTCGATGACCAGCCAACAGGCTCTGTTGGTGACATTGCCGTTTCACCGTCCAACCCCAATGTGCTATATGTAGCATCTGGCGAGGGCTTGCAACGCCCCGACCTTTCCGTAGGCAATGGCATGTATAAAACAACCGATGGCGGCAAGACGTGGAAACACCTCGGACTGGAAGACGGTCAGCAGATAGGGCGAATCGATATTGATCCGAAAAATGAAAACAGGGTGTTTGCAGCAGTGCTCGGTCACCCCTACGGCCCCAACGAGGTGCGTGGCGTGTACCGCACGCTAGACGGCGGCACTACATGGGACAGGGTGCTGTACATGGACGAAAACACAGGTGCCATTCAGGTGCTGATTGACCCACAAGATCCAAATACAGTCTACGCCTCCATGTGGCAGGCTCGTCAGGGCCCATGGGAAAATGCTGCCTGGCAGGGCCCCAACAGCGGGCTTTACAAGTCAACCGACGGTGGCAACACCTGGAAAAAGCTGGCCAAAGGCTTGCCAACTTATGAACAAGGACTTGGCCGTATCGGTATTTCGGTAGCACCGAGCGACAACAAAAGGCTCTACGCCAGTGTGAACGCTCCAGACGTAGGTGGCATCTTCCGTTCCGATGATGCAGGCGAATCGTGGTACCTGATCAACAACGATCCAAGACCATGGGGCCGTGGAGATGACTTCGCAGAAATCCAGGTCGATCCCACCAATCCCGACATTCTCTATTCAGCTAACGTGGTAACATGGAAGTCTGTGGATGGCGGCAAAACTTTTTCTGCCTTTCGTGGAGCCCCGGGTGGCGACGACTACCACCGCATTTGGATCAACCCCATCAATCATGACATCATCCTGATCGCAGCCGATCAGGGAGCAATTATCACTGTGAACGGCGGAGAAACTTTCAGCAGCTGGTACAATCAGCCTACGGCACAGTTTTACCATGTCAGCACCGACAACGACTTTCCTTACAATGTGTACGGTGGTCAGCAGGAAAGTGGTTCGGTGGGCATTGCCAGCCGTGGCAACGATGGCCAGATCACTTTCAGGGAATGGCATCCCGTGGGCGTGGAAGAATATGGCTACGTGGCAGCCGATCCCCTTGATCCCAACATCATTTACGGCGGCCGGGTAAGCAAATACAACAAAAAGACCGGGCAGGTGCAAAATGTGTCGCCAGATCCTGTGCGGGATGGTGGCTATCGCTACATCCGTACCATGCCTATTCTCTTTGCCCCTACAGATCCAAGAACACTGTACTCTGCAGCCAATGTAGTGTTCAAAACCCAAAACGGTGGCGACAGCTGGGACGTGATCAGTCCCGATCTGACAAGGGCCACCTGGGACATTCCGGAAAGTGTAGGCATTTACACCGACGAAAGCATGAAAACCATGCCCCGCCGGGGTGTGATCTACACACTGGCCCCGTCGCATGTAGATGGTGAGATAATTTGGGCAGGCACCGACGATGGGCTGATTCACGTAACCAAAGACGGCGGCAAAACATGGGCAGACGTTACGCCTCCTCAGGTCACTTCGTGGGATAAGGTTTCATTGATGGACGCAGGCCACTTCGACAAGGAAACAGCCTACGCTGCCATCAACAGCATTCGCAACGACGACATGCAGCCCCATATTTTCAAAACACACGACAGCGGCAAAACGTGGACGGAGATCGTAAAAGGCTTGCCCAACGACCCCATCAATGTGGTAAGAGAAGATCCCATCAGAAAGGGTTTACTATACGCTGGATCGGAAACGCAGGTGCATGTGTCGTTCGACGACGGTGCCAACTGGCAGCCATTGCGCCTCAACATGCCAGCCACCTCCATTCGTGACCTTGTCATCAAAGACGACGATGTGGTGGTGGGCACGCACGGGCGCTCGTTCTGGATACTGGACGACATTACTCCCCTGCGACAGTTGACAACTACCGCTGTAACCCAGCCGGTGCTGTTCAAACCCCAGGACACCTACCGGGTGCGCTGGAACATGAATACCGACACACCGCTGCCCCAAGAGGAGCCCGCTGGTCAAAACCCACCTGACGGTGCCATCATCAACTACTATTTGCCTGGCGACGCATCAGAAGTGTCGCTGGAGGTCTTTGACCTGAATGGCACGCTGGTAAAAAAATACAGCAGCAGCGACAAGCCCTATGAGGTGCCCCCGGTGAACTTCCCTCATTACTGGCTGAGACCTCAGAAAATCCTTTCCGGCAAGGCAGGGCTCAACCGTTTTGAATGGGACATGCATTATACTCAACTTGAAACACCAGGTTCCTTTTCCATCGCTGCCATCTATCAGAACTCAGCGCCAGAACCTGACGGGCCTTTTGTGCTGCCCGATACTTACAACGTGAAACTAACAGTGGACGGCAAATCGTACAGTCAGCCAATTACCATCAAAATGGACCCCAGGGTGAAAACTTCTAAGGTGGATCTGCAAAAGCAGTTCTTCCTTTCGATGGCCTGCTACGAAACGAGGAAAAAGAGTCTCGCTCTTCTCGATGAAATGGAAAAGGTGAGTAAAAACCTGGAAGCTGGCAAGGGAAAAAGCAAATCGCAGGCAGCTGCGGCAAGCCAAATGCAGCGGGAGCTGATGGGAGCCGACAGAAGGCTCAGCAGGTTGATGTCGATCCTTCAGGAAAATGATATGACGCCCACTACTTCGACGGCAAAAGCAGTAAAACAGTATGTTGAAGTGGTAGCCAAACAGGCAGCCGACTGGGCAGCATTTAAGAAAAAAAATAAGATCAAATAGCAAAACACGCCTGTACAAATGAAAAAATCTCAACTTATCGCTGTACTAATATTTTCTTTAGTCGCCACGAATCCTCTTTTCGCCCAGGACTGGCCCAACTTTGCCAAATACCGTGAACAAAATGCGGCCCTGGCACCACCGGCCAAAGGGGAAAACAGGGTTGTGTTCATGGGCAACTCCATTACGGAAGGCTGGAGCCGGGTAAATCCTGAATTTTTCGAAGGCAAGCCCTACATCAACAGAGGCATCAGCGGGCAAACAACTCCTCAGATGCTGGTGCGTTTCCGGGCAGACGTCATCAATCTGAAGCCGGCTGTGGTGGTCATCCTCGCAGGCACCAACGACATCGCAGGCAACACCGGCCCTTCCACCCTTGAAATGATTGCCGACAATATATACTCCATGGCCGAACTGGCGAGAGCTAATGGCATTAAAGTAGTGCTCTCTTCCACGCTTCCGGCCTATGACTACCCGTGGAAGCCAGGCATGGAACCAGCGCCCAAAATCGTGGCCCTCAACAAAATGATCAAGGCCTATGCCGACAAAAACAAGATCGTGTATGTCGACTACTTTTCAGCCATGGCCGACGACAGAGACGGGCTGCCTAAAGAACTGGCCGGGGATGGCGTGCATCCTACGAAAGCAGGGTACAACGTGATGGAACCGCTGGCAGAGGCGGCGATTGCTAAGGCCTTGAAGAGTAAGTAGTGGCACCATCAACCGTACCAGGCCTGGGTTGTTTTGAAAGCGCTCTTCTATGGCATTTGCCGTTGTCACAGTAAGTCCCATCGGGACGGCACATCGGTCAGAGAGCTCAGGCACCAGTCCAGTCCCATAGGGACGGCATATCGGTAAGGACATGGTCTCTGGCGCATGACAAGTGCCGTAGGTACGACACATAAAAAAGATAGAATGGACTGGAAAAGCAAACTGATCAACAACCTGAACTTCGGTGCCAACATGAATAACCGTGAGGCGAAGCTTAGCCTGGCGGCAATGGTGGCTGCCAAAGCTAAAAACGGCGAAACCATAGGCTTTGGCTCCGGCTCCAGCAGCTACCTCACTATCCTCGAAATAGGAAAACGAGTGGCCACCGAGGGCCTTCAGATCAAGGCCATCCCCACCTCCCATGAGGTAGAACTCACCTGCACTCAACAGCAAATCCCTACTGTTTCTTTCAACACCGCCCGGCCCGATTGGTGCTTCGACGGGGCCGATGAGATTGACCCAAAGAGCAACCTCATTAAAGGCAGAGGCGGAGCCATGTTCAAAGAAAAGCTCATCATGGCTGCTTCACCCAAAACTTTCATCCTTGCAGATTCCTCCAAATTGGTGAAAAAGCTTGGTGAGAAATTTCCGGTGCCGGTGGAAGTGATTCCATTTGCACTAAGCAGCGTCGAAAGCAGCCTGCTAACGTTGGGGGCTGTTAGTATACAACTGAGGATGGCTGGCGGCAAAGACGGGCCCGTCATCACCGAAAACGGAAACTTCATTTTGGACGTACGCTTCAACGATATTGGAGAAGGGCTTGAGAAGATGATCAAATTGATACCCGGGGTGCTGGACAACGGGCTTTTTATGGGATACAATATTGAGGTAGTCTCTTCCTGACAGCAATAGTTAACCGTTGACCATCAAAGTAGTGGGTGTTTGAACAAAAAGCGCCAATTTACACGCTCAATTTCCGAAACCGACCCTTTCTAACCCATGACTAAATCCCGCTTTCCAGCTATCTCCGCATTTTGCGCATGCCTGCTCATCGCAGCAAACTTTCAGCTGGCCGCCCAAAAAGGCATAGACGCTGCTATCACCGAAGTGCTCCCGGCAACCCTCAAAAAACACCGGGAGTTCGTTAGCCTGCCTAATGTTGCCTCAGACAGTGACGGCATCATGAAAAACTATGAGTGGGTCAAAAAAGAACTGGAACAGCAGAAGTTCACAGTGAAAATGCTGGAGTCCTCCACCCTGCCCCTCATGCTGGCAGAACGAACGGTTAGCAAAAAAGCGAAGACAATTCTCTTTTACCTGCACATCGACGGGCAACCCGTCAACGCCGCCAACTGGGACCAGGAAGATCCTTTTACGCCGGTTTTGAAACAGTTGGATAGTCAGGGCAACTGGTCGACTATCGATTGGAAAAACCTCGATGGTGCCATTGACCCCGAGTGGCGCATCTTCGGCCGGGCCGCAGCCGACGACAAAGCACCGATCATGATGATGCTGACTGCGGTTGAGCTGCTCGACAAGGCCAAAATCAAACTGGGGGTCAACATCAAAATCATCTTCGACCCACAGGAAGAAGCGGGCTCCGAAGCCTTTCTTTCCACCCTCGACCAGTACAAGGCTGACTACGCCGCCGACTACATGATCATCATGGATGGGCCCGCCCACCCCACCAATCAACCCACACTCACTTTTGGCTGCCGGGGTAATGCTACTTGCAGTATCACTACTTATGGTGCCAAACTGCCTCAGCACAGCGGCCACTATGGCAACTATGTACCCAACCCTATTTTCACCTTGTCGCATTTGCTCGCCAGCATGAAAGACGAAAACGGCCGGGTGCTGGTCGATGGTTATTACGACGGCATAGAAATGACGCCAACCGTAACCGCACTCCTCAGTCAGGTACCCGACGACAATGAAGACATCCGAAAAGGATTGGTCATACACGAAGCTGAAAAAGTGGGGAATAATTATCAGGAGGCACTGCAATACCCGTCTCTCAACGTCCGCCACATCGACACCTCGTGGAAAGGCCCTGGGCTAAAAACAATCATCCCTGAACAAGTGACCGCTTATATCGATGTACGCCTGGTGGCAGAAACTGACGGCGGTGAGCAGCTTGAAAAGATCAGAAAGCATATTGAAAAGCAAGGGTTCCTCGTGCTGGATAGAGCGCCGACAGACGAAGAACGGCTCACGAACCAAAAAATAGCCACTTTCAAAACCAACGGCTTTGTCAATGCCTTCAGAACCGACATGGAGGCTCCCATCGGTCAAAAGCTCCGGGCAGCTATTGCAAAAGAATTCGGCACCCCTCCGGTAAGCATACGCACCATGGGCGGCACCGTGCCTATCATTCCTGCCATCAATACGCTAGGCATTCCTGCCATTATTGTGCCCATGGTGAACATGGACAACAACCAGCACAACCCCAATGAGAACATCCGCATAGGCAACATCAGTCAGGGAATCAAAATGTGCATGGCGATTTTAACAATGGAGCTTTAAAATTAAAGAGGTCAGAGATTAAAGAGGTTACTTTCTGCGCTTCTGCACAGAGTAACCTCTTTAATCAGATACCAACCTCTTTAATCCTTAGGAAAAAACACCTCCACCTTGTCGTGCATAGTATACAGCCGAAACTTTGAACCATCCGGCACCAGTATACCGCTGGATCGGTTCTCCCCCATAATGGGATTGCCCGCATACTTCGTCCAGTGCACCAGGTCCTTAGATGCCGCCACGTTGGTTGACCACTCGTGCCAGTCTTCAAAGGCAGTGCCGTGGTAGTAGGCATAATACGTTCCGTTGTACTTGACAATCTGATTAACCGCTAAGCCATACTTATCATATACCTCAGGCCCCATTTCTATAACGGGCTCGTCCGGCACATTGGTCCAAACCTGAAGGTCTTTGGAAGTAGCCAGCCAGATACCCAAATCGTTGCGTTCGTAAAATAGGTGCCACACATCATTCTCACGCCAAACGGTAGGCGTGCCGTAAGGCCCCTCGCTAAGTGGCTCTCCATTCACTTGCCGAATATCCAGCGAGCCATGATCCGTCCAACGAATACCATCCGACGAAGAAAGACGATGGGCTATATCCCCCCTGCCTTCAGCAAACATCTGGTACACACCGTCCACTTTTATCACCATCATGTCTTCTGTCCAGCTCCCATCAAATACAGGATTGCCAGGATAGCGATCCCAATTGATTCCGTCAGCAGAAGTGGCGTACCCAAGCGACAATGTCTTGTTCTCAGTCTGAAAGCCTGTATACCACATTTTATAGATGCTATCCTCCTTCAGTATATAACCCCGTTCCCTGATGTGCTCATCCCAGGTATTCTGGCCAGTGCCGCTAAAAATCGGATTGTCAGGGTAGTCACTGAAATCGATCAGTTCGGCTGGGAATTCAAGCGACTCCTCCTTTTGGTTGGCTTCTGTTGGTTGCCTATTTGAGCCGCCACAACTCAGCAAAAACGTGCAGGCAATAGCTATTAATGGCTGATATGTTTTCATCTTTTTCACTATGAGCAAGGAATTTAACTTTTTATGAATGAATTAGAATAATTGATCGAGAAACTTCTTTTTCCTACTTTTACATTAGATGCATATACAACTAATATGAAGACGCCCAATTCGCTGGAAGAAAATCTACTATTTCAGATCAGTGAAGTGGCGAAGCTGCTACATAAGAGGCTTACAATAGCTTTCGAGGAAGGTGGGTTCGATGTTACGCCTGAGCAGTTTTCAATACTGGCCCTGCTATGGTACAAGGAAGGCATCAATCAGCAGGACATCGCCAACGAGTTGAGGAGAGACAAGACAACCATTGCCCGAATTATTAGCAATATGATCAACAGGAATCTGATTATTAAAATACCAGATCAGCTCGACAAGCGGAACAACCTCATTTACCTGACAAAAAAAGGAAAAGAATTGCAGACGGAAATGGTAGCTACTTCGGGTAAGGTCTATGTACAAACCATGCAGCGACTGTCGGCAAAAGACGTAGCCGTGAGTTTGTCGGTGTTAAAACAAATAACAAAAAACTTTGAATGATTTTCTTTCAGTCAATTGGTTGTATTACCCACTATTTAAGTTTCCATACATGAAAAGCTCTATTAAAACCACTGCCATTTGGATAGCCTTATCAATGCTAATGCTTGTGCTCTGGATCGTAGGTTTAATCATTGGCAATATCCTCTTTCCCAGTGATCTGATGAAGGCGTCAAACGGGTCGGGAGATGATGGACTGCCAATCATGTTACTCATTTGTGGCCTTAATACGGCCGCTATTATGTACTTTATTCACCGAACGCACCGCTGGGGCTGGCACCTGGTGTTTACCCTTGCCCTTGTGTTTTTCAGCATTCAGTATTTTATGTCACAAATCGAAACACTTTGGTTCAACGACAGCCTCAAGATGGAACTGAACAGCATTTGGGCATTGGTGGCAGGAGGTGCAATCTCCTCCACGCTGTTTTCCGTTCTTGCGGTATGGACAACAGGAAACTTCAAAAAAGAGGAACAACTAGCGTCAAAAGGTGAGATGATGCCTTTTTCCAATACCTTAACAATGACAGCACTGATGGCAATAGTCATCTGGCCTTTGATCTACTTTCTGGCCGGCTACTTCATTGCCTGGCAGTTTGAAGAAGTTCGCATTTACTATTCGGGCAGCAGCGAAAAAGCCTCCTTCCTGTTCATGATGAAAGAGAATATCGCTTCACATCTGTATTCTTTTCAGGTGCTGAGAGGTATACTGTGGACACTCATTGCTCTTCTTGTGTTTCGCTCTATCAAGGGTAAATGGGTGGGGAAAGGTATAGTACTTGCGCTTCTGCTTAGCATTGTTGGTTGCGGTCAACTACTGCTCCCCAACCCTATCATGCCCGAACCTGTGAGGCTGGCCCATCTTCTGGAAACCTCTCTTTCAGGAGTAGTACTTGGCATGGTGATGGCGTGGCTCTTTACCAGCACTTCGCCAAAGAAAGCTGTTGAACCGTTGGCTTGACAAAACCATAAAATGAATCGACGTTTTAAGAATTAGCCCTAAATTGCTTCTCTTGCATCCCATCTTTGCAGTATGAACAATGAATTATTAAGGCATACAGTGGCTGCGATCAGGTACCGGCTGACAAAGGCCATCGCCCAGACTTCGGATGGCTTTGGGGAGTACAAAGTCAGTGCTCATACCCGAACACCCAATGAAATCATCAACCATATGACGGATTTGGCTTTGAAGGCAACAATGATGGTAGAAGAAGGCCATTTTAACAGCCCTGCTCCGCCCTCACTCACTTTTACAAAAGAGGTTGCCCGATTCAATGACAGCTTAACTGCCCTTAGCCGGGTGCTGGAAGCAAAAGAGCTGGATCCTTCTCTTGTGAAAAAGTTACTGCAAGGGCCGATCCTCGATATGGCCACACACGTGGGGCAAATAGCCATGCTCAATGGGCTCAATGGAAACAAAGTGCCTAACGAAAATTACTTTGCTGCTGATCTGAAAAACATCCACCCGGAAGAGTAGAAAACAACCCCGCCACCGTTCATCCTTCATTATTTTCGCTGCTCCTTTCTGTATTTTAATTGAATAGCACTTGGTGTAATTTGACCTCAATTACTACTTGTTAAGGTTCATTAATTAATCGAAAACTGTATATGAAAATGACTTACAACCCAAAAATGCCCTGGCAGGGTTTTTTGCTGGCTTTGGTTGTCCTGATGGGCACCACCGACGCTTTTAGCCAGCGACGAGGAAGCAGCTCTGCTCCGGCAACTACCAAATTTGATGAATCACTGTATTCTGCATTAGAATGGCGCTCCATTGGGCCTTTCAGAGGTGGCCGAGCCGCAACAGTGACAGGAGTGCCCAATAAGCCCAATCTCTTTTACATGGGTGCAACCGGCGGTGGCGTTTGGAAAACAACCGACGGCGGCCAGCGCTGGGAGAATATCTCAGACGGATTCTTCGGAGGCTCCATTGGCGCAGTAGCCGTGAGTGAATACGACAACAACGTGATTTACGTCGGTGGCGGAGAAGGTACGGTGAGGGGTAACGTTTCTGACGGCCAGTTTGGCATCATGAAATCTACCGACGCCGGCAAAACCTGGACAGACATGGGGCTACCCAATGCACTACATATTCCGAGAATAAGAATACACCCAAAAAATCCGGACTTGGTATACGCTGCTGTGTTGGGCGATATCTGGAAGTCTTCAGCAGACCGTGGTGTTTACCGCTCTAAAGACGGTGGTAAAAGCTGGGAAAAAGTGCTTTTTGCAAATGCAGATGCTGGTGCCGTGGACATTTCCATGGATCCGGGGAACCCGAGAGTCCTTTTTGCCACTACGTGGAGATTCAATCGCTCACCTTATGGTTTCGATAGCGGTGGGGAAGGTTCTGCCCTTTGGAAATCAACTGACGGCGGTGACACCTGGAAAAACATCTCGACCAACAAAGGTTTGCCATCTGGCATCTGGGGTATCGCCGGCGTATCTGTGTCGCCGGTTAATTCCAACAGAGTGTTTGCTATCATAGAAAATGACAAAGGTGGTGTATACCGTTCCGATGATGGTGGAGACAACTGGAGTTTGATCAACAGCGACCGTAGCCTTCGTCAGCGTGCCTGGTATTACACTAAGATATATGCCGACACCGAAAACGAAGACATCGTTTATGTAATGAACGTGAACTTTCACAAGTCGAAAGACGGTGGCAAGACCTACGAAGAGTACGAAACCCCGCATGGCGACCATCACGATCTTTGGATAGCGCCCGATGACCACAACAGAATTATCGTTGCAGACGATGGCGGCGCACAGGTGAGCTTCGACGCCGGCGACAACTGGTCTACCTACATGAACCAGCCAACTTCACAGTTTTATCGTGTTGTAACTGATAACAGTTTTCCTTATCGTATCTATGGTGCTCAGCAGGACAATTCAACTGTAAGAATTCGCCACAGAGTGGATGGGCCTGCCATCACCGAAAGCGACTGGGAAGAAACTGCCGGTGGTGAAAGTGCGCACATTGCACCTGATCCTGACAATAATGATATCGTGTATGGGGGTAGCTATGGCGGATACCTTACGAGAGTTAATCATGCCTCAGCAGAAGAAAGAAACATCAACGTGTGGCCCGACAACCCAATGGGTCATGGTGCTGAAGGCATGAGGTTCCGTTTTCAGTGGAACTTCCCGATCTTCTTTTCTCCCCACAACAGTAACAAGCTTTACACGACCTCCAACCAGGTACACGTAAGCTACAACGAAGGCCAAAGCTGGGAAACCATCAGCCCTGACCTCACCAGAGCTGAACCAGAAAAGTTAGGCCCTGCGGGTGGCCCAATCACCAAAGACAACACAGCGGTGGAGTACTATGCCACTATCTTCACAGCGGTTGAATCGCCTTTTGAAAAGGATCTTATATGGACAGGCTCTGACGACGGGCTGGTGCACGTGACCAAAGACGCCGGAAAAACATGGGAAAATGTAACACCTCCCACAGCACCTAAATATGTGATGTGGAACAGCATCGACCCCGACCCCTTCACAAAAGGTGGGGCTTACCTGGCTGGTACGCAATACAAAATAGGTGATTTCAAACCATACCTTTTCAAGACAGAAGACTACGGCAAAACCTGGAAGCAAATCACCAGTGGCATCAACCCCTCACACTTCACCCGTGTGGTGAGGGCCGATCCAAAGCGCAAAGGCTTGCTGTATGCAGGTACGGAGTCAGGCATGTACATCTCGTTTGATGACGGTGCCAGCTGGTCCACATTTCAGTTGAACCTGCCTACGGTGCCAATCACCGACTTGACCATCAAAAACGACAACCTGATTGCTGCAACCCAGGGAAGAAGCTTCTGGTTGATCGACGATTTAACACCTTTGCATCAGCTTAACAGCACGGTGGCGGCAGCCGACGTGCACCTGTTTAAGCCAATAGACAGTTACCGCATGGGGGGCTTTGCATGGCGTGTGCCTTCCGGCGCTGGCAAAAACCACCACAATGGCGTACAGTTTTTCTTTTCACTCAAGAACGAACCCGGCGAAAAGGACACTGTGACATTGGAAGTAATGGAAGCCGACGGCGACCTGATCAAGAAGTTCTCTACTGTATCGAAAGAGCGTGGCGAAAAGCTGACTGTGAAGAAAGGTGGCAACACCTTTGTTTGGAATATGCAATATCCAGCTCCGGAAGGCTTCGATGGCTTGATCATGTGGGCGGCTCGTTTGAGTGGGCCAAAAGCAGTGCCGGGCACCTACAAAGCCAGGCTTACCGCCAATGGAAAGACCAGCGAAACTGAGTTCACCATTTTGAAAGACCCACGTACGGAAGGCACTGTGGCCGACATCCAGGCTCAGTTCGACTTCATACAGGGAGTAAACGCCAAAATGACGGAAACTCACCAAACAATTAAGGACATTCGCTCTGCCCGTGTGCAAATGAATGACCTGAAAGAAAGGCTGGGCAAAGAGGATGCTTACAAAGAGCTGATTGAGTCCATCAACGAGATCAACAAGAAGATGACAGCTGTAGAAGAAGAGCTCTACCAGACCAAAAACCGCAGTGGTCAGGATCCGTTGAACTACCCCATCAGGCTGAACAACAAGCTGGGGCACCTGAGCTCTGTAGCCAATAGCAGCGACTATAAGCCCACAGACCAGACCATTGCTGTGAAAACAGAAATTGAGTCGGCCATCAATGAGCAGCTTAGCAAGTGGGAGCAAATCAAGAACAGCGATATCCCTCAGCTAAACGAAAAGGCTAAGCAGAAAGGCGTAGAAGCCGTGATGCTGAAAAAAGGCGACGCTTCAAGCATGTAACAAAGTATTTGAATTGAAATAGTAAGAAAACCGGAGAGCTTAGCTTTCCGGTTTTTTTATTCATTTCCCTGCCGCCCAGAAAATAGCGTTTCTAAACATGGTGGTATAGGCGTCGTTGTCCAATAAGAGAGGTGAATGCCCCATGAAAATATAGACGTTTCTTGCTTTCATCTTCTCATTCGTCCACACCACAGGATGGTCTCCCATTTTGATTTCAGAGTCAGGTGTATATGTGGCTTCATCCACAGAGGCCAGCACCTTCACATTAGGCCGGGGGCTTTGGTTGTAGGTATACCACTCTTCTTTTTTGACCCGGAACCGTCCTGGCAACCCTTTCATCACCGGATGTTCTTTTGTTTCGACCCAAACGTCTGCTTCGGCAAAAGTAGCTATGTAGTTTTGATACCTGATGCCGCCCATGAAGTCTGAAAACCAGTCCCACATGGGGTAACCGTCAAACTCACCGAGTAAAGTAGCATGATGGAAGCCTATCCAGCCACCCCTGCCCTCTTCAATGTAGCCTACAAAAGCTGCTGCAGCCTCCTCTTTCCAACCATAGGGCGGATAGTCGAGCTGGATAAGTAGCTGGTAGTTGGCCAAAAAAGCTTCGTCGATCGTATCAGTAGAAGTAATGAAATCCATCGCCAAAGAGTTGTCTGCCGCTAGCTGCTTCAGCCAGGGAACTGCCGCATCGGTGTACTCCCGGTGGTGACCACTGTTTTCGTAGAGCACCAGGGCCTTGAATTGAGTATCATCGCTTCCTTGACTCGCCAGCAGATCAAGAGACCCCGAAAAAAAGCAGCTAAGCATTACGCTAATCAATACGGTTCTCACGGCCAATTTTACTGTTAGTTAGAAAGAAAGTCGCAATGTCTCATACAACAATGAATTCAGCACCTTAATTTATTTCAATGATTTTTTTTACTTTGATATAATCACAAGACTACAAGAATGACCACTATAAAGATAAAGAAAACTGATAGCTCCTGGAAGAAAACAAGTTTTGAAGACCCGGGGGATTTATTGGACTACCTCCTTGAAAATTTTCAGATCGGAAAACTTCTCCCTCTTTCGAAGGAAGATGCAACAGAAAAAAGAAAAAAAGATTGCGAAGAGGTGGAGACAATGAATGATGAAGACTTTATCGATATCAGATGAAGGTTGTAGAGAAGTCTGAAAAAGTGCTTCAATATCTTCAGGAAAGAAATCTTGTTAAACCCTATATTAAAGCTAAACTACTGCTCGAAAACGGCAGACCTTCAGTCTGCCATTTTCAAAAAATGCCACCCGAAACACCTCGAAATTTACTATTTCAGGATCAATAAAAAATACAGAGCAATCGGACATTTCAAAGGAGATCTTTTTGTGGTGACTGAAATATCAGATCATCAAGAGTAGGAGGTAGCCAATGAAGTTCTTACTGCATTTCGGCGTAATAATTGCCGTCCAACATATCCTCTTGGCATTTAATAAGGGTAATTGATATATTTAGTGAGTGTGTCAAACACTGCTAAAAAACACCCGCTATGAACAACCCCGATTCCCTCCAACGCCGTGATTTCCTGAAAAAATCAAGCCTTGCTGCTGCCGGAGCATTGCTGGCAGCCAATGCGCCTTTCGACCTTTCAGCTTTCCCTGCTTCACAAAACAAACTACCCCAATGGAAAGGCTTCAACCTTCTCGACTTCTTCTCACCCAACCCGGCCAATGGCCGTGAGGGCACCAAAGAAGAATACTTCAAATGGATGGCCGATTGGGGTTTTGACTTTGTGAGAATACCGATGGCGTATCCCTCTTACCTTAAATTCGACCGCAGCCGAAACATACTGCCGGAAGAAGTTCGCAACATAGATACTGAGGCGACCGATAAAATTGAAGAGCTGGTGTACCTGGCACACAAGTACAAACTGCATGTGAGCCTCAACCTGCATCGGGGCCCCGGCTACTGTGTAAATGCCGGCTTCCATGAGCCTTACAATTTGTGGACCGATCAGCAAGCACTTGACGACTTCTGCTTTCACTGGAACTTTTGGGCCACCCGGTTCAAAAATGTCTCGAAAAAGAAAATAAGCTTTGACCTGCTCAATGAGCCCAGCAACAGGGAAGACATGAACGACCAGCACTCCAAAAGAGGGCCGGTGCCAGGCGATGTCTACCGCAAAATGGCCATCGCAGCTTCCGAAGCTATCAAAAGCGTCAACAAAAAGCACCTGATCATTGCAGACGGGAACAATACAGGCAGCACCGTCATTCCCGAAATCGCCGACCTCGACATTGCCCAAAGCTGTCGGGGTTACACACCTGGCATTGTGTCGCACTACAAAGCGCCCTGGGCCATGAAAGACATTGATAACCTGCCGGAAGTGAAATGGCCCGGCCAGGTGGGCGACCAATTCCTGAGCAGAGAAATGCTCGAGAAATTTTACGAGCCATGGATTGCACTGAAAAACCAGGGCGTGGGTGTGCACTGCGGCGAATGTGGCTGCTTCAACAAAACGCCCCACGATGTACTCCTCGCCTGGTTTGGCGACGTGTTGGATATTCTGCACACCAACCAAATAGGCTTTGCCCTGTGGGAATTTAAAGGTAGCTTCGGTATCCTCAATTCAGGCAGGGAAGATGTTGGCTACGAAGACTGGTACGGACTAAAACTTGATAGAAAATTGCTTAACTTACTGACAAAGAACGTGTAGCAACGAATGAAAAGCGTCATCCTCTTTGCAATATTTACTGCTCAAAGCATTGTTTGCTTCGGGCAGTCCGACTTTAGCTTTGGGTTCAAAGGAGGGTTGGGGTACAGCGGCTGGGGCAAAACACCTTCCGACGACAGTCCGGAAGCAGCATACACTCCAACCAATGCCAAAGCACTGGGCATTTTTGCCAGTTACAAATTACCCTACCGGTTAAGGGGTACGGCGGAAGCTACCTTTCTTCAATCTGGCAGCCACTACAGAAATGAGTCGGCCGTTTCCAGTTCATTTGTTGGTGCGCCGTCCAACGCAGCAGAAGTGACCTACAAGGTTTCGAGAGTTTACGCCCCTATTCGGATATCTTATGACATCCTCAATACTAAGGTAACGCCCTACGTGAGCTGGGGATTCGGGCCATCCTTTGTGCAGCAGGCGTCAAGGAGTCACCGTGACGATCTGTCACCAAATGAACAGTCTGAGAACTTGAACCTGGAGGCACCCTACAACAGCAAGCTACGCCTTGCTTTCCCAATGATTTCCAGCGTAGGCATCAGGGTATTCGAGAGGCTCACTTTGGAGGCATCAGTCATCCTGGGGAAAAAGTTCTATTATCGATTCCAGGCCGACGATGCAGTTTGCTACGAAGGCTGTGCGCCACCAGAACTCAGCTACAACAACAGGGTGATCATGTTCGCCGCCGCCTACAACATCCTGCCTTAACACCCTGCTTACATTATCTTTTTGTGAAGTCGCCGCTGCTTTGGTGCCTTTGCTCTATTTTTAAGCATTGATAAGCCAACCATACGATGACCAAACGCATTGCCCTTTTTTTACTGTTTGCTGCCCTTGCAGTTGTTTCTGAAAGCTGCACCTCTGGCAAAAAGCAAGAGTCATATGTATTACTCATCTCCTTCGATGGCTTTCGGCATGATTATGTCAACACATTCCAGCCTCCCCATTTCCTGGAGTTTATCAAGGAAGGAACAGCGGCCAAGGCCATGATTCCTTCGTTCCCCAGCAAAACCTTCCCTAATCACTACACCATCGTCACCGGCATGTATCCGGGCCATCATGGTCTGGTCGACAACACATTTTATGATTCTACACAAAACGTGGTTTATACCATGGGCAAACGGGAGCTGGTCCAGGACGCTTTTTATTATGGAGGCCTTCCTCTCTGGCAACTGGCGCAGCAGCACGGGTTGAAGTCGGCTTCGTATTTTTGGGTGGGCTCAGAAGCGCCGGTAGCGGGATCTTATCCCGACTACTATGAGATATACGATGGTGATGTTCCTAACGAGGCACGCATCAATAAGGTGGTGGAATGGCTTCAATTGCCTGAATCCGAAAGACCCAGGTTCATTTCTTTATATTTTTCGCTAGTGGATAGTGAAGGGCATAATTCCGGCCCTAATTCTGAAAAATTGAAAGAAACCGTGCTGGAAGCGGATCGGTTGCTGGGCATCATCGATGAGAAAATAAGCCGCATCGGATTACCGGTCAACATTATAGTAACATCTGACCACGGAATGTATGAAATGCAGGAAACACCGGAAACCTTTGTTTATCTGGACAGCCTGTTTGCGCCAGAGGACAGTATCAGGTTTGCCAATAGCGGACCAATCGTTCATGTGTACGAAGATGATAGTGCTTCAAGGGAACATGTTTTGCAGACCTTGCTAGCCAGGGAAACTTTCTTTAAAGTGTACAGGAGGGAAGAAACACCGGAAAAATGGCATTATAATAAACACTCAAGAATCGGTGATCTGTTGTTGGTTATGGAACAGGGCCACTACTTCAGAAACGGATCACCAGATACCTCGAAAGCCTCCATGGCTACCCCCTGGGGCGTGCATGGTTTTGATCCTAATGTCACTCCGGAAATGGGGGCTATTTTCTATGCAAAAGGCCCGAATATCCGGAAGGGAATAACAATCCCTCCATTTGAAAATGTTCACGTCTATCCACTGGCAGCCAGGATACTTGGCCTCGAAGTACCTGCGAACATCGACGGGGACTTGTCGGTATTATTACCAATCTACCAGGAATAAACTATTGCATCACTGATATGCCGGCAGCTTTGTACGATAACAACAACTCCGTCGGTGCTGCCTTGTCAGCGACCAGGTGGTGGTACAAGCCGTGGTTGGCAAATTGCAGATAGCTATCCTTCTCCAGTTTTGATGCATCGCAAAGCAGATAGGTTTGCACAGCCCGTTGTGCCATCGCCAGCGTGATGGAAGCCTCCTTCTCGCCGCTGGCACTCAGGCCGTTGGCCAGCGAAAAGCCATCTACTCCCACAAAAGCTTTATCGGCTGTGTAGCGAGCAATATGCTCCAGCGCCATGCTACCATGCACTGCTTTCCTTCCGGCATCTATTTCTCCGCCAGCAAGGTTGATCGTGAAGCCTGGCTGGCCTAAAAGCTCCGTCACTATCGGAAGAGAATTGGTGATAATGGTTAGCTTTTCAAGCCGCCTTAAATGCTTGCACATTTGAAACACGGTGCTGCCGCAATCCATGAAAACAACGTCTCCAGTTTTCACGTAAGAAGCAGCCAGCTTGCCTATGGATGCCTTCGCTGCATTGCTTCTCAACTCTTTTTGATGGAAACTCGTACTTTCTGGCAGCATAGCCCCGCCATGGGTGCGAACCAGTAGTCCCTTTTCGGAAAGAGCTACCAGGTCTCTTCGTATGGTAATGTCCGAGGTCTCGAACAGGTCGGCCAGTTCCTTCACCGACAACTCCTCTCCCGCCTTCAATTGCTCAAGTATTCCTTTTTGCCGTGCCTTACTACTCATGAAGTTCTTTTTTGTAAAGATAGAAGAGAATAATTGAAAATGATTGTTTTATGATTACTTTTGATCGATAATTGATTGATATATGAATAACCCGAACATTAAGATAGACAAGAAAGAGTTGCTTTCCGGCAACTGGTACAAGCTTTACAAGGTCGACTTCCAGATCAAAGGAAAGGCAGGCGAATGGCTTAGCCAGTCGAGAGAGTGCTATGACAGAGGAAATGGGGCAACCATTTTGCTTTATAACACCGAACAAAAAACAGTGATACTTACCCAACAGTTTCGCATGCCCACCTACGTGAATGGCAACGAGACAGGAATGATGATCGAAGCGTGCGCTGGTCTTTTAGATGCAGATAGCCCGGAAGAGTGCATTCGCAGGGAAACAGAGGAAGAAACGGGTTACAAGATCAGCCAGCCAGAGAAGGTATTTGAACTCTACATGAGTCCTGGGTCGGTCACTGAGATCCTGTACTTTTTCATTGCCAGGTACACCAAAGAACAAAAAGTAAGCGACGGTGGAGGCGTGGATGAGCACGAAGACATTGATGTGCTGGAGGTTCCTTTTGCGAAAGCCCTCGAAATGATCAAAACCAGTGAAATCAAAGACGCTAAGACGGTGATTTTGTTACAGCATTTACGATTAAGCGAAAGATTAAACTAGGTACAGGCTTCGACCGAACAACACCAGAGAGCCTCCATCAGGGCGGCACATTACAGGCGTGGGCTTCAACCCACGCCGACCAATGGCAGCAGGTAGTTTTGGCGACATTTTTGCCTTTCCCAGCAAAAATGATGACAAAACGTGTTCAGCGGATTCACAAATTGACCTCTAACCCAAAACCCTTATCTTCGGTAAATCCCTTTTGACGATGAACCGAAAAGAATCTCTCACCAAAATAGCTGCTGGAGCCGGACTGCTCACAGCCTTGCCAGTAGCCGGCTGGGGCAGAAGCCACACAGCTGATTTCACATCCGACTTCCTTCGCCGCTGGGAAACCAGCAAAGGCTATACGCTAAAGGTGCTTGATAAAATGCCAGAAGAGCATTTCAGCTTTGCTCCGACTCCCGAACAGATGGGCTTTGGCAAGCAGCTGACGCACATGGCTTTCTGGAACTCCTTTTACATTGCTCCCTTCGAGGGGAAGAAAGCCATGTCGGAACCCAAAGAAATCACAAAAGCGGCAGCCAGGGCCTACATTGAAGAAAACTTTGACTACTGCACTTCTGTGATCAAAAAAATATCATCATCAGATCTGGATAGAGAGGGCATCATAGATGAAAACTATTGGAGAGAACACACTGGAACGGATTTACTTCTCCGGGCATTTGCCCACACTTCCCATCACAGGGCCGAGGCCATTGTCTACCTACGGCTGAAAGGAATTGAGCCTCCCTTCTTTGAGTTCTAGCATTCTCTCGCTTTCTTCACTTTTTAGTTCATCAAGTCTTTCACAATGAATAAAGCATTTGCTTTTACGGGACTGCTACTTGTCCTATTTGGGTGTAACCAAAACACCAAAAACAGTCAAACTGAGGAGAGGATCTTATCAGGCAATCCTTTATGGGAAGGCTGGTACGCCGACCCGGAAGGCGTGGTATTTGGCGACGAATACTGGATCTACCCCACTTTCTCAGCGAAATATGAGGAGCAAGTATTTCTAGATGCTTTTTCTTCGAAAGACCTCGTCACCTGGACAAAACATGAGGGTATTATTGATACCAGTATTGTGAAATGGGCCAATCGGGCGATGTGGGCCCCATCAGCTATTGAAAAAGACGGGAGGTACTTTCTTTTCTTTGCAGCCAACGACATTCAAAATCAGGATGGCCCTTACTGGAAAGACAACCCCGATGCAGCCAAACAGCAGGGCGGCATTGGGATTGGCGTGGCTGACAGCCCCGCAGGGCCCTTTGCCGACTACCTGGGCAAGCCGCTCATCGATCAATTCTACAACGGTGCGCAACCCATCGATCAGTATGTTTTCAAAGCCATGGACGGGAAATACTATATCGTTTACGGAGGATGGCGCCATTGCAATATCGGGCAGTTGAATGACGACTTCACGGCTTTGGTGCCATTTGAAGATGGCGACCTGGTGAAAGAAATTACCCCGGAAGGCTACGTGGAAGGTCCCACCTTTGCCATCAGAAACGGCAAGTACTACTTTATGTGGAGTGAAGGCAACTGGGGAGACGAAACCTACCGGGTGGCCTATGCTATTTCCGATTCTTTGTTTGGCCCATTTGAGCGGATAGGAACGATCCTATCGCAAGATCCTGAAGTCGCTACCGGCTCCGGTCATCACTCGGTCATCAATGTGCCCAATACCGACGAGTGGTATATTGTGTACCACCGCCGCCCGATCCCGAACGAAGGCCGTGACCATCGGGTAACCTGCATCGACAAACTGGAGTTCAATGAAGATGGCACCATTAAGCCTGTAAAGATTACTTTTGAAGGTGTGGAAGCCAGACCACTTTAAATATTGCCAGTTTTGCATATTCGGACAATAAAAAGTCGCCCATGAGAACGCTCTTTGTTAGTACCATAGTTTTACTCTTTTCCTATTCCTGCGGCTGCAAATCTGAGTGCACCAGTCCACCAATGACTTTCAAATTAGAAATTGTGGATTTGGAAACAGGTGCTAATCTGATAGAAAATGGAACGATCAACACGGCCGACATCACATTAAAAGCCACGGATACCGGTCAAGAGGTGGATTTTTTGATTACTGACAACCAAATAGTGTCCGATGAAATAGGCTGGAAAAGTGCAGACCGATCCACTGAGTTTGAACTAAAGCTTGGCGATGCCGGAACCGTGATTTGTACGATTGTATACAAAGGTGTTTCGGAAAATTGCTGCAGCTTCTTTGAGTTGCAGGGCGCCAGCTTCAGTAAAGAGCATGAAATGATTGATGAGTATAGTTATTTGATTAAGCTGTAATTTTTCAATTACTGTTTTCAAGTCTAAAACCCCGGCTTCTGACTTCACCCAATTTTTCTTATATTTATTATAAACGAAAGTGATATGACCTTGACTACCCGAAATCAACTGGCTGAATGGATTCTAAAGCTTGAAGATGAGGTTCTACTTGACGCCATTAGCCAACTAAAAGAGTCATCGGAGCAAGGAGATTGGTATACTGATTGGACAGGGGGCCAAAAAGAATCCATTTATAAAGGAATGGACGATCATAAAAATGAGAGAACCTTGAGCAGCGAAGACTTCTGGAAGAAAAATGGCTGACCTCTCCCGCTCTGCATTAAGTAAAAACTAATCTTTTATGAAAGCACTAGTTCACACCAGAAAAAACCAGTTGGCTCATAGCCTCTTCTTGACGATAGCCTCGACAATCACTCTCATGCTATTCTACATTGACGAAGGAAGGTACTCTTTTGAAGGTCTATTGTCTTTGGAGTTCCTGCCTGCCTTTCTTTTTTACGGAACGATCTTCTTCGGTTTGCAAGCTGCTCCCTTTCACCTGACAGAACGAATCCTTGGCTTCTCCGGCAGGCTCATCACCTCGTTCTCCTTTTTCCTCTCCTTGCTTGTTGCCGCCTATTGGGCCATTTCCTAAGCCCAGGCTCTATCGCCCTTAGCATAAGGCACACATCCCTCCCATCTCCCTGGTACAGCTATGTATCTAAGTGCCTGCGTGGCGCCTGGCTCGGAAGAAAAATAGCCCCAATTGGTGAGCTGATGCATCATGCTAAAGTAGTGAACAGGCTCGTCCTCAGCCTTGCTATCATTGTACTTTTCCGCTTGCTCCAAAAGGGCAACAAGCAATAACTCCCTCTTCTCAGCACCAATGAGCATAAAGTCATCCCCCTGCATTTGCTGGCTGGCCTTGTTGAGCTTCACAAGTCCTTCTGTAAATACTTTTTGCTCCTCTTCGCTGTAGCAGTCAGTAACAATCGCCTTCATGAACTCGCCGATTTTAGCGGCCCTTGCCCCTGGAGAACCTTCGGTGGTCGGCAGTATAGTTTCACCGACTTCGTCCAACAACGCAATGTCATTCGCACTAAAAAGCCCCTCCTTGGGAGCTGATGGCTTGCACCCGGTTAAAAATACCTGGGCCCCCACCATGGTGCCTCCCATAAGCAGTGCGGTGGCTGATATCGCTTTTCTTCTGTTCATAGCTCTTCGCTTACAAATTGCCTTTCTTAAACTCCTCCGCTGCATAGTTAGCAGCCCTGGCCGTCAGCGCCATGTATAGAATGGATGGGCTCTGATTGCCTGTGCTTGTCATGCAGGCGCCGTCGGTCACAAACACATTTTTGCATTGGTGCACCTGATTCCATTCATTCAAAATGGAATTGGCTGGATCGGTGCCCATCCTCGCTCCACCCATTTCATGGATGTCGAGGCCTGGCGCTTGCTTGCTGTCATTTGTTTCTATGTTTTTAACGCCTGCTTTCTCCATCATCAGCCGAGCCTGGGTAAGAAAATCGGCCACCATTTTCTCGTCGTTGTCGTCGTAGCCCACAGATGTTATCAGCAGGGGAATGCCCCACTGGTCTCTCTCTGTTTCGCTTAGCCTCACATGATTTTCCGCTTTGGGAATGGTCTCTCCCTGCATGTACATATACACATGCCAGCCGCCAGGTTCTGTCTGCGACAATTTATAGGCTGCACCTATGGCAGGCTGTTTGAAATGCACACCCCTCGCCCGCCAGGCACCTGAGAAAATGGTGTACCCGCCCACAAAATCTGTGTCACGATCGCCCAAATTCCGGAAGTTGGCAATAATCGGCTCTGTAGGGTTTCTTCCGTAATAGTATTTGTCTTCAAACCCGTCGACCTCTCCTCCGGCCCAACCCCGGTAGTTGTGAAACCCTACATATCTGCCAAGCAAGTCGTTGTCGTTGCCCAGCCCATTGGGGAAGCGGTTCGACTTCGAGTTCAGCATAATCAGGGTGCTATTGAGCGCTGAGGCATTAAGGAAGATGATCCGGGCTTTGAAATCGGTAACCTCTTTGGTATTGGCGTCAATCACCCGCACACCGCTGGCCTTGCCAGAAGCCTCATCATAAAGAATGGAGTGCACTACAGAAAAAGGCCGAATAGTCATATTACCAGTTTTATCTGCCCAGGGCAAAGTGGACGATACAGAGCTGAAATAGCCACCAAATGGACAACCCCGCATACACATGTTGCGGGCCTGGCATTGGCCTCTTCCCTGCTGAATGTGGATTTCCTGAGGCTCAGTGATGTGCGCCCAGCGGGCATGCACCATGTGCCGGTCGGGGAAGTGCTCTTTGATTTTGTCGCTCATGTGCTGCTCCACACAGTTGAACTGGAAAGGAGGCAGAAACTCTCCATCAGGCATCGCTTCAATACCATCTTTGGTGCCGCATACGCCCATGAACTTTTCGACATGCGAATACCAGGGAGCCACATCATCGTAGCCTATGGGCCACTTCATACCATATTCATGGCGCTCCGGTGCCGTAAATTCATACTTGCTCCAGCGTTGGGTGGCCCGGCCCCAGATAATCGACTTGCCTCCCACCTGATAGCCACGGATCCAGTCAAATGGTTTCTCCTGCACATAAGGATGGTCTTTATCTTCAATAAAAAAGTGTTTTGTGTCCTCTCCAAACCCGGCGGCTTTGGTGATTAGCGGGTTTGCCTCTTTGAACTTTTTAGTCAGAGCGCCTCTGTGTTTCAGCTCCCAGGGCCTGAGGTTAGCCGTAGGGTAGTCTTTATTATGCACTACATCCCGCCCTCTTTCCAGAACAAGCGTTCTTAACCCTTTGTCACATAACTCTTTCGCAGCCCAGCCACCGGAAATTCCCGAGCCGATCACGATGGCATCAAAGGTGTTATCCATATTGTAAATTCAGGGTATTGTAGTTAAGCATTAATCTATCAAGTTATAAAAATTGGGAGGGACTTGAACAAGAATATTGTATTTTTACATGACTGACACCTACCACTTCCTGACAATCCATTTTTCATCACTTTTTGATCACCAGAGTTTGTAGCCATGTCCAAAAGAGTAATATTCGACTTCGATATCAGCTTCACCAACGGTGGGGGTATACAGGGACAGGAATTTCGCCTCGATATTGGCGGGGAGTCCATTTCCGACAAAGAGCTGGCCGACTACATAGTGTGGGACATGCGCCTGCTGATGGTAGGCAAAGTGAAGATCATTAACAAACGCTACATCGTTGAAGAGCACAAGCGATCTCCTATCTCACTTGCGCAGGGAGAAGAGCTTATCGACCTCAGCCATACTGTGTTTGATGGCTTGGTCACCTACAAAGGCCTCCCTGCACCTGTTATTTGCGACTACCTGAGCAGAGAGCAGTCAAAGGAAATCTACGAGAAAGGCGTGACCGTTCAGATTGGGCGCATTGACATGGTAGCTAATACGGGCACCTACATTGACTGCCCGTTTCATTTTTTTGAAGAGGGAACAGACCTGTCGGAAGTGCCGCTTAACGCCTTTACAGGTCTAAATGGCATTACCATCGAAGCGAAGGGAGTCACGGAAATTGGTATCGACTTTTTTAAAAACAAAGAGATCAGGAACAAGGCTGTGCTGGTGCACTCTGGCTGGGCCACCAACTGGAACACGGAAGCCTATTTCACTGACCACCCCTATGTAACCAAAGAAGCGGCTGAATACCTGCGGGAATGCGACGTGAAGCTGGTGGGTATCGATAGCCACAACATCGACGACACCAGAGGCAAAGCCCGCCCTGTTCATTCCACCCTGCTGGGCGCCGACATCCTGATTGTGGAGCACATGTGTAACCTTGATATGCTGCCCGCCGCTGGCTACACTTTCCACGCTGTGCCTCCAAAGGTCAAAGGCATGGGTACTTTTCCTGTGCGTGCGTATGCCAAATTGTAAATGAACGCCATCATCAATGCTCGTGCTGCTAGCGGCGGCCATGCCTTGCCTGCGATGGTTAATAGTTTAAGGCAGGACACCCGTGAATGAAATTTCTAACGTGTTTCCGGTGATTTAAGCGTATGCTTCACGACAACAGCCAATACTACCTCAGCAAGAATGAGCCGGCCAAAAGCTGTCTGTTGGCCCTGCGAAGCATCATCCTTCAACAGGACGACGAGGTAACCGAAACGCAGAAGTATGGCATGCCCTGCTTCTGTTACAAGAACAAGATGTTCTGCTACCTGTGGACCGACAAGAAGACCGACGAGCCTTACCTGTTGATGGTGGAAGGCAAACACCTGCAACACCCTGAGCTGGAAGAGGGCAACCGGTCACGGATGAAAATTTTCGGGTCAACCCCAGCGCAGACTTGCCGATAGAATCCATCAGGCAATTACTAAATGATGCTCTGGATTTGTACAGAATGGGATAATAAAGGTGAAATGAAATTGCAGGTGAGAAAAAGCGATTTGCTGGAACTTACTGCTTACCAACTACTTCTTACTTTTCCACTCCTTACTCTCCCACTTTTTCCCCTATCTTTATACCTGCCTAATTACCAAAATTTACCATTCTTATGAAAAGACTTATCCTGCCAGCAATGGCATTTGGCCTGTTTTTCGGCTGTGAACAAACTCCGGAGAAGGAGGCTGTGAAAACTTATTCCATCGAGCAATTCTACAAAAACATCAACGTGAGCGGCGGCAGCTTCTCGCCAGATGAATCAAAGATGCTTGTTTCCACCAATGAAACAGGTATTTATAATGCCTACGAAATCCCGGTCGATGGCAAAGGCGAGAAAAAGCAGCTAACTAACTCCACCGTCGATTCTTACTTTGCGCTCTCCTACTTCCCGAACGACGAGCGGCTACTCTTCACCGCCGACCAGGGTGGTAACGAAAACAACCACATTTACCTGCAGCAGCCCGACGGCACGCAGAAGGATCTGACGCCTTACGACAGCGCCAAGAGCTCGTTTTACGGCTGGAGCCAGGACAAGCAAAGCATGTTCATTGCCTCCAACAAGCGTGACCCCAAATACATGGACGTTTATGAGCGCACGATTGCTTCCATTGACAATGAAACCGGTTTTGGAGAGGTGATCTATCAAAACAACGACGGCAGGGACGTGGCTGCCATTTCGCCAGACAAGAACTATTTCGCACTGACTGAGTCCATCACCAGCGCTGACTCCAAGATGTATCTCTACAACAAATCGACCGGCGAAACCACCGACATCAGCGAGCATGAGGGTGACGTGCAATATGGCCCGCAGTTCTTCAGCCTCGACAACAAGGAGTTGTACTACACCACCGACGAAGGGGCAGAGTTTGTCTACCTGATGAAGATGAACCTGGAGACAAAAGCCACTGAAAAAGTATACGAAGACAAATGGGATGTGTGGTACGCCTATGAGTCACAAAATGGAAAGTACCGGGTGATTGGCGTGAACGAAGATGCCTCCACCAAAGTGCATATTTTCGACATGACCACCGGCAAAGAAGTGATGCTTCCTGCCATTGAAGGAGGCAGCATTGCCTCAGTAAATATTTCCGACAGTGAGAAGCTGGCCCGCCTGACCGTGAGCACCTCAGCGTCGCCCAGTAATATCTATGTGTACAACTTCGAAACCAATGCCCTCACCAAACTCACCCACACGCTCAATCCTGAAATGGCTGCCAGCGACCTGGTAGAGGGCAAGGTAGTGCGCTTCAAGTCGTTTGATGGCACAGAGATTCCGGGCATTTACTACCAGCCTAAGAATGCAGCTCCCGGCGACAAAGTACCTGCGCTCGTGTGGGTGCACGGCGGCCCTGGCGGACAAACCAGGCTGAGCTATTTTGCTTTGATCCAATACCTGGTGAACCATGGCTATGCCATACTGGCGGTGAACAACCGGGGCAGCAGTGGCTATGGCAAAACATTCTACCACATGGACGACCAAAACCACGGCGACAAAGACCTGAAAGACTGCGTGGCCGGCAAAACCTACCTGGAGTCGACTGGTGTGATTGACATGGACAAGGTGGGCATCATTGGCGGCTCTTACGGCGGCTATATGGTAATGGCAGCACTTACCTTTGCCCCTGATGAGTTCAATGTAGGTGTAAACCTGTTTGGTGTCACCAACTGGCTGCGCACGCTCAAGTCCATCCCTCCTTATTGGGAAAGCTTCCGCAAATCGCTTTACGATGAAATGGGCGATCCCTACACAGCAGACTCGGTGAGGTTGTATGAAATCTCTCCTCTCTTCCACACCGAAAGGGTAACCAAGCCACTGATGGTGCTGCAAGGCGCCAACGACGTTCGGGTGCTGCCAGTGGAATCTGACGAAATAGTAGCAGGAGTGAAAGCCAACGGCGTGCCGGTAGAGTATGTCGTCTTCGACGACGAAGGCCACGGCTTCCGCAAAAAGGAAAACGAGATTGAAGGCTACGGCAAGGTGCTGGTTTTCCTTGATAAGTATTTGAAGGGTGAAGGGGAGCCTGCGGCGGGGGAGTAGTGAATTAATTGCCAGTATTTACCAGATGGTTGCTGGCAACTTTACAGACTATAGCATCACATATCCAATTAGTGAGATTTGACAAACAAGAACCCCAGATCACTACCAAACGCACACTAATATATACGCTAAAATTATGGGGCTAGTATTTGTAATTTTAAAACAACCTCTCGAGTTATGATATCGAAGATCAAGCTAAAATTTGGATCAACACCGGGAAGGCCCGCACTTGACACAAATACCACCCCAATTACTGTCTTTGTCGGTCCCAACAATTCTGGAAAAAGTAAAGTACTGACCGAGATTTACACCTTTTGCGTAAATGGAATAGTAAATGGAGGTAATCTCATACTGGACCATTTAGTGTATAAACCAATAGCAAATCCCGAGTCGGAAATAATCAAGCATACGCTATCTCCTCGGCAAAATGAATTCATACAACCCGGTCAGATAATTTTTGGCAAAGGGCCATACAGGGTTCAAATTAGGAAGGAAAGTTTATTAACCATCCTAAGCGATGTCGCCTCAAACCGTCAAGACTATTCTAACTACTACGTCAGTTTCAATACAACGATGATTGACGGGCAAAGTAGGATAGGGTTAATTGAACCACAGCAAGCAGGTGATCTGCAGGGTCATCCACAAACAAGCTTACAAGTGCTCTTTAAAGACAATTCTAAAAGACATGAAGTTCGAAGGATCATAAAGGATGCTTTTAAGAAATTTTTCGTCATTGATCCAACAAGTCTAGGCCAGTTCAGAATACGTCTTTCCGATGTAGCTCCATCTGATGATATGCAGGAACGTGGAATCCATGAAGACGCAGTTAATTTCCACAGCAAGGCACTAGATATCGCTCTCGCAAGCGATGGAGTAAAGGCTTTCACTGGAATAATTACAACTTTGATTGCCGGCGACCCAAAAGTCATTCTAATAGACGAACCAGAGGCATTCCTACACCCCTCACTAGCAGCAAATCTTGGGAAAGAGGTTAGCAATTCTGTTAATGGCTCCACCAAAAATCTATTTGTATCAACTCATAGTGCATACTTCCTAATGGGATGTATTCAGTCTGGAACCCCCATCAACATTATTAGATTAACTTACTCTAACAACGTTGCAACAGCGAGAATACTTCCAAGCGAAAAAGTCCTTAGGGTAATGCGTCATCCTTTGCTTCGCTCGGTTGGCGTATTAAATGGGCTTTTCTACGAATATGTCATTGTAACAGAAGGAGATGCTGACAGAGCTTTCTATCAAGAAATAAATGAGCGACTCTTAATGTTCACTTCCAAAGGGATTCCAAATTGTCTGTTCCTTAACGCTCAAAACAAACAAACGATACACGAAATCATGAATC
The DNA here is from genome assembly GCF_032999765.1 of Imperialibacter roseus. Classification (GTDB taxonomy): domain Bacteria; phylum Bacteroidota; class Bacteroidia; order Cytophagales; family Cyclobacteriaceae; genus Imperialibacter; species Imperialibacter roseus. The sequence goes on along the minus strand of NZ_CP136051.1, from coordinate 1,083,637 downwards.
CTCTAAGGGGAATGGGGATACCATGTGCGGCGATTGTCGACGTTGATGTTATCAAAGAAGGTGGAACAGTGTGGTCAAACTTGCTTAATAGTGCCTTTATCCCAAGTCTAACAGTTAGTTCAACAGCAACTTCAAGATCACATATAAAGGGCCGGTTTGACGAAAAAAGAATTGATTTTAAGAAGAATGGTGGGGTCGACATCCTCGATCCTAGCGACAAAGAAGCCTGCAATAATCTCTTTGATCAACTTGACGAATATGGAATATTCACCGTCAGAAAAGGTGAGTTGGAAAGCTGGCTAAGGGGATTAGGAGTTGTGTCTAAACATAGCCCAGAGTGGCTTATTCAAATTTTTGAAAAATTAGGCGAAGATTCAACAAGTCAAAATTATGTAAAGCCAGATGATGGAGATGTCTGGGAGTTCGTAGCAAAAATTGGCGAATGGTTTACAAATCCGAACAAAAAGGGTATCCCCGATTAGTTCAATGACAGGTTCATCTAGGCTTACAACTGATCGAGAAAACTGAAGCCCTGCTCTTCGACATGTTCCGAAGGGCATGTCGAAGTTCCCATAAAATGGGATTTAAATCCCTAAATCTACCCTCCTCAATGCCGTAAGGGTCTCTCCCAGCTGGGCAGGCTTGGGTTTTCTACTAACTGGCGTTCACCAGCTTCACCTGTTTTTCTAAATGTCCAGGTTTTGGAATTGAGGAAATGGTGGCAACCAATCGCCGCTACTAACGTTGAATCAGGTGTTCTACCATAGGTTAATTAGCATAAAATATATTAGTTCACTACCTTTGTATACGAGTACTTCTAATTGACTCTCAGTATTTTGGAAAAGCCGAAAGCACATAAAGACAAAATTATCGCTGCAGCTAAGAAGTTAGTTGAAGACAAGAAGTCTATATTGGCTTATTCCAGAGGAGAAATATCTAAGGAAGAATTGAATGAAAGAGGCGTTAAGCTTGCCATGCCTCTATAAGGTATACTTAGATACCTCCAAACACTCCTATCAATTTGCTACTACATGCGGCGCTGAATACGAAGTGTTCTTTCAGCAAGCTAATGATCTGTTTTCCGGAACTGACATAGAGGGTGCAGACATATTCTCGGTCTCGGTAAATAAAACTGTATCCGGGGATGGAAAACAGGATCGTGAAATAGCCCTGACCGTAGACCATATAGTGGATCACTTTTTCAAGATCAGGAATCGAATTCTATTGTACACCTGCGACAGCACTGATGGAAGGCAGTTGACCAGAGAAAAGTTGTTTAATGGATGGTACGTCAAAAGCAGCCTGAATAAACGCATCTCTAAATTGGACTCCAGTTTGGAAGGAGATGTAGTCATCAAATCGAGTATTTTATTTGACAGGGAGAATGACCTTGGAGCAGCTAATATTACCAGATGCTTTAATGAAGTTCAGGCTATTCTGAAGGAATCCAAAATGGAGTAGCCCGCTCTCCAATATGTCCCGAGCAGCATTCCGGTTCCCCATGACCTAAGCTTCTGCTTCACAACCCCAGCTCCCTCATCAATTCCCGGGCTGCTGCGCCGCCCGCACGATTGGCACCGATAGTAGAGGCGGAAGGCCCATAGCCCACCAGATGGATCCGGGGCTCTTTGGCGACCATAGTGGCGAGGCTGCCAGCCATAACAATGCCGTCACCTTCTTCTCTGGGCAGCACAGCATCCAAATGCGAAAGAGCACCTTTGAACCCGGTGTTCCACAAAATCACATCAGCTTTTTCTTCTCTGCCATCGGCCCATTTCACCCCAGTTTTTGTGATCTCGCTGAACATAGGGAGGCGGTTGAGTACGCCCCGCTTTTTCATATCAAGAACAGTCGGCGACAAGGGCAGCCCGGTTACAGACACCACCGACAAGGGCGGCAGACCTTTCCGCACTCTTTCTTCTACCATCGCCACAGCATTGTGCCCTGCTGCATCGTCAAACGGCCCCTCTCTGAATTCCGGCGGCCGCCGGGTCACCCAGGTGGTAGTGGTCACTTTCGAGATCTGGTTCAGTAGCTGAATGGCAGAGATACCAGCCCCTACTATTATCACATGCTTGCCTTTGAAATAATCAGCGGTCTTGAAATCCCTGGTATGCAGCTGCTCTCCCTCAAAAAGGGCAGCACCGGGGTACTCCGGAATATAGGGATTTTGCCAGGTGCCCGTGGCATTGACCAGTCCCTGAGCTGAAAACAGCGCAGCAGACGTATCGATATGCAGCCGGTCGTTGTGCCAGTACACCTTCTCTACCTTGAGCGGACGATATACCTGCAGACCGAACTTCTTTTCGTACAACTCATAGTAGTGTGGCACCGCCACACTCGCCTTCACTTCGGTGGCGTTCGTTGCTATCGTCTCTTCAAACGGCATACCCGGCAGGTCGTGAATCCTGTTCACCGTGCTCAGCGTAAGCGAGGGCCAGCGAAACTGCCATGCGCCACCAGGACGGGGTGCTTCATCCAGCACCACAAAGTCCCGACCTGCTTCCAGCCCACGTCTCTTCAGGTGATAGGCCGTAGAAAGTCCAGCTTGCCCTGCCCCTATGACCGCAATTTTGGTTTTGTAGCGAATTCTGTTAGCCATTCAAAACCATCAGGTTAGCGCCATCCCAGCCCTGGCGCTACATGCTCCAGAATGGAAGAAAGCACATGCACATTGTAATCCACACCTAAGGTATTTGGTATGGTCAAAAGAAGGGTGTCTGCCTCCTGAATAGCTTCATCCTGCGCCAGTTCTTTAATCAGTTGGTCAGGCTCGGCGGCATAGCTCCTGCCGAAAATAGCCCTCCTGTTGTTCTCCAACATGCCTATTTTATCCGTCCTGTCAGCCTCACGACCGAAATAGTGCCTGTCCTGCTGGCTGACCAATGCAAAAATAGATCGGCTCACCGAAATCCTGGGTTCACGCTGGTGGCCGGCTTCCTTCCATGCTTTTCTGTACAACCTGATCTGTTCAGCTTGCTGCACGTGAAATGGCTTGCCGCTTTCATCGAACTTCAAAGTTGAGCTTTGGAGGTTCATGCCCATTTTCCCCGCCCACTCGGCCGTGGCGTCCGAACCAGATCCCCACCAAATGCGGTCACGCAGTCCTGCAGAAAACGGTTCTAATCGCAACAACCCAGGTGGATTTGGAAACATTGGATAAGGGTTAGGCTGCGCAAAGCCCACTCCTTTCAATTGTTCAAAAAATTGCACCCCTTTTTGACGTCCCATGTCTGCGTCGGTTTCTCCTTCGGCAGGTTCATAACCAAAGTGTCGCCAGCCCTCAATCACTTGTTCCGGTGAACCCCTGCTGATGCCCAGCTGTAGCCTGCCACCAGCAATCAAATCAGCCGCCCCGGCGTCTTCCGCCATGTACAGCGGATTTTCATAACGCATGTCAATAACGCCTGTGCCAATTTCAATGCGGCTGGTTTTAGCACCAATTGCCGCCAGTAATGGAAAAGGAGAGGCCAACTGCTTCGCAAAATGGTGTACCCGAAAATAAGCGCCATCTATCCCAATCTCTTCTGCTGCTACCGCCAGGTCAATAGATTGCAGCAGAGTGTCGCTGGCAGTTTTGGTGGCATAGGCCGGATGGTTGTCCCAGTGTCCAAATGATAAAAATCCTATCTTTTTCATATTCCCACAATGGGTTGATGTAATGGTGCTAAAGATAGTAAACGCCCTATTTGCTATAAGCATAGTGTCACTACCTTTTCATATTAATTATCGGACAACATTTTACGCTGAAAATTGGTGCCATCGTTCAAGGCGGTGGTGCCTACCTTTTTATTCGCTTCACATTTTGGCTTTATTTCCGTCAGTGCGTAAGTTGCTTTCAGCACTAAACAGGAGTATACATGGCTAGCAGGCCCAACCATGTCGCAAGCGTCCGCTTGTGACTATTCATCCTCTGGCGTCCGCCAGCCTCCACACCCGTCACCACATGATAAGCTATTATTCCTTTCATCTGTTGGCTTTATTTCCCTCAGTGCGTAAGTTGCTTTCAGCACTAAACAACAGCATGAATGACTAAAAAGCGCATATTTTTTACGGGAGGATCAGGAAAAGCGGGAAAGCACGTGGTGCCCTACCTCCTCAACCAGGGGCATAGAGTAATGAATGTAGACCTGGTACCTTTAGATCACCCGGGGGTGGATAATCTGAAGGCTGATATTACCGATTCCGGGCAAATGTTCAATGCCATGAGTTCGTATGCCGGGCTGGATGAGCTGGAGGCAGGCACGGGCATACCCAGGTTTGATGCTGTGGTGCATTTTGCAGCCGTGCCCAGGATCTTGATCAACCCCGACAACGAAACTTTTCGGGTCAACACCATAGGCACTTACAATGTGATTGAAGCCGCTGTGAAGCTTGGTATAAAGAAAATTATCATTGCATCTTCGGAAACCACCTATGGTGTCTGCTTTTCAGATGGCAAAACCGACCCGCATGTGCTGCCTCTGGAGGAAGATTATGACGTGGACCCCATGGATAGCTATGGACTGTCGAAGGTGGTGAATGAGAAAACAGCCCGCAGCTTCCAGCGACGTTCAGGCTTTGATATTTACGCCCTTCGTATCGGCAACGTGATTGAGCCTCACGAATACACTGAACTTTTTCCAGGTTACTTCAAAAATCCTGAAGTGCGCCGCAGGAATGCCTTCTGTTATATCGATGCACGTGACCTGGGGCAGATTGTGGATTTCTGTTTGAAAAAAGACGGCCTGGGCTATCAGGTTTTCAACGCTGGGAATGACCACAACGGCGCTGTTATCCCGACCAAAGAATTGGCGGAGAGGTTTTTCCCTGGCGTACCCATTACCCGTGAACTGGGCGAGCATGAAGCCCTGTTTTCAAATCGGAAAATCCGTGAAGTGCTGGGATTCAAAGAAGAGCATAATTGGAGGAAATACTTGAAATGGGATTGATGGGCAGCTGCCCTTCGACGTGCGCTGAAGGCATGGCCAACGCAGTTGTCGGCACGGCCAAATAGCCCCCAAGCAAGAGCCGTCAGACACCGGTGAACCTCACTCCGGCGGCTGACGGCCCCAGCGCACAATCCATCGCTACCGTGCCGGCGCCTATAGTTGGTTCATCCCCCTCTCAATCTTCGCTTTTCCATCCCATGTTGTTGGAATCTAAATCAGCGTTGATTTTTCTAACCACAGCGTCAATTTCGTTGGCCTGCGCTATCATTTTCTCCACAAGTTGATCAGGCTGCATGTCGGAACCCAGCTTATAAACGGCAGCAAGGCCCAGCAGCCTTGCCACCGGCCCTCTCAAATGATGGGCATTGATGTGGCCATATCTGATAAGCATTTCGTTTTGAGACTTAATTCTTGCGGTACGCTCACTTACAATTTTCTCCAGGTTTTGATTCAATAAGCTAAGTTCTGCTTGTGTTGCATGAAGCTCTTTGTTTTGCGCAGCTATTTCGTTCGCCCTTCGTTGGAGTTCCAAATTGGTGTTTCGTAAGTGATAATGAATCCCATCGTAGCTACCTTTTAACACAGCAGTGGCAAAAGTGATGATAAAGTACAAAATAGAAAATGTGATGCAAGCAGTAACCTTTTCCGACACGTGAAACACAAAAACTGTATTGAGGAGAATAAACGTGATTCCGTGCATGACCCACATGGTTCTTCCTTTCAGCATCACCGAGATAATAAACCCAACAATCATAACCACTGCCAGTGTGATAGTGGCATGAGGGGCAGTAATCCGTTGGTAAGCCACCACCAGCAGCGTTGTACTGGTTAAAAGAAGCACAGCCTGCGTAGGGTATTTATCCCTCAACTTATAAGCAGCAATGCAAGCCAAAAGGATGATTAGCGAAACTATGGTGGATAGTATGTTCTCAGGACGAAAAACTATACTGGATAAGAGAATAAATGAAACCCCAAGAATACTTATCCTCAATAGGGTGTTGAGAAAAAATTTCTCAATGTTCCTTACTATCATGTAGCTGGTTACTCAAAAAAATCGGTTCGCTTTCAATTTAATAAAAGTTTACTGCGGTAAAGTGGCCATTCAAACTAATTGACCAGCAACTAATGAATTCCTTAGCGAAATGCCTTTTTATCTATTCTCAATCCAAATCATGCTGTCGTTCCGCAGGTGTCAAGACAATGATTTTTTGCTATTCACTCACTTTCCTTTATACATCCAAAAAACCTTGTTTGCGGACACACATACGTCTCTACATAAAACATCGATAGACTTAGCTGGCAAACACCCGCCCATAAATGAATTACAAAGTCAAAAAAAAGTACAAACGGTCTTACTTTTCCCCGTCGGCAGACGGTAACCTTGACGGTGGTTCGGGAGCCATTGAAACGAATAATTTCTTCGCTAACTAATTGCCCCACAAGGGCAGCAAAGCAAGGGCACAACGGAACGATAAAAAGCAATAGTTCCCTGCAAGTAACAGGCAGACTCCTGACACAGCTCAGCCTGGTCTTGCAGCTCTGGTTTTAACACTGGCCGACTAACTACCGCTTTACATTTCCAGTTCTCTTGACTCCAGATCGGCATTTATCTTTTTAACGACGGTGTCAATTTCGTTGGCCTGCTCTATCATTTTCTGCACAAGCGCATCAACCTTACCGCCTGACTCAAGCTCGTAAATGGTGGCGAGACCAAGTAGTCGTGCCACCGGTCCCCGTAAATGATGTGCATTGGTATGGCTATAGGAAATCAGCATGTCATTCTGTGCCTTAATCTTCGCTGTACGCTCCCCCACCATCTGCTCCAGGTTCTTGTTCAATGCATTAAGATCTTGCTGAGTCTTCTGAAGCGCTTCATTTTGCGTTGCTATCTCCTCTGCCTTTTTCCTCATCTCCTTATTTGCGTGTCGCAAGTGTTGATGTATTTTGTCGTAGTTGACTTTCAGCACGGCACTGGCATAGGCGATGATAAGGTATAAAATCGAGTAGGTAATGGCAGCCGTTACTAAGTCCGACACGTGATAAAGAAATACAGTATTTAGCATAATAAAAGCAATACCATGCATGACCCACATGGTTCGCCCCTTTAGCATCACTGAAAAAATAAAACCAATAATAATCACAGTAGCCAGGGTAATGGAAGGGCTGATTTGCATGAGGCGTTGGTAGCAAACCACTGCCAAGGTAATGGACGTTAGAATTATTACCGCCGGCGTTGGGTGCTTCTCCCTGATCTGATGTGCCACCAGGCAGGCCACCAAAATAACCAGCGCATTAATGACACCTATGGCGTCTTCCGGGAAAAAGAAAAAATTAGAAGCTAGGATCAAAGCGACCCCAGCAACGCATGCTTTCAGGAGCGTGCCGAGAAAAAAAAAATCAATATTCCGGTCTTCCATTCTTGTGTACAAGCTGCACTTGGTTCCCTGCCAATTTAACAAAACTTTATTGGGCAATAACTACCTTTTATGCATTTACCAAAGCCTCACCGAACGGGGTTTATGACCTCAGACACACTCAAAGGCACATTTAAAACCAGCTCACGTATCCTGCTCCACAAAAATGGCATTTTTGTTCAAATCATAGAATCCAAACTCTTGGGTACCCCAGGGCGTGTTCATTCGCAATTTCTCTTTCGTGATGGTTCCCCGCTTCACAAACTCCTCGATATAGGGCCTGATATCGGCAACAAAAATCTTCATAACAGAGCCGCCGGTAATAGGATCTTCCTCATTGCCATGATGGAACTGCAAATGGAACTCCAGGTTTTCTCTTCTTAACCCGGCGTATCCGTTATCACCAAAATAGTAACTAAACCCGGCGTACTTGTCATACCACTCTATGTCACGTTGTATGTCGAGCGAGGGAAGAACCGGGATGATACCTAAAGGTGAGGGGGTGGCAGCCATGGCTTTGTTTAGGATGTTCTACGATTTAATATACGCATTGCAACTGGTCATTTCCAGTGTTTGTGTCAACGGATCACGGTGCACCAGCCTGCTCGAAGCCAGGGAGTCAAGTCCATGCACTGTTGAGATTACGAGGTAACCATAAAAGTCCTATCTTCCCGTATGAAACACGGTCAATCACTATCGCTACTTTTACTATGCCTTTTATTTGTTGCTACCATGTGCAACCCGCCTGTAGCAGACGAGACAGCCAAAGAAAGCATACCCAATTCAGAAACCATAGCTCCGGAAGGGTTTAAGGCGCTGTTCAATGGTGTTGATTTAGAAGGCTGGTATACAGTGAGTGACGGAAATGGCCCCGACAGTCTGGAGAAATTCCGTGCTGAAAATGGAACCATCCACGCCTACCCCAGCCAAAAGGCTGGTTCACGTCAGTCATTTGCCGGGTTAGTAACCAAAGAAGAATACAGCAGCTATATTCTAACGTTTGACTTCAAATGGGGCGAGAAAAAGTTTGAGCCCAGGACTGGTAATGTAAAAGACGCTGGTGTCCTGTTTCATATTTTTGACGAAACTGACTTTTGGCCTTATGGCGTAGAATGTCAGATTCAAGAAGGAGACCTTGGGGATTTATGGATCATTGGGGCAAGAGCCTCAGCCAGGGTGGATGCCTCTGAGCACTATGCCACCAACGGCGAACTCAAGACAAAGGGCGAAATTGAAAACAAATACCATCGCTTCTCCAGGTCCTTTTCATGGGAAGTGTCGGGCTGGAACAAGGTAGAAGTTGAGGTAAATGGCGACCATGCCACTTTCACCATTAATGGGAAAGTGGTCAATGAGGCCATTGATATGAAATATTGGGATGCTGAAAAAAATAGCTGGGAGCCGCTCACCAAAGGAAAAATCCTATTGCAGGCAGAAGGTGCCGAGATTTTTTACAGAAATGTGTTTATCAAGCAGCTTTAACTTGCGAGGGGGATCACCTAATCCCTACATACCCCTCCGCCGCCTTGAACAGCTTTTTGGAGTCATAGCCAATGCCATTTTTGAACACAATATTCAAAGACCTTATAGCAGAAATATCCTTGCTGATGTCGTTGTCCATAATCAACAGGTCGGCAATCTTTCCTGCTTCTAATGTACCAATAGACGACGCCTGCTCCAGGTAAGTGGCGCCGTGAAGCGTACATATTTTAATGGCTTCGGGAATAGAAAATCCCATTTCAACAAATAGCTCCAGCAACCTCCTGTTGGCGTAACCTGCCACAATTCTCCCGTCGTAAGTAGGGTCGGTGCCTGCTACCAGTAAGCCACCTGCATCGTAAAACGCTTTCTCCCAAACCTTGGCTTTGTTGAAGGCCAGGTAATCGAGTGAATCCTTCCCCTGCTTGCTGGCCCACCTTTTGTAAACCTTCTCTTTTGCGTTGGGAAACAAAGCGTCGATGCCTCCTCCCGGCACCACCTCCCTGCCGGTGTAGGGTTCAAATACATTGATGGTTGAGGTAAGTGCTACTTTCTTACTCACCAGATGCGTTATCAGATCGGTCACTTCCTTTGAATCAACCGGAATAGTCAACAGGGCCTTGCGCATTTCAAAAGGATCGCAAATATCAACTTGCTTGCCTTTCACAAAGTCACTGCATGAAAAAAAGCCGTGCTCAAGATTATCAATTCCAATATCAGCGGCTTCCCTGTAAGTAATAGAACAGATATGGCCCGTGACTTTCATGTTTCTGGCATGAGCCGCTGCCACAATCGCTTTCAGGTCTTCTCTTGTAATGAAGTTGTACACTTTAATGGATGTAATACCCATATCGGCATAGTGGTTAACCGCCCTGGCTGCACCTTCAGGAGAGTCGATGGCGCCGAGCTCAAATATACCCACCCCCTCTCTGTCAATGTGCGGACTGGTCACATCCATTTTCGGACCTGGCACTTCTCCCCGGCCAATGGCTTTCTTGATATTCAGGTCGGCCTGGGGCATGATGCTTCCGGCCGTTCTTATGCTGGTAACACCACCGGCAAGATAAAGTCTTGGGAAAGAGTAACTCATTTGGTCCACGCCATAATTGGCATCTGGTGTCGTTTTTGGATAAAACAGGTGCTCATGCAGCATGACCATACCAGGCATGGCACTTTTGCCCTCCATATTGATGGCCGTCGCCCCCTTCGGCACAGGTAGGTCAGGTCCCACTTTTTCAATTTTATCACCCACGATAAGGATATCCTGATTGGCCTTTGCCGCACCACCGGTACCATCTACCAGAGTGAGGTTTTGAAGGAGGTAGTTGCCTCTTTCGTGGGTTACAAAGGCTTTTGTTTGGTCAGTTAACTGTTCCTGCGCCAATGCGCTGAAAAAGGCACAAATAGCAAGAACTGTGGAAAATAGTCTTCTCATGGTCGGAAATTAGGTTGATCCGCTTACCATACTCACCTGGGGAAAGTACGGCAAGTCCGAAACTACAAAAAAAGCGAGTAAATCGTATTTCGATATTCCCTATCTTCGTCATTATGACCCGAATGATCACCTGTCTTCTCTTTGCTTTCTCTCTTCATTTGAGTGCCCAAAGCCAGGGCAGTTACATCATTCCTGATTCAGTGCAACGCATTGTTTTTCTGGGCAACAGCATTACTTATGCAGGGCAGTATGTATCCTACATCGAAGCATGCCTCAGGCTGGCTTACCCACACAGGAAATTTGAAGTGATCAATGTGGGCCTGCCAAGCGAAACAGTATCAGGGCTATCTGAGACCAACCATGCAGACGGCAAATTTCCCCGACCAGACCTCCGGGAGAGGCTGGATCGTGTTCTTGCGCAAACCCAGCCCGATCTGGTATTTGCCTCCTATGGCATGAACGATGGTATCTATCTACCCTTTGATGACACTCGCTTCCAGGCCTATAAAGAAGGGATCAACTGGCTGCATAGAGAAGTATCGAAGTCGGGCGCTGCCATCGTCCACCTCACCCCTCCGGTGTTTGACGAACGAAAGGGCGTAGCCTACGCCAATGTGCTCGATATTTACTCCGACTGGCTGATTAGTAATAGATATACAAAAGACTGGAATGTGGCTGACGTACATGGACCGATGAAAAAGCATCTGGAGGACAGGCGCCTGATCGATCCTGATTTCAAATACGCCTCGGACGGAGTGCACCCGGACAAAACTGGCCACTGGATCATGGCAAAAGCGATCCTTGCTTACCTGGGACTGAATGAGCTGGCCAGGGCTGACAGCGCCGGGGAAGCCGTTTCCACTGCCAGCAATGGTGAAAAAATTCTGCAACTGATCGAAGAGCGGCAGGCAATAATGAAAGATGCCTGGCTAACGGCCACAGGGCACACCCGGCCTGGAATGAAAGAAGGGCTACCACTTAAGGAGGCTCTGGCTCAATCAGCGGAGTTTGAGAAGGCGCTGGGTAAGCTCATGGAGGGGCTCAGGTTCTAGCAGAATGCAATAAAGCCACTTCTTCGTCCAAAAACGGCCCTACCACCTCCACTTTTCGACCACCTTTGTCAAATAGTTCTCTACAGGGCATTTCAAACACATAGTTTGGATTGCTTCTACCCATCAAGTCGTAGAAGGAAGCTTTGCTCATTCCAAATACCAACTTCTTTATGCCACTCCAAAAAATAGCTGACGTGCACATAGGGCAGGGCTCATCGGTAGTGTAAATAGTGCACGTGTTGAGAAACTCATAACTGAATTTTTTGGATGCCTTCCTGATCAGGTTCACCTCGGCGTGCCCCAGGGCGTCTCCGCTTGTCATAATCGTGTTTTCACCCTTCATCAGCACCTTTCCTTCGCCGTCCACCAGCACGCAACCAAACGGGAGATTGCCTTTGCTTTCCGACCGTCGTGCCACCGCAATAGCCAGCCGCATATGTTTCTCGTTGCTCATAGTTCAAAAGAGTCTTGACCTCCCAAAATACGTGCAGCACGCCAATTTGTTGCTCTTGTCAACACTGCCGGAACAATACTCCAGCGGAGGTTCGCAAAGTGTCGAATATCAAAGTGCCAGTGTGACTTAAATCACTGTGCCTGACTTGATGAATGGCTAGTTTCAACTATCAATAAAACAACATTAGATATGGAAAATATATTGAATGAAGAAGTGATACCAATGCCACGCATTGGGGATAAAGCACCAGAGTTCAAAGCAAAAACTACCCAGGGCGACATCAACTTCCCCGCCGACTATCAAGGCAAGTGGGTGATTCTTTTTAGCCACCCTGCCGACTTTACTCCGGTTTGCACATCAGAGTTTATGACCTTTGCCACGCTGGAAGAAAAGTTTGCCAAAGCAAACACACAATTGATTGGCTTATCGATTGATGGGTTGTACAGCCATATTGCCTGGTTGCGCACTATCAAAGACAAAATAGAATTCAAGGGGATGAAAAATGTGGATGTCAAATTCCCACTCATTGAAGACATCACCATGAATGTGGCCAAAAAATACGGAATGATTATGCCTGGCGAAAGCAGTACACAAGCCGTTCGTGCAGTGTTCTTTATTGACCCCAAGGGCACCATAAGGGCTATCATCTACTATCCACTCAGCCTTGGTCGCAACTTCGACGAGCTTTACCGTGTGATCGTTGCACTGCAAACAGCCGATGAGTTTGCTGTGGCCACACCAGCCGACTGGAAGCCAGGCGACGACGTGATCATTTCGCCGGCAGGCTCTTGCGGAGTTGCTAAAGAGAGAATGGATGGCAACGTAGAAGGGCTTGATTGCAAAGACTGGTTTTTCTGTACCAAAAAGCTCGACAAAGACATGGTACTCGACAAGGTGCTGAAAAAAGAAAAAGAGCCTGTATTAGCGTAAGTAGGGACAACAAGTTAGTACGGTGGCTGCATTTCCCGGACAAAGTACCGGGCGGTGCAGCCTTTCTTTTTCGGCCAGATCAACAAGGCCACAGCCATACTCAAAATAGAGACGGTAAGTGAGGCATGGAAGAGCCCCAAATTCACTACCGATCACCAGCGCTTTCTAAAGTACTCCCTTCGTGCTAGGCAACTGATTCAGCGCATTGGCGTCTCTGCCTATAGCAATCTTGATGGCTCTCGCTAACGCCTTAAAGGTTGCCTCTATCTTGTGGTGCTCATTAGCGCCTTCCGCCTTGATGTTGATATTGCTCAGCGAGGTATCAGAAAACGACTTAAAGAAGTGATAAAACATTTCCGTTGGCATATCGCCTACCATTTCACGCTTGTATTCTGCCTCCCACACCAGCCAGGGCCTTCCACCAAAGTCGATAGCCGCCTGCGCCAGGCAGTCGTCCATAGGCAGCATAAAGCCGTAGCGGCTAATGCCTTTTTTGTCGCCAATAGCCTTGCGGAAAGCTTCCCCTAAAGCCAGCGCTGTGTCTTCGATGGTGTGGTGCTCATCAATATGTAAGTCGCCTTTCACAGTTACTTCTAAATCACAACCAGAGTGACGGCCCAGCTGATCGAGCATGTGATCATAGAACCCCAGGCCTGTGTTCATCTTCGTTTGGCCCGTACCGTCAAGATTAAGCTTAATAAAGATGTCCGTTTCCTTAGTGGTTCGCTTCACTTCAACCATCCTGGGAGGAAGTTTGAGGAAACGATAAATCTCATCCCAATTCGTAGTACTTAAAGCCGCCTCCGGGCTTGACTCTCCTATAAAAATAGCTTTTGAACCGAGGTTCTTTGCTAGTTCCACATCCGTTTTACGGTCTCCTATCACGTAGGAGTTGGGCAGGTCGTAATCTTCGGTCAGGTATTGTGTAAGAAGTCCTGTGCGGGGCTTTCGGGTTGGGGCATTGTCCTTTTCGAAGGTTTTATCGATGTGGATGGCAGCGAAGTTGACCCCTTCTCCTTCCAGCGTTTCCAACATCTTGTTCTGCGCTGGCCAAAAGGTATCTTCGGGAAAGCTGGCCGTGCCTAATCCGTCTTGATTGGTCACCATCACAAGCTCGTAGTCGAGTTCCTCCGCTATTTTCCTCAGGTTCGAAATAGCCCCGGGAATAAACTTCAGTTTCTCCAGCGAGTCTACCTGAAAGTCTTCAGGTGGCTCCACGATGATCGTGCCGTCTCTGTCTATGAACAATACCTTTTTCATTTTTTTATTAATTAGCAAATGAGTCCTCTTTCACCAAAGCCATGGCTTTTAGTAAAGCTTCGTTTTCTGCTCTCGTTCCCACGGTTATGCGAAGACAGCCATGGCAGTGCATCACATTGCTTCGGTCTCTCACAATTACTTTCTGATCGATCAGAAACTGGTAGATTTCCTTTGGCTTCGGCACCCTGACGAGCATAAAATTAGCATCGCTGGGATAGATATGCTGCACAATAGGTAAGGCTTCGAGCTGATCTTCCAGCCAATTCTTTTGTTCCAGAATATCGGCTACCATTTTTTCCTTGGCCAGCACATTGCCCAAAGCCTCTCTTACTATGCCTTGTGTTGGTGCAGCTATATTATAAGGTGGCTTGATCCTGTTCAGGATAGTGACTATTTCAGGGCTGGCAAAAGCCATTCCCAGTCGAACACCAGCGAGCCCCCAGGCCTTGCTCAGTGTTTGCAGCACTATCAGATTAGGAAACCGGTGCAGATGCGGCAAAAAGCCAGCGTCAGGAGCGAAATCAATATATGCCTCATCAATCACAACAAGGTTAGGAAACTGATGGAGCAGTGTGAAAAGATCTTCCTTTCGGATCAGATTGCCTGTGGGGTTGTTAGGGCTACAGAGAAACAGGATTTTTGTGTCCGAACCAGCAGCGCTTATAACTCCCTTTACATCGAGCTGGAAATTCTCATTCAAAGGTACTTTCACAACGCCCACATCATTAACTCCGGCACTCACTTCATACATGCCGTAAGTGGGGGGAACTGTGATCACTTTGTCTTTGCCTGGCTCACAAAAAGCTCTGATAAGCAAATCAATAGGCTCATCGCTGCCATTTCCCAGAAAAATAGACTCAGTGTCAATGTTCTTGATTTTGGCAATCGCCTGCTTCACCTCCTGCTGGTAGGGGTCGGGATAGCGGTTGTAAGCTTCTTTTACCCCCGCAGAACCATAAGGATTTTCATTGGCATCCAAAAAAACACCCTCCTTACCTGTGTATTCGTCTCTGGCGGAAGAATATGACTTCAGGTTAACCAGGTGCTTACGAAGTAGCGAGTTCGGATCAAAGCTCATTGGTACCTTCTTTAATTTTCTGTAATCGAAGTGTCACAGCCATTTTGTGCGCATCGAGCTTTTCTGCAGCAGCCATCGCTTCAATGCTGGGCCCAAGCAGCTGCAGTCCCGCCGGCGTAATTTTCTGAAAGGTGACCTTTTTTACAAAGCTGTCGACGGACACACCCGCCATGGCCCTGGCCCAGCCATTGGTAGGCAATGTGTGATTCGTGCCCGACGCATAGTCTCCTGCCGACTCAGGCGTATAGTTGCCTATGAATACCGACCCTGCATTCTCCACCATTTCGGCATATTTGTCCGCATCTTTCAACGCAAGAATAAGGTGCTCAGGGCCATACATATTAATATAGTCCATGGCTGTTATCTTGTCTTCAAAGTAGATGGTTCTGCTATTCTCCAATGCTTTCGCAGCCATAGCTTTCCTGGGCAGAGTAGCGAGTTGTCGCTCTACTTCCTGTGCCACGCTATCCACCATGCGCTTGCTGGATGTTACCAGTATCACCTGGCTGTCGGCACCATGCTCAGCCTGCGACAGCAAATCGGCCGCCACAAATGACGGCTCAGCATGTTTGTCGGCGAACACCAACACCTCCGAGGGGCCAGCTGGCATGTCGATAGCCACCGTGTCACGGCTTACCATTTGCTTGGCCGCTGTCACATACTGATTGCCCGGACCAAATATCTTGTCAACCTTCGGCACCGACTCAGTGCCGTAGGCCATAGCGGCAATGGCCTGGGCTCCGCCAATTTTCAATATCTTCTTTATGCCTAGTAAGTGAGCCACATATAATACTGTGGCATTCACCTGGCCCATGCTGTCGGTGGGGGAAGCAATAATGACTTCCTTGCAGCCAGCAATTTTCGCCGGAATACCAAGCATCAGGGCTGTAGAAAAGAGTGGCGCCGTGCCTCCTGGCACATAAAGACCAACCCTGTTTACGGGTATACTTTTGCGTTGACAGACCACACCCGACATGGTCTCCACCGTTATCGGAGATTCCTTTTGCGCCAGATGGAATTTCTCAATATTTTCTTTTGCAACATGAATAGCAGCCTTCAGCTCCTCCCCTACCTGATCGGCCGAGGCCAATAACTCTTCCTCTGTCACAAAGAGGTCGTCCAATTCAACATGATCATACTCAAGCGCAAACTTTCGCAAGGCCATGTCGCCGTTGCGCTTCACCTTTTCCAGTATGGGCTTCACCACCTTCTCCAGCCTGGCTGGATCTTGCGCAGGCCTGCTGGTTAGCTCAAGCCATTGCTTCCGGGGTGGTTCGTATATAAGTTGCATGATCCTCGATTTGTCTACAATATCATTTTTTCTATAGGCACCACAAGGATGCCTTCAGCACCTGCCTCTTTCAGTTTCTCTATTATCTCCCAAAACCTGTCTTCGTTGATCACAGAATGAATGGAACTCCAACCCTCGGTAGCCAGAGGCAGCACCGTCGGGCTTCTCATACCAGGCAGAAGGCTGGCGATTTCCTCAATTTTGTGATTGGGAGCGTTGAGCAGAATGTACTTATTATTAGATCCATTCTGCACTGACCGAATCCTGAAAAGGAGTTGCTCAAGGAGCTTTTTCTTTTCGGCACCGAGCCCTTTATGGGCAACAAGTACTGCCTCGGATGTAAAGATGGTCTCCACTTCTTTCAATCCGTTACTTAAAAGCGTGCTACCCGAACTAACAATGTCGCACACAGCATCGGCCAGCCCAATGCTCGGAGCAATCTCCACCGAGCCGCTAATTTCGTGAATGTCTGAACTGATACCGTTCTTCTTCAAATAGCTCCCCAAAATCTTTGGGTAGGAGGTGGCAATGCTTTTGCCTTCCAGCATTTTTAGGCCTTCATACTCCTCATTTCTGGGAATGGCCAAAGAAAGCCTGCACTTGGAAAAACCCAGCTTCACTACTATATCCAGGTCTTTTTCCTTTTCTTCTACCACATTCAGTCCCACGATGCCAACATCGGCTACGCCGTCGGCTACGTAGCCAGGAATATCATCGTCTCTGAGCAGCAGAAATTCCATCGGGAAATTATGGGAAGAGGCCTTAAGCTTACCGACACCATTATTAAAATGTATACCACACTCCTTGATCAAACGGAATGAATCTTCGCTTAAGCGACCTGATTTTTGAACTGCAATACGTAGCATGAAAAGCTTAATTAGAGAAATGAGTAAGTAAAATGAATACGGGCCAATGTTGAAGTAAAATGCTCTTCCTTAATGGGAATGATGAGACACATGATCGTGGTTCACGTGCAGATGTTCGAATATATGGGAGTGTCTCAGGTACTTCATTTTACAACGCCAAATTTAGGTGCCACTAACATCAATTAAAACCCAAAAAGACAAAATTGTTCAAGTTTTTTTCGACCCTTCCTTTTACATCAAAGAATGGCTAAATATTGATACTATATAATTAAGGTGTAGGCAGCACTTCAAGGAGGCTTCATCCGGGCATTTCAGAAAAGGATTCGTCGCAAAACGAGGAAAAAATAATCTCAACCTTCTATCTTTAGTCCCTCACTTTACTCACAACCAAAATGGATTCGCAACGTCGCTCATTTTTAAAAAAGGGAACAGGTCTGCTTGGCCTGCTCGGCTTAGGTACATATTCATTTGCAAAAACAAAAACTATGAAAGATTCATCTGTTAACTTCTATCACGTTGTCTATTTCTGGCTCAAAGATCCCAGCGAAGCCAATAAGAAAACTTTTCTTTCCCACGTGAAGGAATACACCGGCAGCATTGATGTGATCAAGGAAAGGTTTATCGGAACGCCTGCCGACACCAACAGACCGGTCATCGACAATACCTATACCTTCTCCATCGTTTTAGCTTTCGATAGCAAGAAAGATCAGGATGCCTACCAGGAGCACCCCGTCCATCTGGCATTCGTTGAAAAAGCCCAACATATGTGGAGCAAGGTGCAGGTCTATGATTCGGTAAAAGTATAATCGTTCAAAAAAAACGACAATCAGTCAGTTTTTCGAGAGTTAACCCGGCTGATTGTCTTTATAATTCCCTCCTCCGTTTTGTACTATAATGAGCGTCGCACCTCCCCTTTTATTGAAAAATGTGCAAGAAGGGCTCTCACCATTTCAAATTCCTACATCACAGGTCAACTTTTTTTGCACCCTTCAACACCTGCCTCGACAATAGGTATTCCACTTGTTTTCAGCTACTTAAGAGTTAAATCTCTTCGCAATCGGCTTTAAATTTTAGCTCTAAAGGCTTAAGACTTCTCATAATCTTACATCAGATAGTATTCGTCCGCACTTGCCACTTTTGCTCCCGGCATATGCATTTACTTTGTAATGTAGTTAAAGATAAGCAACTGACAAGGCAACAATTTATACCTCTTAATATCACGAGTATGGAAAAAATTTACATTCAGGCAACAGAATTCACCCCACAAGTCTACTTCGACCCTTCCAACGGAATAATAGAACTAAAGGGCAATTCCAACCCTCACAATTCGCTTACCTTCTACACAAAAGTGATTCATACGCTCGAAGACTACGCTGTGAACGACACAAGAGGGTTGGTAGCGAACATGGCGTTCAGATATTTCAACACAAGTTCCTCAAAATGCCTCTATGATATGTTCAAACAGCTCAACGCCATGAGGAAAAAAGGTCGTCAGGTAACCATTAATTGGTATTACAGCCAAAGTGACGAAGACATGTATGAGGTGGGCAAAGACTTTTCGGAATTAATGAACCTAAACTTTAACTTTATTGAACTTGCAGCATAGTAAACGCCTAATGCTGCGCTGACCAAGCCAACTCTACACCTCATGTCCGAAGCAAAAAACCTGTTTCATGCCGAAGAAAATTCCTTAAAAGAATTTAAAGGGAAGGTGAAAGGCAATGCTGTGTCGAAGCGGACTCTTGCCAGGTTTATTGATAATTACGAAGATCTTATTACCCAAAGTAAAGTAATCACCCGTGTAAGTGACAGGCTTCAGTCCAAACTGAATAAAGCAAATGCACAAATCGCTGAGCAGAACGAAACCATCAGTGACAATAACAAACTACTCCATAATACCATCGAGCAGTTGGTGAAAGCCAAAGTCAGTAAAAAAGCCTCCACCATTATACTAACAGCCGCTGTTGTGCTTTTTGTAGCGGAAGAGGTACTTCTTGAGGAAGCAATCAATAACTATGTTAACATCCCCTACATCGGATTGATCGTGAAACTTTGCATTGCCCTTTCTCTAAAAGCCTTCGAATCAACTATCGAGAAATTCTTTTTAAGAAAAGAGCATTCAAAAATTGTAGAGCAAGGTTCGTGGGACGTAGCGGAGGTAGACAACACGTCGCCTTCAAGTCCAATCACAGCAGAGCTTGGTGGTCGCTAGCCTCCCAAAAAGGTGTCCCGACCGATCAACAACCCCAAACAAAGCTTCGCTGAATAACACAACAAAAAAATTACATCAAAGCAACAGCGACTCAAACATAAGGTGCTAATAATCAACAAATTAAAAGAAAATTTGCAGATTGAGTTGCTCCACACACCCGGCTTTCCCTTCTATTTTGATTCTATTTGATAATATTTTATCAAAAAAATAACATTAACTCTCTTTACCCCTATAACCGTCCGTTTTTTCAACTATCTGATGCGTATTTCAACTTTCACCCCACAAATATTACATCAGTCTCTGGTGCTTTCAAAAAAATAAACTTCCGACATAAAAACATATCTATTTGATTTACAATTATTTAAATAACTTTATTTAATTGAACACTTCCATTTAAACATGATTTTATTCCTGATATAATGGATATCTTACATGAGAAAGTATTGGCCTGAAATCGAAAGCAATCGAGCTTTTAAAAAGAATAACTTAAGTAAAGATTTAGTGACAGTGAGGGATTGACTGTAGAACCTCCCGCATTATCACTTACTTTACTTGAAATTATAACAGTTGAAAAACCTGAGAGATTATGGAAAAAATTTACATTCAAGCTACGGACTATACGCCGTTCGTCTATTTCGACCCTTCAACGGGGCTGATAGAATTAAAAGGGAATTCAAATCCCGCCAACTCAAATAGCTTCTATCAAAAATTTATTGTGGAACTGGACGAGTACGTTACCCACGAAAGCGGGGGACTCACCGCTAATCTGTCATTTCATTACTTTAACACTAGTTCTTCCAAGTGCATTTTTAACATGCTAAAAAAGCTCCACAAAATGCAGGAAGCAGGCCGGTGTGTAACCATCAATTGGTATTATCTGGAAGAGGATGAGGAAATGAGAGAAGTAGGTGAGGATTTTTCTGACATACTTCGCATGAATTTCAACTTTATTACTATCGCTGCTTAACGGTTCAGTTGCTGTGGTGTGTTTGACCACGGGAAGCACTAACCGTTATAGCTAACTAAGGCAGGTAGTTGTTGTTCAAAACTTCCAAACACAGGTACACCATTTGTTGGCGACACCGTATACCTAATACCTAACTCCTAACTAATTTTAAAAGGTATGAATGACTTGTGGGGACTATATGACGAAGAGGACAAAGCACTTCATGCGTTTAAAACCAAAGCGCAACAGGACAATATTTCAAGAAAGGATCTTGCCCAATTTATTGATAGCTATCAGGATCTGCTTATTCAGAGCAAGGTTATTACAAAAGTTAGCGACAAGCTTCAGTCGAAGCTGAACAAGGCTAACGAACGTATAATTGAACAGAATGAGGAAATAGTTGAGAAAAACATGCTTCTTGAAAGCACTATTGGTCAGCTAGTGAAGGCCCAGGTTGGGAAAAAAGCTTCTACCATCATATTTACGGTGGCCGTAGTCATGTTCCTTTCTGAAGAAGTATTCCTGGGTGAAGCGATCGCTGTGATCGTGCATATCCAGTACTTAGATCTTGTAATTAAGGGCTGTATAGCATTTGGGCTTAAGTTTTTAGAGGGGGGACTGGAGACGTTTTTTATGAAGAAAGAGCAAATAAAGATTGTGAAAGGAAACAACGGAGATGTTCCGGAACTTGAAAACAAATTCAAGCTACCCAACATTAAGATATCACCATCTATTGGAAAGCTATTGTTTACAAAATAGCGGGAGACTTTATATTGCAGACGAATGCTTAATAGATGATGTTTTCGTAAACTCCTCCCACGCAGGTTTTGCAGGCCATTGATTCCAGCAAAACCGTTGGTTTGAGCATCGATTTGCCCAGTAGCATTCTGGCACATTCCTGTATGCCTTCAATAATGGAAGGGTGAGGGTGGATGAGCTCAGCCAACTCTTCTACGCCTTTGTCCATGGAGATGAGCAGCGCCACCGCCTGGATAGCACTTGAGGCATGCTCTCCTACAACACGCATGCCCAGAATTTTCATTTTGTCGTCATTTGTCACCAGCAGTTTGATGAAGCCCTGGGTGTTTCGCATGGCAGTAGCTCTCGAAATGTTGCTATAACGTAAGCTGGTGACTTTGTAGTTGATCCCTTTTTGCTTGGCCTGAATCTCATTGAACCCAACCCCTGCAACTTCGGGTGCCAAAAACATGATCGTTGAAATATTTTCGTAAATAAGCTTATGCAAGGGCTTGCCATATATCCGCTCTATCGCATACCTGCCTTCCAGCTCGCCTACATTCACAAGCGCAATATCAGCAGTGATATCGCCCACGGCGTAAATATTAGATACTGACGTTTGCGTGAGGTCGTCAATGATTCCCCGGGCATCAATTTCAACACCAATCTCCTGCAAACCAAGATTTTCATAGTTAGGTATCCTTCCCACTGAAACCAGGGCTTTCTCCACCTGAAACTTCTTCTTTTCACCGTTATCATATTCCAGCTCATACTCCACCTCGCCGTTGACGATCTTCATGTCAATGAGTTTGGAATTGCGATGCACCAACACGTGCTTTTCTTCAAGGTTATTTTCAATCACATCGACCACGTCGCCGTCCTCAAACGGCAATATTCTTTCTCCCTTGTCAATTAAGTTAACCTGCGTTTTTCCAAAATTGGAAAAGATGGTTGCAAACTCGCAACCAATAACACCCGCACCCACTATCACCATACTCTTGGGCCACTCTGTCCAGTTATGGATGCCGTCGCTGGTGACAACAATTTTTTCATCAATGGGTAAATTGGGGAGCTTCCTTGGTCGGCTTCCGGTAGCTAGAATAATATTATCAGCCTCAATGACTTCTGCCCCATTGTCTCCTAAAATCTCGACATTGTTCTTGCTCAAAAGTTTTGCCTCTCCTCTTTTGAATGTCAGCAGGTCCTGGCCATTGTTGTTCATGGAAGTCATATGAAACTCCAGCAGATCTTTCCTTTCACTGGTGGCTTTCAACACTTCCGCTTTTACCTTCTGGAAAGGTATTTCGGGTACCTTGAAATTAAATGCTTTCCCATGCTTTCGAAGGGTGAAATAGTCTCTGGAAAGTTCCCACCATGTTTTGCTTGAAAGGGCGCCATCGTGCACTCCTGCACCACCTACCTGATTTCTTTCAATGAGAATTACCTTCTTTTTAAAATCCAGGGCACGCATGGCTGCGGCATAGCCGGAAGGCCCCGCACCAATAACGCAAACATCAAACTTGTTCATTACCAGGTCATTAAGGTTTAAAAAATGTTGTTTACACAGCTGGCAAATGTATTCCCGCCATCATACATCGGGCACTTCCCCCTCCGTATTTTTCAATGGTCGGTATGTCTATGGCAATTAAGTTAGCATATTTTTCCAGAATAATCTTTTGCGATTGTGTGAGAGCGGCAAATGCGGTGATGGACATAACAAGTGCAGGCTTACTTGTCCCGGTAGCTACCTCCAACATATTGCCTGCAAAATGCTCCATTTGATCAAAAGAAATGTCGACGATTTCATGATTCGTGGCACCCAGACTTGCAAGAAATGCTTTCTTTACCTCACCCTCAGGAATGCTCTCAAGACAAACCACGCAATAGGATGTGCCGAGACACATCATCACATTGGTGTGATAGATAGGCATGCCGCTTCTGTCGACGGCGTCAAAAACCACAGCGCTGAAACCAAGTCTGGCGGCATGCGCTCTCACCAGGCCTTCGTTTGTCCGAATAGACCTGGAGGCGTACATAATCTGGTTGGGGTAGTCGACGATCAAGCTCCCGGTACCCTCCAGATATAGCTCTTTTTCTTCGGTTCCTGAGAGGTCAGTGATTTTATGTACTGTAAACCGAGGTTTCACAGTGTCAATCACTTCTTGTCTTCTCTCGGTTCTCCTGGCTTTGGATTGCATGGGATAAAGAAACACATCGCCTGACTCATGAAAGGACACCCAGTTGTTGGGGAAAACCGCATCACGTCGCTCCTCCAAAAATTCATCGTGAGCCACAATTACCTCGACGCCGGCGTTTCTGAGTGTATCTACGGCAACGTCAAACTCTGCAATTGCCTGCGAGCGAATCTTATCCAATTCTCCGGTTTGGGCTGCGCTTTGGAAGGAATTGCTTCCGGCTGTTTCGGGATTGGGGCCGAAGTTGGCCGGCCTCACCATGAGGACTGCTGGTGCAGCGTTGCTTTGCAATTTCATTTCTTTGGGCATTTGCCCAATTTCGCACTTACAAAGCTAATTTTCCAGCGGGCAGACCTATTTGTTATGCCTTTGTTTCAGAATGTCAACCACGTCATCCAGCTTGTTTCCCTTCGCTTCGAGCAGGATCATCAGGTGAAAAAGTAAATCTGCCGATTCATTGAGAAAAAGCTCCTGGTTGTCATCCTTGGCCTCAATCACTACTTCAACAGCTTCCTCACCTACTTTTTGAGCCACTTTGTTAATTCCTTTCTCAAAAAGAGATGACGTGTACGACTTATCTGAAGGGTTATTGTGCCTGTCTTGAATGATGGATGTGAGGTTATTAAGAAAGGATATCCCGTCCGCATTCACCTCATTAAAACAGGTATCGGCACCAGTATGGCAAGCGGGGCCAAGGGGGTTCACCTTGACGAGTAAGGTATCTTTGTCGCAATCTGCAATAATGTCTTTTACAAAAAAGAAGTTACCCGAAGTTTCTCCCTTGGTCCACAGCCTGTTCTTTGTCCTGCTAAAAAATGTGACCTTCCCTTCTGCCCTGGTTCTGGAGAGCGCCTCCTCATTCATGAAGCCGAGCATCAGCACCTTGCTTGTCGCTTCATCTTGTATAATCGCAGGAATCAGCCCGTCTCCTTTACTAAAATCCAATCCTTCCATTATCCTCTCTCTTTATAATCGCATGGGTATATTCTGGTCACGAAGGTACTCCTTTAATTCCTTAATAGGTACCTCCTGAAAATGGAAAATGCTGGCCGCCAATGCAGCATCGGCTTTTCCTTTGGTAAATACGTCCAGGAAATGCTCCTGGGTTCCACCCCCACCAGATGCTATTACAGGCACACCCACTGTTTCCGAAACCTTTGCTGTAAGCTCATCGGCAAAGCCAGCTTTGGTGCCATCATGATCCATAGAAGTAAGCAAAATTTCGCCTGCGCCCCTATTCTCGGCTTCCCTGGCCCATTTGATAGTTTCCAGCGCCGTAGGAGTGCGACCGCCATGTGTATTTACCACATGCACACCGTCGGCAAACCGGGAGTCGATGGCCACCACAATGCACTGGTTACCAAACTCACGGCTCAGCTCGTCAATCAGCTCTGGCCGCTTCACTGCCGATGAATTGATCGACACCTTATCAGCTCCGGCATTGAGCAGGGCTGATACATCAGCAATAGAGCTGATGCCACCACCTACGGTAAAAGGGATATTGATCTCCCTGGCCACATGCCGAACCAGTTCCACCAGAGTTTTACGCTTTTCTACTGTGGCCGTAATATCCAGGAATACCAGTTCATCGGCCATTTCTGCCGCATAGCGGGCACCAAGCTCTACCGGGTCACCGGCATCTCGCAGGTCTACAAAGTTGACGCCTTTAACGGTGCGACCGTCTTTGATGTCGAGGCAGGGGATGATACGTTTTGTTAACACAGGAAACTCGTTAAAATTTAAACTCAAGTCATTTTGCAACGTCTGAGAAAACTCAAACCGCAAGCAACAAAAAACAAATAATTACCGATAGGAAAATTCCAAACGTTGTCCACAGGCCTTCTGCGCCCAAACAGTTTATATCTGTAATTCAACCACAATTAGGATTCATCATAAGAAAATGCTCGCCATGGTTTGGTTATTGCAGCTTTCCAGATCAAATCAAAAATCTTAAATCAGCAATATTGACCCTTCCTTCATAAATAGCCTTCCCTACAATTGCTCCCCTGCAGCCAATTTCTTTGAGCTTTTCGAGATCCTCCATAGAGCTTACGCCTCCGCTTGCCACAAAATAGATGTCTGGAAACTGCTCCACCACGGTCTTATACAAATCAACTGACGGCCCTTCCAGCAAACCATCCTTGCTCACATCGGTACAGAATATATTGGTAACTCCTTTTTGAACATACTTCTCCATGAAATCATACACCCAGATGTCTGTCGTTTCTAACCAGCCCCCTATGGCAATCTTTTCGTCTTTCACATCGGCCCCAAGAAAGAATCGGTCAGCTCCGTACTGCTCCAGCCAGTCGGAGAATATCTCCTCATTCTTCACCGCCATACTGCCAACGGTAGCCAGCTTTGCGCCGCATTCAAAAACAATGTCAACATCCTCCGCACTTTTAATTCCACCGCCAAAGTCAATGACCATGGATGTCTTGCTGGCCAGAGCCTCCAGCACCTTCCAGTTTTTCACTGACCCTGCTTTGGCTCCGTCGAGGTCCACCAAGTGAAGCCTGGTCAGGCCCGCATCTTCAAACTGCATAGCCACTTCCAGCGGGCGTTCATTGTATATTTTCTTCTGATCATAGTCGCCCTGTGTAAGGCGCACACACTTTCCATCAATGATGTCGATTGCTGGTATAATATCCATTCCTACAGTTCAATAAAGTTCTTTAGTATTCTTGCTCCATCCACACCACTCTTTTCGGGGTGAGCCTGCACGGCGTAAAAATTCCCCTTTTGCAGCGCTGCACTAAAAGGCACCATATAGTCCGACTGGGCAATGGTGCTGCCTCCCATTTCAGCATAGTAGCTATGCACAAAGTACAGATACGCATCATTGGTGAGCCCGTTCATTAGCGGGCCTTTGAGCGAGTGAATCTTATTCCATCCCATATGAGGCACCTTTTCATTGGGCGGAAACTTCTTTACCTCCAGGTCAAACACACCCAGGCAAGGTGTATCATTCTCTTCGGAGTGCCTGCACATCAGCTGAAGTCCCAGGCAGATACCCAAAAAAGGCTGCTTGAGGCCGGGGATGATCTTATCCAACCCGTTTTCTTTCACAGAAGCCATGGCCGTGCTGGCCTCCCCCACACCGGGAAAGATGACCTTGTCAGCACTTTTGAGCACTTCAGGGTCATTGCTCAGCACTGGTTCAATGCCCAACCTATTGAGCGCAAAAGTCACCGACTGTACGTTACCCGCATTGTATTTTATGATCGCTACTTTCATTCTCTTCCATCAATAGTGCTAATTGTTTTCTGCCTGCTTTTCTGAAAAGGCAATAGAAAACCCCGGCAAATTTATGTGAATTACCTAAAGTTCCGGGGTTAAAGTGAAATCAATGGACGTGCAGCGCCTTATCAACTTCCTCAGCAATCACCTGTTTGATCTCAGGAATCGCTTTGTAGAGCTGCTCATAGGAGTTGATAATGAAGTACTTGTCTTGAAATTTATCCTTCCAGTAAGGTGTTGCCATAATCTGCCTGACATTGAATTCGTAGTGAGCTGGTTTATCACTGAGCGAAAATTTAGTTTCCCCCGCCGAGCTTAAAATACCTGCACCATAAATCCTCAGTTCGCCATTCTCTCTGATCAGGCCAAATTCAACCGTAAACCAATAGATCCGGGAAAGCAATTCTATGGCGTAGTCGTTGCCGCAGTATTTCAGCCCAATTTTACTCAACTCTTGCAGAAAGTTGACAAAGTTTTGGTTAGTGAGCATGGGTACGTGGGCAAATACGTCGTGAAACATGTCGGGTTCCTCCAGATAGTCGAGTTCTTTCATTTTCCGCAGCCAGGTAGTTGCCGGAAAATACTTGTTCGACATCAGCTCAAAAAAGGTATAATCCGGCACAAGCCCCGGCACCACCGCCAGCTTCCAGCCCGTAATCCTGTGCAGGATCTCATTAGTGTCTTCGAAATGGGGAATGTTGCTGGCTACAAAATTTGTTTGCTCAAGTCCTTTCAGGTGTGCCTTCGACGCTGCATTGGGAAGATTAACGATCTGACGGTCGTACAACAGTTGCCAGACCTTGAAGTCCTCGTCGTCGTAATTCTCATAAATCTGTCTCATAAACGTATAATTTTCACTTGTTGGGTTAATGCAATTACTCTAATAACGAAAAAAGACCTGAATCATGCGATTGAGGCCTTTTTTCTAATAGCTATATAAATATCGTCTATTACTGCCTAAATCGCTCAGGAGCCACATGATAGTAATAGATATGATAAGTATTTCCGTTCATTATTTGGTATAAAGTTACAAAAAATCAATGTTAGTAGACAGCGCTACGTCTGAAATTTCACTGAATATTCAAATGCTTCTTAATGGCCTCAATGTCCAATGAATGTTTCTCGATCTCCTTCTTCAAACCTATCGCCTCAGTTACCTTACCATCGAGAGTATCAAGTTTATCAAGCACCTTTCCTGCGAAAACATTAAAACTCTTCTTCACATCAGAAACGTCATTTTTCATGTCAGAAAGGTCATTTTTCATGTAGTGTAAAGTAACATGAATATCTCCAAGCGCATTAACAATAGCGTTTTCAGTGTTCTTGTCCATTCGTTATTGGTTTCAATTCGTAACAGTATGACCAATATAATGATTCATAGCGAATACACCGTAGTTACTCTTATTAACATATAGCGCCAGCCCTTAGTCCAGCTTCACCCACTTAGCGCCAGCGTCGCCTGATTCAATCACGGCATCGATAAACTTCATGCCACGCACACCATCTTCAACGGTCGGGAAATCAAGATTTATCGGATCTGGCTTTTTGCCATCGATTCTTGCCTGCACAGTTTTGGCAAAGTTCTTATAGATATTGCCAAACGCTTCCAGGTACCCTTCGGGGTGGCCTGCCGGCGTACGTGTGTTCGCCTGGGCAACAGCGCCCATATATGCACGGTCACCACCTACCCGATACACTTGAGTGGGTTTGTCGAGCCATTTCACCAGCATGGTATTAGGCTCCATCTGGTGCCACTCCAAGCCTCCCTTTTCACCATACACACGAATATTGAGTGCATTTTCTTCTCCAGCAGCGATTTGGCTACAGTGAAGAACACCTTTGGCCCCATTGTCGAAACGCAGCAATATATTGGCGTCGTCGTCAAGCAAACGGCCCGACACCATACGGCTTACATCAGCACAAAGCTCCGTGATTTTAAGTCCGGTGATGGTTTCTGCGAGGTTCTCAGCATGGGTACCTATGTCGCCCACAGCTCCAGCCTTACCCGAGCGCTTAGGGTCTGTTCTCCAGCTGGCTTGCTGGTTACCTGACTGCTCCAGCGGAGTTGATAGCCAGCCCTGTGGGTATTCTACCACTACTTTTCGGATCTTTCCGAAGACCCCCTCCTTAATCATTTCACGGGCTTGCTTCACCATGGGATAACCGGTGTAGGTATGTGTAACGGCAAATGTGAGACCTGTCTTTTTCACCAAAGCCTCTAATTGCAGAGCTTCGTCCAGGCTGAATGACAGCGGCTTCTCACACACCACATGATACCCGTTTTCCAGGGCCAACTTGGCAGGCTCAAAGTGCACAAAGTTGGGCGTAACGATTGTAACAAAATCCATGCGCTTGTCAGCCGGAAGTTTAGCTTCCTTCTCAAACATCTCATGGTAAGTTCTGTAGCAACGGTCTTCAGGCAGGTAAAAGTCTTTACCTGAAGCGACAGATATTTCAGGATCAATATGGAAAGCTCCGCATACTAATTCAACCTGTCCATCGAGGCCAGCTGCGTGACGGTGAATAGCGCCAATAAACGCACCACGACCACCACCTACCATGCCCATTCTTATTTTTCTGCTCATTATCTATGATAGTTTTAGGGTGAAACAATCGAATGGCCGCCACCAGTGTCCGGCTTCTCCCGGTGGGTGGCCCGCCAATTTCCCCTCAATAAATTCATTTTTCGGCTAAAAATGAAGTTTTATTCAACTCCCTGAACGAATTTAATTTGAATGGCCCAGACAGCGAAAAGCGCCAACAGGTCTTTGAGCAGTCTTAAGCGCTATCTGTTTTGCAATTATTACCCTCATAAATTATCAACTTTCTAAAAATTAAGGAATACTTCATAAGAGGCGACAATATTTTTGACTATTACCTGCGCTTTTGTTTATCTTTCCTAAGCTTATCTGAGCATCTACATTATTCGACACCCCTTTTATTTTCAGTTCCCAATCAGAGGAACATTTCAGGATTACCAGAGGCATGCTCAGGCTTCTTTTGATAATTAAACCAATATTCAAACCTGTAATAAGAGGATGGAAAAGACAACCAATCTTAATCGTAGATCGTGGCTGAAGTATAGTGCTTTGGCTGCCGGCGGTGTTGTAACCAGCGCTGCATTTCCCGCATTTGCCAACAGCAAGCCAGCGCTTGGCATGAAACCTTATCAAGGCAAGTACAGCCTCATGGAAAATTACCATGTAATGATGGCTGACAGAGCCGATATGAAAGCCAGGCTGCTCGCCAATGAGAACCCATGGGGGCCTTCAAAGAAAGCTGTTGCCGCTATTGCAGCAAGTGCTTCTATGGGCAACCGCTATGTTTATAATAGCTCAGCCAAAATGGTCGACTTCCTTGCTGAAAAAGAAGGTGTATCTAAAGAATCCATCCTTTTGTCGCCTGGTTCAACCGACATTCTGGAAAAAATTGCTTTCTCTTTGTTTATGAAGGGCGGCAACATTGTTTCGGCTGATCCCAGCTACATGTCGATGATAAGAACCGCTGAATCGATTGGTGGCACGTGGAAAAACATTCCATTAAAGGCAGACTATTCGCACGACCTGGATGCCATGGCAGCAGCGATTGACGATGAAACCAAGCTTGTATACATCTGTAATCCGAACAACCCAACTGGCACCATGACGCCGGTAAGTGAGATCAAGGCATTCTGTAAAAAAGTCTCTTCAAAGGTGCCAGTGTTTATCGATGAGGCTTATATGGAGCTACTTGATAACCCTGAAGCAAACACCGCAGTGAGCCTTGTGCAGGAAGGCTATGACGTCATCATTTGCCGTACCTTCTCCAAAATACATGGCATGGCAGGCTTGCGACTTGGCTATATGGCCGCCAATGAGGCGAGAGTAAAAGCAATCAAGAGCATGGTTCGCACTGAAATGGGGATCAGCGTGACCTCACTTGAAGGTGGTATGGCTAGCCTAAAGGACGTTGAGTTCCAGGAATTCACCAGAAAGCACAATAAGGAGAACAGAGAATATGTGTTCGCTGAGCTAAAAAAGGCCGGCATGAATCCAATTCCGTCGTTCACCAGCTTTATCTTATTCCCTATTCAGGTACCCACTAAGGAATTTCTCACTCAGTTTATGGACAGAGGCGTGGGCATCAGAGGATTTGAGATCGACGGGAAGCCTTATGCCAGGGTAAGCATGGGCACCATGGACGAAGTGAAACTGTTCACTAAAAGTCTTTACGAGATTGTCAGTTAACTGCCTATGTGTTAGCTGCCCGGGCTGAGTTTCCGGCACTCAATCAGGTGCCCACAGCGATGGCCCGGGGCAGCGCCCACACATCGACAATACCCCTCTTTTCAATCGACCACCGTTCGTTTTTTATAAGCACAAAGTATTTCTGTTTTAGTTCATGAATTCAGCCATTACTAAAACCATTTCATTCCTTCTCCTTATTGCCATCGGGTATTTTCTTCAGAAAAAAATCCAGGGCAAGGAGCGAAAGGATGGCATCAAGACGCTCATACTCAGCCTGGCGCTTCCTGCCACCATTTTCATTGCTTTACTGAAAATTGAGTTTTCGTGGGGGATGATCATTGTGCCTGTACTGGCACTTGGCTTCAACCTGCTTATGTATTTGTTGGTAAGCAAGCTACCTTTGCCTTCGCTGTTTAACTTAAAAGAAGAGCAGTATCGCACGCTGATAATGCTACTACCCTCACTGGCACCGGGCCTTTCGCTGTTTCCATTCATTATGGAGTACCACGGCGAGGAGCCACTGGCACTGGCTGCGCTGGCCGACGTGGGCAACAAAGTGTTTGTGCTGATAATATTATACAGCATTGCCATGAAATGGTATTTCGACCGCAATGAGATTGGCAACCGAAACACCTCCGAAAAACTCAAAAGCCTCTTCAAGTCAATGTTAGAAGAGCCTGTCAACATGGTGATTGCTGTGGCCATTGTAATGCTTGCTTTTGGGCTAAACTTCGATTCCTTGCCTGGTTTTCTGCGGGATTCAGTTGACAAAATGAGCTTAATGATGACGCCGCTCATACTCCTTTTCATCGGCATCTCTATCAAGTTTACCTGGCAGCAAGTAAAAGCTATTTTCTCATTTTTATTCTTCCGGTCTGCCATCGCTTTTGTCATCAGCGGCTTGCTGCTGGTGTTGCTACCAGTAACCGACGTGCCTACCATGATTCTCATCGTGGTGTTTCCTCAGAGTGCATGTAGCTTCTGGCCATTTGCCCATATGTCGGCAGTTAATACATTGGAAAGTGCACAGGAAAACCCGATTCGCCCCCGCACGTTTGATCTCGATTTTGCCATGAATGCATTGGCGTGCTCTTTGCCTTTTTCTGTCGCACTTATTCTTAGCGTTTATGTGTTTGAAGACTTCTTTGTGCAGCCAGCCAATGTTTTTCTTTCATCCGGTATTTTTATTGCCTTAGCCGCTCTGCCGCTTTTGTTTTCTGCTCGCTGGTTCAAAACCTATGCAAGCCGACTGGCAGAAGAACGAAGCTAACATTTCCTTTGTACATTGGATAAAAAGGCGTTAGAGGCATGGGGCCGTTGCCTGCTACCCGGCGGCTCGTCATCCAGCCTACTTACTGCCAACAATTTGTAACTTTGGGTGTGGACGGGATTACGTCTAAAGTGACACCATCCCCAGAGAGAACACCTCCATGCCAGATAAGAAAAAGAAACTTCCCAATGCAGCGGATCGGGTTGGCCAAAGGGTAGAAAAAACCAAATTACACCCACGCAACAAGCATCGGCAGCGCTACGACTTCAAGCAGCTTAGTCAGAGCACTCCACACCTGGCACCATTTGTTAGGTTGAATAACTACGGCGACGAATCAATTGACTTCTTCAACCCAGAAGCGGTCAAAGCGCTGAACAAAGCGCTTTTAAAACACTATTATAATATTAGAGACTGGGACATCCCAAAAGGTTATTTGTGTCCACCCATTCCCGGAAGAGCTGACTATATCCATTATATGGCAGACCTATTGGCCTCCTCACATGCCTTGTCACAACGGGGAAAGCCTCCAACTGGCAGCGAAATAAAATGCCTGGATATCGGCGTAGGTGCCAATTGCGTTTACCCCATCATAGGGCATGCGGAGTATGGCTGGTCTTTTGTAGGCGCCGATATCGAACCTGTGGCTATCACATCTGCCAACAAAATAATTGAAGCGAATCCCCAATTAAAAGGGAAGGTTGAACTGAGGTTGCAGTCAAATTCCAAAAACATATTCGTCGGCATTATTCAAAAGGATGAACGCTTCGACCTAACGATTTGCAACCCACCATTTCATGCGTCTTTTGCTGAAGCCCAATCCGGGACAATACGAAAGCTGAGAAATCTAAAGCAAAAGAAAGTTACCAAGCCCATTTTGAACTTTGGGGGCCAAAGCAATGAACTGTGGTGTGTCGGAGGGGAAGAAGGGTTTATCAGGAATATGGCCTTCCAAAGTAAACAGTTCGCCTCTCATTGCTTTTGGTTTTCAACCCTCGTGTCGAAGTCATCGAATCTTGACGGCGTCTACGAAGCCCTAAAGAAAGCGCAAGCTTCTGACGTAAAAACAATTCCCATGGGGCAGGGAAATAAAACCAGCCGCATTGTGTCATGGACATTTCTTACGAAGGAGCAGCGAGAAGAATGGATGAGAACAAGGTGGGAAAGTCATGATAAAACATTGGGCAAAAATGACAAAAGCTCCTCATGAGACTGGGACACATCTACCATTCTCCAAGGCCGTTTGCAGAATATCATCTTTTCACCCACCGTTCTCTGCATCCCGATTTGGGGGTTCATCTATTTAGGCTTATTTTGGTAGGTATACTCGATTGTGGTTAGTTCCTTCTGCTCTACTCTACTGAGGAAAGGATATGGTTCTTGATAGTTGAAGCTCGTCGGCGAGCTCGTTTCCGGTGATTCTATTTGCTCCCGGAGTATTGAAATGCATTCAACATACCTTATAAATAAACTACACTATGAAGAGTATCTTACAAAAGCTGATCAGCGAAAACAAGCAGCAGGAACAACATGAGGCTGCTGCCATTCAGGAAGAGATCGATAATCCCACCACATCGGATAACCGCAGAGACTTTCTTAAGAAAACGGCCATGGGTGGCATTGCACTGACAGGCATCATGGGCATGACATTCGAAGACTCGGTAGCACAAACCACTTCAAAGGTCAGAAAGGCATCAAATCCATCCGATCTTAAAATAACGGACATGCGCTACGTGACCCTGGACAATGGCACCTCCTATACCAATGCCCGCAATGTGGTGATCCGCATCGATACTAACCAGGGCATCTACGGTTTGGGTGAGCTAAGAGATGGCGCTGACCCCCGCTATGGCCTGTTTCTTAAAAGCCGGATCCTGGGCCTTAACCCCTGCAACGTAGAAATGATCTTTAAAGTGATCAAACAATTTGGTGGTCATGGCCGCAAAGCTGGCGGTGTAAGCGGCGTGGAAATGGCGCTGTGGGACCTGGTGGGCAAAGCATATGATGTGCCCGTATGGCAACTCCTGGGCGGAAAATACCGGGAGAATGTGAGGCTCTATGCCTACGTGCCTGCTCACAACAGCAAAAATATGGACATAGAGAAGTTCAAAGCCGACTGCAAAGTGCGCATGGTGGATCAGGGCTTCACATGGCTCAAGATGCATCCGGGCATCCATGTGTACAGCGACGTACCAGGCACCGTGGTTAACAGCAATTACATCCCCGGCTTCAACGACGACAACCTGGACAATTACCTTTCTTATCAAAACACCAGACATGCCTTTACCGGCGTGCAAATTACCGACAAGGGGTTGGATTTGCTCTCCAACTATGTAGGCATGATCCGGGACGTGGTGGGCTATGATATTCCCCTTTCTGCCGACCACTTCGGACACTTTGATGTAAACAACTGCATCAGGGTGGCCAATGCATTGGAACCTTACAGGCTGGCTTCTTTGGAAGACTTTGTGCCATGGGACAACACCGAGCAGCTAAAGCACATCACTGATTCGATCAACTCGCCAACCATTACAGGTGAGGATATTTTTGGAAAAGAGGAATTCAGAAAGCTTTGCGATGTGCATGCGGTCGACATTGTGCACCCTGATATGGGTACTTCAGGTGGGATATTGGAGACCAAAAAAATTGGAGACTACGCAGAAGAAACTGACGTGGCTATGAAGATGCACTTCGCAGGCACTCCCATTTCGTTTATGGCCAATGTGCATTGTGCCGCAGCTACGCAAAACTTTATGGCACTTGAGCTACCCGTTCAGTGTGTGGACAATCCCTGGTGGCCTCAGTTGGTGAAAATGGTCGGCAAAAAACCGCTATACACCAAAGGCTTTGCACATGTGCCCACCGATGCACCAGGCCTGGGAGTAGAGCTAAATGAAGATGAGCTTAAAAAGCATCTTCATGCGGAAGATAATAGCTATTTCAGACCTACGCCGGAATGGGACGCCAAGCGATCGCACGACAGGCTGTGGAGCTGATAGTTCGATCATGGCTTAGGCGACCAGTTCTCCAAGGCAAGCGTATTTGGGAAAGCCTTATAAAGAAACCCTCCAAGAGTTCTCCTTTAGCTAACCTCTCCCTGGAGACATGACAGCCTGCTGCGCTGAAGAAGATAAACCCTTGGAGGGTTGTGGGCAACTAACAACTACGCAGGGTTGTTGCGCTAGTTAAAACTAGTCAGCAACCCTTATTTCTTACAACCAGCCGTAGGCACTCCGCCCGCATAATGCTACCCAGCACCAAACTTTTCACATACCAGTGTCAGCGCCTTATCATCGCCTACATTGCCGGGAAACACAACGTAAATCAGGCCGGGAAACTTGCTTTCTTGGTGTAGCTTCCATACCGGCACTCCGGGAATGACCGGCCCTAGCACAGTTGCTTTTTGAACCAAAAGCCCTTTCGAGGCCAGGTCGCTTGACGTGATACCGCCTTTGGCAACAATAAACTTTGGACGGACAGAAGTTCCCCGCACAATGGCGACAAGGAAGCTGGACACCAGGGCATTGATTTTCAGGCTGCTCTCTGCGTCTGCCCCAGTTTCCAGTCGGCGACTGGTATGAACCACCACATCCTCCCCAGCAGCCAGCCAGGCATCCACCTGTGCACTAATGGCGCTTGCCTCGCCACTTAAGTCTTGCGACTGAAGCAGCTGACTTACATCTATCTCCAGTTTTTGGTGCCTGCCCTGCTTGAGCAGATAAGCTAGCTGGGCGGTGGTTTTCGGCACATGAGAGCCTACCATCACAAGCGAACCGTGAGACGACGCTGTATCCTCTTTTTGCGGGACATAAAGTTTACCTGATACCATGCCCGCCCTGGTGGGCACAAAGGTGGCAGAGGTGCGGTACAGAAATTTCTTACCTGACCTTTCGGCCATGATCAATCCCAGCACTCCTACCTCCAGGTCACGGTAGCTGGCAGCGTTCATGATGCACACTGATCCATTAGCGCAGGCTTCCAGTTTCTCTGCTACTACTTTAGGGCCGCCTGCCCGCAAGTCTTCGATGGACACCGAGTTAACTTCCGATGCTTTGATCAGTCCCCTGGTTTTTTCTTCCACCCACTCCTTCAGGTTGGCGTGCTGGTAGCCAAACGACACATCTTTAGCAAAAGGTGTGTCAGACACAGGCACCAGCTCCTCATTTTCAACGAGGTAATGCACATCATCAATCGTATACCTGGCTCCCTCAATGAAAGCTGGCACCAGCACAGTGACTGCTCCCTGAAAACCAAGGGCCTTGGCTACGGCGTCTACCTCCGCAGGAAAGTGGCCTCTTAAAGTGGAGTCGCTTCGGCTCACCACCACCACTTCTCTCTGACTTTCTTTTGCCGCCTCTTTAAGGTTCCGCCCTATTTCAAGTGCCAGGTGAATAGCCTCTGCCTCCGGCAGGCTCCTTGAATTGGTGAGGATGTAGAGAATGGAGGGTTGCTGTCGGAGTTCGGCAGTAATCAGGGCTACCTCCCAACTGGTAAGCACCATCACATCGTAGCATGTCTGTGTGCCAGTCGGGTCATCATCAAGTACCACAATGGTCTTTTCACTTTCCAGGAACTCCTTTTGTATGGCTGGCAGGAGGTCTTCGGGATAATCAGGAGGCAACTGATTGAATTTTTCGTTTACGTTCTCGTACATCGCAAGTCTTTGATCAACCACTCAAATAAGCTTCATAGGTGGTGGGGTAATAAATTTATTATTTATCTTTTTAAGTCGGATAAATCGACCCGTTAAACAAGCCCTGAATCTATGCAAATAATCATTACCGGAGGAGCAGGTTTCCTCGGCCAGCGCCTGGCAAAAGCCCTGCTCAGCAGTAACCTTGCTTTTGATGAGTTATTGCTGGTAGACATTGTGACGCCTTCTTATCCTAAAAATGACAGCCGGATTCGGTGCCTGCAAGCTGATCTTTCTGAAGAGGGGGCAGCCAAATCTCTTATCTCCGCCGAAACAGGTGTTGTTTTTCACCTGGCGGCAGTGGTGAGCAGCCATGCGGAGAAAGACTTCGACCTGGGCTGGAAAGTCAATATGGACATTACCCGCCAACTACTGGAGGCTTGTCGTCATCAAAAACCAGGCATTAAGTTTATTTTCTCGAGCTCCATCGCTGTGTTTGGTGGTGATTTGCCCGCCACCGTGCTGGACAACACGGCACTCACTCCCCGTTCGTCGTATGGTGCCCAGAAAGCGATTGGTGAACTGCTGGTGAATGATTACTCCCGAAAAGGGTTGGTCGACGGGAGGGTGCTGCGATTGCCTACCATTTGTGTGCGACCAGGGAAACCCAACCTGGCGGCCTCTTCTTTTGTCAGTAGCATTATTCGTGAGCCGATTAATGGAGAAGACGCCATCTGCCCCGTATCGACCGAACTGGCACTTTGGCTCTCAAGCCCCGATACTGTGATCCAAAACCTTATCCATGCCGCCACGCTGAAAGCGGAAGCTTTCGGTGGCTGGCGTACTGTCAACTTGCCGGGGGTTAGTGTTACGGTGCAACAAATGCTCGACTCGCTGGAGCGTATCTCCGGCCAGGCCGCTCTGTCCAGGGTGCAATTCAAACCAGATGCTGCTGTCAACGCCATTGTGAGTAGCTGGCCTGCCGCCATCGACAATACCAGAGGACTGGCACTTGGCTTCACGGTCGACGGGCAGTTCGATGCCTTCATCACGCAGTTCATTGCCTCCAGCAAACCGTCAGCGGGATGAGCGAACTCTCCATTCCCATCATTGGTCTGGCGGTAGCCGTCTTCGTCTTGATTTTGCTGGTGCTTCGCACCAAAGTGCACCCGCTCATTGCCATGATTACAGCGGCTTGTGTGGCGGGCATCACCGGAGGCTTGTCGGTGAATGAAACCCTCGACGCTATTACCAAAGGTTTTGGAGCTACACTGGGCACTATTGGCATCGTGATCGGGCTGGGGGTGATGATGGGGCGTATCCTGGAAGTATCAGGTGCTGCCGAACAAATCGCTTATTCCTTTATCAAATGGCTGGGCCACCGCAGGGAAGAATGGGCATTGGCTCTCACCGGCTACCTGGTGAGCATTCCCATCTTCGTCGATTCCGCTTTTGTCATTCTCTACCCTATCGCCAAGGCGTTGGCACAAAAAGGCAACCGCTCGCTACTGACGCTGGGCGTAGCTTTGGCGGGCGGCCTTATCGTGACCCATACCATGGTGCCTCCCACGCCAGGGCCTTTGGGTGTTGCCGGGCTCTTTGGTGTCGACATCGGTGCTATGATGCTGCTCGGCATTTCGCTGGCCCTGCCTTGCACCCTGGCGATCGTGTGGTATGCGCAGTGGCTTGGGAGAACATATCCCGACTTTGTAACCACAGTGGTGCAGGAAGACCTGAAAGTCGTCCACGCTGACTACTTGAAAGAAAAAGAGGCCAAGCCCCTCCCCAGCCTGACTAAGTCGCTGCTTCCCATTCTTGTCCCTATCGGACTGATCTTCTTGAAGGCAGTAACCAACCTGTTCCCTTTGCTTGCAGCCACCGACAGCACAACTTTGTCATGGGTCTTGCAGGTAGTTGCCTTTGCTGGCTCACCTGTCATTGCTTTGTGCATCAGCACTTTGATTGCCGTTTACACCCTGGTGCCTCACCTCAACCGGCACGAAACATCAGAGCGACTGGAGGAAGGCCTGAAGTCAGCGGGCATTATACTAATGGTGACTGGCGCAGGCGGAGCACTTGGTTTTGTGGTGCGGGAAAGTGGTTCCGGTGCACAGCTGGCCGCACTGATGGCCAATCTCCCATTTTCCCCCATCATGATCCCTTTCTTCGTCGCCACTATTGTGAGGCTGATCCAAGGATCGGGCACTGTTGCCATGATCACAGCGGCGTCTATCACAGCGCCGATACTGGTGAATTTACCCGATGTCAATATGCTGTTCGCTGCACAGGCAGCCGTGTTGGGTTCTTTGTTCTTCAGCTATTTCAACGACAGCTTCTTTTGGGTGGTGAACCGCATGATGGGCATTGCCGATGTGAAGCTGCAGCTCATGACCTGGTCGGTACCCACCACTATCGCATGGGCCATTGGCGGGGTATTAATTGCGCTGACTAATTTAATCTTTGGCACCAATGGCTCCCTGCTCGATCCGCTGATTCCACTAGCGGGGTTGGGCATGATGTGGGTGGTGATAAGGAGAAAGGGAGACTTCAAACAATAGCGGAATCACCTGGCTAAAACAGCTTCATTGAAGGTGTGGGAAGATACGGAGTACAGTCGTTCCACACAATCGCTGGCAATGGACAAAACGTTGCTTAGCATGCCTCAGCGGCGATGCAACCGATCCACTTAAAGACAGGCATTGCAAGTAGATTTTTGTATCTTTAACACGTGGAAAAACAGACGAAATATCATCTGGACATTGAGATTGACAAGCTAACAAACAGCATTGTTAACACTATTTCTGGAGATAGCTTCCCGACTGATGTTCATCCCATAACCAAGGCTGACTTGAAAAATGCCACCAAGAAAAATGGGTGGCTTTTCAAGTGGACAAGTGAATTCAAGCTTGCTGATAGACAAGTTTTCAAATTGACGATTCGCAATAATCCTGGCATCATTCAGGGACTCATAAGCATCAGCGACTACTGCGACCATTATTATCTCCATCTCATCGAAAGTGCTCCCTTCAACTTAGGAAAACGTAAACTATACGAAGGCGTTCCCGGCAACCTATTTGCATTCACTTGTAAAACCTTCTGGGACAAGGGCTATCAGGGTTTCATTTCTTTTACTTCCAAAACAAAATTGGTCACCCACTATGAGAAAATTTTAGGAGCGACTCATATCGGTGGGCAAAAAATGGTAATCTTCCCTCAGGAAGCACTTAGATTAATTAGAAAATATTATCCACATTGACAGATAAATAATATGGGACATATTAAAGAACCAGAAGGAGTTGACTTTATAGTTGATCCAACACCGTTGACAACTGAGGAGAGAAAAAGAATAAGTGAGATAATCGCTCATTATAAGGCGACTGGGAAGAAACCGTCATTTCAAAAGGCCAAAACAAATTCACGCAGACAGAAAAAAAATCTACCGCTAATCAAGTAGCCGACTCCGCCACCTGCCTGATTAGGTTATAATACTTTTTGATCCCGCCTAATCCGCTCGTTCAGTATCTCTGCCAATCGTAACCTAAAGGATGTTTTTGTGA
This sequence comes from Imperialibacter roseus, assembly GCF_032999765.1. Classification (GTDB taxonomy): domain Bacteria; phylum Bacteroidota; class Bacteroidia; order Cytophagales; family Cyclobacteriaceae; genus Imperialibacter; species Imperialibacter roseus. Next base: position 1,043,433 of record NZ_CP136051.1, on the reverse strand, counting down.
AAAATTCCTCCTATTTTCAAACATGGAGGAGAATGCGTGGTCTTGGATATTTCAGCTGTTGGGTCGCCTGCACCCCTTAGTAGTCCACTTTCCTATTGGATTATTAGTTGTTGCTCTTTTTCTGGAGGCCCTTACCCTGAACGGCCGACGGCCTGGCCTGAGGGATGGGATCAACTGGATGGTGTACCTGGGAGCCGTTTCAGCAGTATTGGCCGCTGGCCTCGGGTGGTTCCTTCGCACTTTCGATGATTACTCCGGCGAGCTGGTACAGCAACATCAAAATCTGGGCATCGCCACAGCTGTACTTTCTATCCTTGCCGCTTTCTTGCTCCAAAAATCAAATGCAGGGAAGTTATCCAATTTCTTCGCCTACCGGTCGCTGCTGGTGCTAACGGTTATCTCGCTTACCATTACAGGTCACCTGGGCGCCAGCCTCACCCATGGCGAAGATTTCCTCTCAAGCGTACTGCCGGGAAATGCTGACGATTACGACGATACCAGAGGTGTGATATTATTGGCTCAACTGAAGCAACTGGACTCCTTGTCAGAAACCGAGCTGGATGATCTGAATCTGGAAGTCCGGGCCATTTTTGCGCACAACTGCTACCAATGCCACAGTGAAAACAAGCAAAAAGGGGAGCTGGTATTAGAGAATAAAAGAGGCGTTTTCCAGGGTGGGAAATCCGGGAAAGTAATTGTGCCGGGCCACGCTGAAGAAAGCGAGATCTACAGAAGAATTACGCTGTCGTCCAACGACGATGATGTAATGCCCAAAAAGGGAAAGGTGCTCCAGAAAAATGAAATCGCCCTGATCAAACTATGGATCGAGAAGGGTGCCCATTGGTCGGATCGGGCGCTGAAAGTATTCCCGGAAGCGGCCCTTGCCTTGTCAAGGCCTGAGTTGCCCGCTTCCACCACACAAGAACATCCCGTGGATAAGCTGCTGGAGGTCTACTTTGAAAAGAACGGCATTGCCTGGCCACAATTGGTAGATGACAAAACCTTCATCAGGCGGGCGTATCTGGATATTGTAGGGCTGCTGCCGGAGCCTGACGCCATCAATCAGTTTGTTGGGGATCCGAATGCCGACAAGCGGGCGCAACTGATCGACCGCCTGCTGGCCGACAACCGTGATTACACCCAACACTGGCTGAGCTTTTGGAACGATTTGCTAAGGAATGACTACTCCGGCACGGGGTTCATTACCGGTGGCAGAAAACAAATCACCGACTGGCTCTACAAATCACTGTTAGAAAACAAGCCTTACAATGCCATGGTCAGCGAACTGATCAACCCCACCCCAGCCTCCGAAGGGTTTATCAAGGGCATCCAATGGCGGGGCGTGGTAAATGCCAGTCAGCGCACCGAAATGCAGGCCGCCCAAAATATCGGTCAATCATTGCTGGGGGTGAATGTGAAGTGTGCCTCTTGCCACAACAGCTTCGTAAGCAATCTCACCCTGGAACAGTCTTATGGCTTTGCTTCCATATTCGCCGATTCGGTGATGGAACTCAACCGGTGTGACAAACCCACTGGAAAAATGGCTCAGATAAGCTTCCTGTATCCGGAATTGGGATCGGTGGAGGCCGACAGCTTAAAAGAGCGTTTGTTGAAACTGTCGGAGATCATTGTGAAACCGGAGAATGGCAGGCTGTACCGAACCATTACCAACCGGATATGGCAAAGACTGATCGGCCGTGGCATCATCGAACCTTTGGATGAGATGGACACCCCCCCCTGGGATGGTGCTTTGCTCGACTGGCTGGCTGCGGATTTCATTGAGTCGGGCTACGACTTAAAGCAGCTGATGCGCACCATCATGACATCTAAAGCCTACCAGCTGCCAACGGTGAGCTACGAAAAGTTAGAGCAGGTGAAGTCGGCCCGCTACGTATTCAACGGCCCAATTGTCAGGCGAATGAGCGCCGAGCAATTTTCTGACGCCGTAAGCCAGGTCATAGCCCCCGTATACTATGCCGCCGCTTACAACCCTTCCGGCGATCAGCTATCTTCGAACAGGGTTTGGCACCGTGAAAGGAAATTTGACCGGGACGTACTGCCGGAACCCGGCACGAGATATTTCCGTCACAAGTTTACCCTGACTGACCGGGAAATCATCAACGCTCAGGCCCTGATTTCAGTTGATCATTCTTATTCGTTTTACCTCAATGGGAACAAGGTGGCTGAAGGCAACGACTGGAGAAAAGTAAGTAAGCTGGACGTAACGAAGTTCCTGAAAAGTGGAGAAAACATTATCGCCATCGAGGGAACGAATGAAGGCCCTATTGCCAATCCTGCGGGGATATTGTTTGCGATGAAAATTCGACAAAAGGACAGCCTTGAAACCACTATACAATCGGCGAGTGGCGAGGGTTGGAAAAGCGCCGATGTGAACCCAGGCAAAGAATGGCTGAGCGCTACGTTTGATGATTCGGATTGGGAGAATGCCCGCAACTATGGTTCCATGCATTGGGACCAGTTATTGAGTTTTACATTTGAAGACAATGTGCCCACTTATGCTAGGGCCAGTCTGGTCAGGCAGCATCCGTTCTTGAAAGCGCTTGGTCGGCCAAGCCGGGAAACTGTAGCCACCTCCAGGGATGATCAGGCTACCTTGCTGCAATCGCTGGAACTCACCAATGGTGCCTATTTTAACCAGGTACTGGAAGAGGGTGCCAGCACCTGGCTGCAAGAATTAGGCAACGATGGGGATAAAATCGTTGACACCCTCTATTTAAAATCCCTTGGACGGAAACCGTCAGCGCAGGAAAAGGCGGTCATGCTGAGCGCCCTGGGCGACACCCCCGATAAGGAGGGTTTGCAGGACCTGTTCTGGGCCACGTTACTTTTACCTGAATTCCAGTTTATCTATTAGATGAAAAGCCAATGAATGACGAGATAACTAACTCACGCAGGGAATTTATGAAGAAAATGGGGGCTGCCAGCCTGGCCGCTGCGGCTGTCAGCATTCCCACAGCCAGTTTTTTAAGCTCATGCAGCACTACTCCGGCAATTCATTCTACGGCTGACACCGTCATATTGCTTTGGATGGCCGGAGGCATGGCGCATACAGAAACCTTCGACCCCAAGGCCTATACACCCTACACAAAAGGCGTAGAGAGTAAAAGAATTTTAAGCTCGTTTCCAAAGGTTCCGACCGCTGTGGATGGACTGTATTTTTCAAAAGGCCTTGAGTCCATTGGCAGTGTGATGGACAAAGGCGCTATCATCAGGTCCTACAAATCGGCCGACCTGGGGCACATCCTTCATACCCGGCACCAGTACCACTGGCATACTTGCTATGAGCCGCCGCAATCCGTGCAAGCGCCGCATATTGGTGCCTGGATCGCCAAAGAGCTGGGGCCAGTCAATCCGGTCATCCCTCCTTTTATTGCCATGGGGCAGCGTTTCACTGTTGGGGAAGGCGAAGAACTAAAAGCCTTCCATACGGCTGGGTTCCTCGGTAGTGAATATGGGCCATTTCTCATTCCGGATCCGTCTAGTGGGCTGGAGAGCGTTCGTCCTCCGCAGGGCATGTCTATCAAAAGGTTTGAGGCAAGAAATCAGCTTTACAAAGAATTGGCCAATAAAAGTGAGGTGATGGAACGAGGCAGCGATTACCAGCGAGAGTCGTTGATGCGGTCGATGGAGCAGTCGTACCGGTTGTTGAATTCGCCCGAGTCGCAGGTGTTTGATTTGACACAGGAGCCAAAGGAGAAGTATGACATCTACAACACCGGCCGGTTTGGGCTTGGCTGCCTGACCGCCAAAAGACTGGCCATGAATGGTGCCCGGTTTGTGAGCATATCCACAGAATACGAGCCCTTTCTTGGTTGGGACACGCATGAAAATGGACATACCCGTGTGGTGAAAATGAAGAAACTGATCGATGGCCCTGTTGCGCAGCTTGTCAAAGATTTGGATGAATCGGGGCATTTGGACAGGACGCTCATTGTGCTGGCCAGCGAATTCAGCAGAGATGCCTTGCTGGAAGGGCGCCCGGGCGAAAAAGTACAAGACCAGGTCAATCAACCTGACGTTATTGAAGACGAAAAATTCTATGGCATGCACCGGCATTTCACCGATGGCAGCTCTATACTTATGTGGGGAGGGGGCATCAAAAAAGGGTTGGTTTACGGCAAAACGGCCGATGAAAGACCCTGCTCCTCCATTGAAAACACCGTCGTTATTGACCAAATACACCAGACGATCTACCATGCTTTAGGTATCCATCCTGAAACTAACTACACGATCGAAGGTCGGCCCTTCTACACCACGCCCGACGGGCAGGGAAAAGCCGTTTTGGAGTTGCTTGCTTAGGGTAGGTTAATTTTGCCGCATGCCGACCTTCCCGCACCTGAGTTCTCTGAGAGTCTCCTGAAAATTGCTCTGAATAAGATAGAACTTAGAGAATGTGTTTCGCAAATAAACAAACCACTGGAAGGAGGGATTCAACCACTTTTGGTAACAACCAAATGCATTTCTCAAACACACACTCACTATCAGATTCTTAACCGGCACTCCCAACGTAAAAGTGAAAGAATTTTAGTTTAGTATCAACCGCCACTGCTTGTCATAATTAGCTCAACTCCTGGCAAGGGAAGAAATCACAAATACTTCCGGATACTTTGCATTCTCATGAAGAATTAGCCTATTTAACAAAGGTCTTTACGTTGTGGAGATCAACACCATCCTAATCGGTCGTCAAATGCTCCATTGGATATTAAAGATTCAGAACATTGGCGTGGAGCCACACATGAGCAAGGCGCTAAAGCGTTCAGTCATTCTAAGCAATAGCCTTAGTTTAATGATCGCCACAATGCCTATTCTTTTTACGCTGCTGGTCTCTATAACGCAGGGAACTGCTCTAATAACTGTACCGCTGGTCACTCAGCCCTTATTTGTGCTTACTCCTATCCTCCTCAACGCAGTAAGGTGGACAACTGCAAGTCGCATTTTACTGTCCTGGATCACACCCGCCGTTATCATTAGTTATTCAATCATTAACAAAACCAATGGGCTCGACATGCAAGTATCGAGTTATGTCGGCTTCAGAATAACCATGGTAGCATCATCCATTTTACCTTTTCTGCTTTTTACTCCAGCGGAGAGATGGCTTATGTTCCTCACGCTGGGGCTTTCATCTTTTACTGTGATAAGCTTTGACGCTGTTCATACTTTTTTTGGTGTCGGATTTTCCAATGCTTCCCTGGCAGATTCATCGTATCAACTCACCAACATCCGGGCCTTTATGGGTATTGTTATTATAGGCTCTTGCGCCCTCATTCTGAAAAATTCGTTTGAAAAATCTGAGGCCGAAAACGAGGAGCTCATCGAGGAACTAGGCAGGAGAAATACGGAAATAAAAACCCAACTTCGAGAGATCCAAAATCAACAAAAGAGCATCCAATCCCAAAAAGACCTGATAGAACATCAGTACAATATCATTCTGCAAAGAGAGGCGAGGTTGATGAGCAACGAAGAAAAATTGACTCAGGCAAACAAGGTGATAAAATCACAACATGATCTACTATTAAGTAAAAATATCGACCTGCAACAGAAGTTGATTGAGCAAAACGACATGCTTGAAAAAGCCAACCAGGATCTTATAAAAATGAATGCTGATTTACATCATTTCATGTACATGGCCTCTCACCACCTTCGGGGGCCTATTGCCACGCTACATGGGCTGATTAACCTGGTGCCAAGGAAAAAATTAGATGAAGAGCTATCTGATTTATTGGACAGAGGCATTGATGAACTAGGCGCTCTGAACAATGTAGTTGACGACCTGAACCATATTGACACAATCAAAAATCAATTGCTCCATCCAGTGGAAAAAATCTTTTGGGATAAAATCGTTGCCTCGGTTCTCGAACAATACGAACAAGAAATTAGGGAGCTTGGTATAGTGATAAAACTTGACCTCAATCAAGCCCCTTATATCACAACCATCCGAAGCTTGCTTTACGATATATTGGATAAAATCATCAACAACGCCATTAAATTCAGGTCGCCCGAACGGCCTCTAATGGTAACTATTTCCTGTAAATTGGATGAAGACAAGTTGATACTAGAAATAGCCGACAATGGAATGGGAATTAATATGTCTTATTTCGGGGACAGGGTTTTCGGTTTATACAAAAGATTTCACGAAAACACAGCCGGAAAAGGGCTTGGCCTGTATTTTGTAAAAGCAGAAACCGAGTTACTCGAGGGCTCTATTTCTGTGCGTAGCGTCGTCGATCAGCACACCACCTTTACTTTGAAGTTTCCTATTGCCCCAAGTCACTAATCAATACTACAAATAGCCATTTTATCTCAAACAATCCGAACACACTGATATCGCATTTCATCGAAAAATCTTAAGGTACTTTTTGAAATTGACATACCAGAAAACCCTTTAAATACCTGCCACCAGGATTTCCCTTTGTCCTACAGGCTGAAAAACCTACCTTTCTAACCCAAAAGACTAAATATGAGATTTATCCTGATCTTCCTTTTATTATCGACAGAAGGTTTAGCCCAAGCACCCAAGTTCACCCGTCAGGACACCCTGCGTGGCTCCATCACCCCGGAAAGAGCATGGTGGGATCTGGTGCATTATAACCTCGGGGTCAAGGTCGATCCATCAGACAAAACCTTCTCCGGGCAAAATACCGTCACCTACAAGGTGCTTAAGTCGGCCAAAATAATGCAGATTGACTTGCAGCCCCCAATGAAAATCACGGCCGTAACAGAAGATGGGAAAGCGCTTAAAGTGAAACAGGAGGGCAATGCGTGGTTCATTACGCTCAAGAAAAAGCAGGTGCCAGGGGCTGTAAACAACCTGATAATCAGTTATGGTGGAAGGCCTCAAGTGAGCAAGCTCCCGCCCTGGGAAGGAGGTGTTACCTGGACAAAGGACAGCAACGGCAACGACTTCATCGTCACTACCTGCCAAGGGGATGGTGCCAGCCTGTGGTGGCCCTGCAAAGACCACATGTACGACGAAACCGACAGCATGACCATCAGCGTGACAGTGCCCGACCACCTGATGGACGTGTCAAACGGACGCCTGCGAAAAACTACTGACAACAACGATGGCACAAAAACCTTCGAGTGGTTTGTGTCCAATCCCATCAACAACTACGGCGTGAATGTGAACGTGGGTGACTACTTGCATTTTGGAGAGGTGTACCAGGGAGAAAAAGGCCCGCTGGACTGCGACTACTACGTGTTGCGAGACAACCTGAAGAAAGCAAAAACCCATTTCGAAGAAGTGCCTAAAATGCTGGCGGCTTTTGAACACTGGTTTGGGCCCTACCCTTTTTACGAAGACAGCTACAAGCTGGTGGAAGTGCCCTACTACGGCATGGAACACCAGAGCAGCGTCACCTATGGCAACTTCTACAAAAACGGCTACCACACCACCGACGTAAGCGGCACAGGCTGGGGCTTTAACTTCGATTTCATCATTGTGCACGAGTCGGGGCATGAGTGGTTTGCCAATAACATCACGTACAAAGACATCGCTGACATGTGGGTGCACGAAGGCTTTACTGCCTACTCAGAGAACCTTTTTGTAGACTACTATTACGGCAAAGACGCCAGTGCCGAATACGTCATTGGCACACGCAAGAACATCCGCAACGACAGACCTATCATTGGCTACTACGAGGTGAATAAATCAGGCTCAGGCGACATGTACTCGAAAGGAGCGAATATGCTGCACACTTTGCGCCAGCTGGTGAACGACGACGAAAAATGGCGCACGATGTTGCGGGGTTTGAATGAGGAGTTCTATCATCAAACTGTTACCACCGGGCAAATTGAAGCCTTCCTGGCTGAAAAGTCAGGGATGGATCTGAAGCCTTTCTTTGACCAATACCTGAGAGACGTGAGGATCCCGAAGTTGGAATACAAAGCCGACGATACGACCCTGAGCTACAGATGGGTTAACTGTGTGGAAGGTTTTGCGATACCAGTGGAGGTGAGCATCGACGGCAAAACACAAAGATTGATTCCTGAGAGCACTTGGAAGACCGTAGCGTTAGGTCAGCCCATGCGTAAGCTGACGGTAGACAGTGATTATTACGTGGATGCCAGCAAGATTGAATAGACTTAGCTTGCTCAGGAAAATGGCGCAATCGCCCTCTTGAATTGTCGTTTTACTACAGCGAGAAATTTGTTGGCAATAGCGATCTTTGATAGGTAAAATACACTACAATAAAACTGCTATGAAACATCTTCAATTTCTCCAGGACGTCAAGGCGCCTGCTACAAAAGTTTACAGGCTGATGCTGGGCCTTGATGATATTAAAAGCTATCAAGACTGGACCAGCGCTTTCAACCCCGATCCAGATGGGGCAGCAGGCTCTTACGAGGGAAGCTGGGACAAAGGCAGCAAAATACTTTTCGTAGGGCTTGATCAGGACGGCAAGCGGGGCGGCATGGTGTCCAAAATACTGGAAAACAAACCCGCTGAGTTCGTATCTGTCAGTCATTACGGCATGGTGGATGGCGATCAGGAAATCACCTCCGGCGCCATGGTTGAAATGTGGGCTGGCGCTATGGAAAACTACACCTTCAAAGAACGCAATGGGGTGACTGCAGTGACGGTAGACTTGGACACGGCGGATGCTTTTGCCGAAATGTTCAGCGAAATGTGGCCAAAGGCATTGAACAGGCTGAAGGAGATTTGCGAGGGTTAGGAGCAGGTCGAATGCAGTAGCGAAAAACATGTGCCGGAATGGTCGCAATAATGAGGCTAAGCTGTAAATTAACAATGCCGAAATCAACCTTGAAGCAAAAGCTCTATCGAGGCATTAGGGCTGACTACTCATCGACGACGCTATATGGAGAAAATCCCCATCAGAGACATTCGTACCACCAGTGGGCAGGCTTTTGGGCGATGTAGTATCCGGAGGCTACAGGATATCTTCGAGGGGAAAGACATGCTGCACGCCCTGCACCGGCACAACTTCTTTTTTATTCTGGCGGTCGCCCAGGGTGAAGGCGTTCATGAAATTGATTTCACTCCCTATCAGGTATCCGACCGATCCGTGTTTTTTCTGAGGCCGGGTCAGGTGCACCGCCTCCAGCTAAAGATGGGCTCCACCGGATATCTCATGGAATTTGACCAGGAGTTCTGCGGCTCCAAAGATCAGGCTACTGCGCAGCGGCTGCGAAAAGCAAGTGGCAAGAACTTCTGCCAACTTGAAGCCAGCAGGTTCGACAAACTGGACGGTATCCTGTCTGATATCTTTGAAGAATACACCAGCAAGCAGGACGGCTACCTCGATATCATCAAAGCCAATTTGGAAATCCTTTGCATAGCATACAACAGGCAGAGCCCTGACCCAGGTCAACTGACAAACAATGGTAACCTCTATACGCAGGAGCGATTTGAAGAACTGCTTGAACTGCTTGAGACCCGGATCAGCGAATTAAAAAATGTATCGCAATATGCCGACCTGCTCAATCTCTCACCCTACCAGTTGAATGCTATCACCAAAGCGTCGGTAGGTAAAACTGTCGCTCAACTGATCGACGAACAGATTATACTCGAAGCAAAACGCTACCTGCTCGCCACCCCTAATCAGGTGAAAGACATTGCGTGGGATCTGGGGTACGAGGACGTTTCCTATTTCATCCGGTTTTTTAAAAAACATACAAGCCACTCTCCGGATGCTTTTCGCAAGAACTTCCGATAAGTCCCATCCAACTTCATTTTCGTCCTATCCCCACCCCTTTTGTTCACTTTACTTTTGTGACATCAAGTTTCACCAAGTAACAAAATGAACAAAAAAACACGCCTGATGGCCTCGCTGAAAATATGGCTGGTCATCTATCCTTCCATCACAGTGTTTCTGGCTGTCTTTGGCGAAAGCCTGGCTGGGCTGCCACTTTATCAAAGAACTTTTATCCTGACCATTTCTCTGGTTCCGTGGATGATGTTCGTAGGCGTTCCTTTACTCGACCGGCTGATCGCTCAATTTTCAGGCAAGGCAAATGCAAAATAAAGCAAACCGCAACAACATGGAGACTGCAATAAAGTACGATGTAATCATCGTTGGAGGAAGCTATGCCGGACTGGCTACAGGCCTCGCACTAGGCAGAGCGCTGAGAAAGGTGCTGATCATCGACAGTGGAAAACCCTGCAACAAGCAAACGCCACACTCGCACAATTTCCTTACGCAGGACGGCACAGCCCCGGCAGAAATTGCTTCAATAGCCAAACAGCAGGTGTCGGCTTACGCCACGGTAAGCTTTCTGAACGACCGGGTGCAAAGTGCCAGAAAACTGGAGAGTGGCTTTGAGGTTTTTGTGCCATCCGGCGAATCGTTTACAGCCAGGAAATTAGTTTTTGCGACTGGCATCAAAGACGTTATGCCTGAGATTCCGGGTTTTAAGGAGAGCTGGGGTAAAAGCTTACTCCACTGCCCCTATTGCCACGGATACGAAGTGCGAGGCCAGAAAACCGGCATACTCGCCAACGGCGATAGTGGCTATGAATTCTGCATGCTCATTGCCAATTGGACAAGCGACCTAACGCTATATACCAACGGCAACAGCACGCTCACGCATGAGCAAACTACCAGTCTGTACAATCATAAGATCAACATCGTAGAAGATCAAATCTACAAGTTAGACCAAACAAACGGCTACCTCAGTAGCGTCCAGTTCAAGACCGGCAGGGCAGAGCTGGTCACTGCCCTCTATTCCAGGCTCCCTTTTCAGCAGCACTGCGACACTCCACAACAACTGGGCTGCGAGCTCACCAGCGATGGCTACATCAATGTAGACACTGCGCAAAAAACTTCGGTGCCAGGTGTATATGCTTGCGGCGACAACGTCACCCGCATGCGCACGGTTGCCAATGCGGTCTCGATGGGCACAACCACGGGATTGATGGTGAACAAAGAGCTGATAGAAGAAGAATTTTAATCAAACAAAAAAACACGAATCATGAAGATGATCATTGTAGGTGCGTCAGGCACCATGGGAAGCTTTTTGTCAAAAGCTTTTGAAAAAGAACACGAAATCGTTCGGGGAGATCGTCACGGAATGGATGTGCAGGTAGACATTACCTCGCCCGAGTCCATCGAAAACATGTACAAAACAACCGGCGCATTTGACGCACTGATTTGCACCGCCGGGCCTACATTTGTTGGGCCGTGGAAGAACCTCACCGACAAAGAGTTTCGCCAGGGAGTGGAGGGCAAAATGATGGGGCAGATCAACCTGGTATTGATTGGTCAGCGCTACATCAAGCCCAAAGGTTCTTTTACTTTGATCACCGGGGCATTGACGGATGAGCCCCAGCGGAACTTTGCCAACGCATCGGCGGCCAATGGGGCGGTGGAGGGATTCGTTCGGGCAGCGGCCATTGAACTGGAAAATGGGATCAGGATCAATGCCGTAAGTCCAACGGTGATTGAAAACTCACCACAGTACTTTCCCTTTTTTCCCGGAGAAATACCAACAACGATGAGGCAGTTGGAATATGGTTTTCGCAAAAGTGTGTTCGGTGCTGGTACCGGTCAGGTGATCAAAACCCATTAGTCAACAAAGCTGTGACAACGAGACCATCCTGTCGGGTGGTCTTTTATATTCTGTTAAGTACACAGCTACAGCCTCCAACCTGGCAGACTGAGCTACAGCGTTGATTGGAATCACTTTGAAAGCCTCGGCGGCGACATCTTGCTTGCCTACCGGCTCAAGACGGTCCAATGGCAGGAGCTAATCGATGGCACGGTCATGCTGCTCATGTCATTGCACAGCCACCGGTACCTGTTCGTTGACCCAAAGGCTGGCAGCCTCTGCTCCGCTGATGCCCCTGGCGCCATCTCTACTCACCAGGGTGGGGCTTTTCTGCCGGCAATTGGTGGAGTAATCTTTCCAAAAAACATATTTTCAGGAGCATCATTTTGGTGTATATTCACCGATGACATCTAAGACGTATAACATGAACTATATCGTGTTACCGGGATGTAAGTATAAATTTCTCAATTGAACCTTAGCAAAAATACCAAATGCATTCTGTCTTCTTCAGGGTTACCCTTTTGCTCTTAATTTCCAATGTTTTGCGTGCCCAAGACGAAAAGCCACTAAAGGCCGCAGACTATTTGCTGACTCTTGATAATTCACGAGATTCACTCTACAAACAAGTTATAGTTGGTTTTGAAAGATATCTTGCGCAACACCCAGAGGATGTTGATGTTAGACTTGAACATTGTGAGCTCATTGGAACTGCTTTCTATGATGCATATGATGACTACAACCCTTTAGAAAGAGAGTACACCAACTGCGTTGAGGGAATAATCTCAGATTTTCCAACCAATCATAAAGTTTTACTTTATCAGTTAGCCCACTCCTGGGGAGATTCCGCTGTCACAGTTGCAAACAAGATATTGGAAATGAATCGTTCAGATCCCAATAGCTGGACCAATCAAGAATTGTCTATCGCCTACCAAAAATTAGCAAATACATATGAGTATAATGGTACACCGGATCAGGTCATAGAAAGTGCAGAACTAGCTCAATCTTTAAATGACACACTTGACCTCACCTACTTGCTTGCTCAACAATATAAAAAAAAGAACCTCTACAGCAAAGCAACTGAGCTTTTGCTAAGCAGTATTGATTCAGCAGATGATAATTTAATGTCTTACAACAAAGCTATTCTACTATTAGAACTTGGTGTAGACAAGAAAGCTCTTGAGTTATTCCAACTTATTCAGAAGGATACAACATTATACATTGACAATGGTAAAATAGCCCAAGCACTAATAGTCAATGAAAAGTATTCGGAAGCCAGAAAGTATTTACTGAGAGACTTGTCGTCATCCTATGATAAATCAGCAGTTCTACATGACTTGTTTGTATTTGACTATCAACACAGTCCACCTGACACACTTCTTGCCACTTATAACCAACTTATGGAGGAGAGCTTCCACAACGATACTTTTGGAAAGTATCGATTCATGTTGTTGTTCAAAGCTCCATTTAGAGGTTGGAAGTTTAACGATATATTCAAGTTGGTTTTGTTTCTTTTATTGTTAGTTATCCCCTTCTCTATCCCTTACATATATGTATTGCCAATTGATTTTATTTCAAGAAGATTCGGTATAGAAAATGATGCCCCAGCATTAAAATCATCCAATTGGCGCTTAACTGATTTCTGGATAATATCTTCTTTTGTCATTGTCATCGACGTTTTAGTTTGGATGATTTTTAACTATCCAGACCTTCTTTCTACATTTTTCAGTGACATGTACGTAGGGGAAGAGAACAAAATAAGCTTGAATCAGGCCAATCAAGCAATTGCTTACTTCTTTTTGATGTTGATAATGACTCTAGGATATCTTAAAAAAACAGATTTCCGAGTCCTTCAATCAACAGAATGGAAAATTGGAAAAAGTATTGGTTTAGGGATGCTATTCGCATTCTTATTTAGAACTAGTTATTTTGCTTTAGCACGAAATGGAATTTTACCTGGATTGGAGGCTTCTATGCTCAGCAGCGTCATGGATTATTTGAAATCAATTAACCAATACTATCACCCTTTTTTAGCTTTTCTCCTCGCAGTAGTCATAGTTCCGTTTTACGAGGAATTTATTTTCAGAGGCATCATCCTCAACAGCTTAGATCGCAGGATCAAATTTATTGCTGCCAATGTGATTCAGTCGGCGCTATTTGCACTTCTGCATGAGAACACCTCACTTTTTCTTTTTTACTTTTCAACAGGGATCATCGTGGGGTGGATGGCGAAAAAATCAAATAGTCTGGTGCCAGCGTTAAGCTTTCACGCAACCAATAATTTTTTTGCTTTTATTGCGATTATGCGAATGTAGATATGAGACTTCAAACACTGACACTTATACTTGGACTTCTAATTTACTGACACGTTAGCGTACAACTGATTCTAACAGAAGAGGAAAACCTTGCCTTGATTAATAAACTGCGAAACGAAAACGAACTGTCGACACGTTTGGCAATTATCCGAGCTAGAATTTTAGCTGACACAGACATCTATGTTAAAAACATTGGTGACAGATTGATTCTCAAGACAGAGAAAACGAAAACAAGCAAGATGGTCTTTGTCAACCGATCCTTATTGTTGAAGGGCATTTACTTCAAATAACAAATAACACAGACAAACAAACTATTGAACGATTGAGTGAGGAATTGACAATCCAAAATATAAAACAACTTGAAGTTCTTGACGGAGAAAAAGCAAAGGCTTTGTTTGGACAAAATGGCTGGTGTGGTTTAATTTCGATGACCACAACGAATGGAAGAGCAAAAAAGACGCAGCTTCGATTTAAGATTTAACAAAAGGGCACCGGCGATGACCTAAGCAAAACTACTCAGCCATCACCACAAAAAAAATCCCGCAGGCACTTGCGGGATTTCAATTGTAGGGCGGTTTACTCAGCACCCAGGAGATACTGCCACAGCGTAGAGTACATTGTCGGAAACATAGAGTTTAAATACTTTCTCAACAGGTGCTGCCGGCGTCCACAAGGCGAATTTCAGTGAAGCATATAGCGGGTTGCCAAAGCCTGCGTGAACACGCTGCCATGTGTTACCCATGTCCGATGAACGGAATATACCATCCGGATGACCGACGAATAAATAGTTACCCATTTGCTTAACAGATGAAATGTTCTTAGAAGGCTGAAGTCCTTCATCAATGGCTTGCCAGGTTTTGCCACCATCAAATGAAGTGTGTATCCTTCTGGATTGAGTTCGAGTGTTGTAGGCTATCGCAGCAAACCCACCATCGATACGTTCAACAGCTATGCCTACGCCCCCCTCGCTGATGACCCATTCCCAGGTGTCACCATTGTCGGTCGAGCGCATGATCCCCTGTTGACCAGTAGCCAATAGAACACCTTCTGACTCCACGATATTATCAACCCAGCCTTTTTGGACTGGCTTCCAGCTTTGTGCTTTGTCGGTAGATTTGGAAAGACTCTTGCCTGTACCCATAAATACCGTCCCATCAGACGTTTCAAAGATAGTTGCTACCGAATGCGTTATAAGACTTGTATATATCGGCAACCACATGTCTGCTAAGGGCTTTTTTCGATAAATGTGCCCATCATTACTGTAGGCCATCACTCCGGATTGATTGAAAGTAATGGAAGTACTTTTTAGCTCAGTAACATTCTCCTTTTCCCAAACGGGCATTTTAAGATGAGTCCTGCTGTGATACAATGCACCTTTAGTACTTAAATAAATTTCTGACTCACTGGCAAAAAAAACCATACGCTCTTCCAATTCAGGCAAACCGTGGCTGATATCTTGCCACGTCTGGCCGCCATCTTTTGATTGGAGAATGATGTTGGTGGATTCAGTCTGTTTAGTCAGTTCAACCATCTTTGTTTCAGGTGACGGTTCTGAAGGCTGATCGCCAGCAAAGAAATGAAGCAGACCATACAAAAGGGTTAGTAGCATGAAATTCATAGCGAATTTGGTTTTAATGAAAATGATAACTCAAAACTACAGGCATGACAGCCGTATGCAGCCATTTCATTTGTAAAATGATTGTAAATGATACGTAAAAAGATGGGGGCAAAGCTCCTATCGTCCTCGTTTGAGTGCTAGCGGAAACGCCGGCCCGCCCGGGAGGACATGGTGAGTCAGGCGATTGCATCGCCACATACCTCCTACTATAGTCGGCCCTTTGAAATTTACCCTTCTGACTTCAATTCCCTACCGACATCGAAGGTGGCGCTGCGCCTCGTCCCGTACCCCATTTCTCATTGGGTGTTGGCCCCATCCGGAAGATGAGCTCACCTCCTGCTGTGATTTCATCCTGGGTAATCCAGGTGCGGTTGAAGGCAGCACCATTTAATGTCGCCGACTTAATGTACTTATTGTCTTTAGAGTTGTTGAGCGCTTTGATCGCAAAGGTTTTATTTCCAGCGAGCTGAAGGGTGGCCTCCCCAAACAGTGGGCTGCCAATCACATAATTGGGAGAACCGGGCGTGACGGCATAAATACCCAGGGAGCTGAGTACATACCAGGATGACAATGAGCCCATGTCTTCGTTGCCGCACAACCCACCCGGCCCCGGCCGATACAGCTCTTCGCAAATCTGCCGGACTCGCTCCTGCGTTTTCCAGGGTTGGCCTGCATAATTGTACAAATAGGCCACATGATGCGAGGGTTGGTTGCCGTGCACATACTGGCCTATGGTGCCCACCACACCGACGTATTTGGGCGGCGTAATCAGTGGGCTCATCTCAAAAAACGTATCCAGCTTTTTGGTAAACGCTTTATTGCCGCCAAAGAGATCAATCAACCCCTGGGGATCGTGCTGCACCGACCAAACGTACTGCCAGGCATTGGATTCCGTATAGTGCCGGTTGGGGCGACGGCCCACCAGCAACGGATCAAAATATTTGTAGTAGTGGTGGCCCTCGTATTGCTCAATTTCCTGTTCATGGCTGCCCAGAGGCTCAAGCCATGTTCCATCCGCTTTCCTGGGGCGCATAAACTGTGTTTCCTTGTCCCATAGTTTGGCATAGTTGCCGGCACGTTTCATAAACAGCTTGTAGTCGTCCTGCTTGCCGAGCTCCAGGGCCAGCTGCGCAATACACCAGTCGTCGTAGGCAAGCTCCAGGGTATTCGGCACGGCTTCGGTCACCCGGTCGACAGGTGTGTAGCCCAGCTCCAGGTAATACGCCAAACCTGCTCTTCCCATGTATTCAGGCACAGGAGGCTGAGGGTTTTGCAAGGCTTTGGTGCGCATGGCAGCGTACAGCTTCTTAATGTCATAGTCACGGTAGCCTTTCATATACGCATCCACAATCACCGGAATCAGGTGGTCGCCCACCATCGACTCCTTAAAAACACCCTGAAAATGCTGAGCAGGCAGCCACCCAAAGTTATCTACTTTGGCTTCAATCGACCGGATAAAATCATTGACATGCTCCGGTGCAGTTAAGGTTAACAAAGGATGTTGCGAACGATAGGTGTCCCAACACGAAAAAGAACCGTAAAAATCGAAGCCTTTAGCGACGTGTATTTTACCGTCGGATCCCCTGTACCTGCCATCTACGTCCTGGGATATGTATTGCGACAAGAACGAGCGGTAGAGGGCGGAATAGAAAATCTGCTTTTGATTGTCGGAAGCGCCATCAATTTGAATGGTAGAAAGCTCCTTTTCCCAAACCTGACTGGCCGCCTTTCTTACCTGTTCAAAATCCCAATCGGGAATTTCAGCTTCCAGGTTCTTCCTTGCTCCTGCCAAGTCGACATAAGAAATCCCCACTTTTACAAGGACTTGCTCTTTCTCGTCGGTTTCAAACTGCACAAAGGCCCCAATTTTCTTACCGGCTTCTCCACTTTTATAAGGAAAAATACTGGCGCCCGACTCTGGAGTCACATAGTTGGCATCGAAGGTACCGTAGTATAGAAACGGCTTACTGAATTCAGCAACAAAATACAACTTGCCCTGCTGGGTCGTTTTCACCCCTTCAATCCGACTGTTATTCACTATACTCAATTCCGAGTTTTCCTCGGAATAAGTACTTCCTATCTGATGCCCCAGGTCCAGTATCACCCTGGAGTTTGCTGCTTTGGGGAAAGTATAGCGATGCAGCCCAACACGCCGGGTGGTGGTCAGTTCCACCTTCACATCGTAGTCTTTGAGCATGACTGAGTAATAGCCAGGTGATGCTTCCTCCTCCAGGTGTGAGTAGCGGGAACGATAGCCACTATCCGGGTTTTCCTCTGTGCCCGGGACTACCTGCAGCATATTGCCCACTGTGGGCATAAGCATCACCTCACCGCCATTCACCATGCCCACACCACTCCAATGAGTATGGCTGAAGCCAATAATCGAAGTTGACTGATAGATATAGCCGGCACAATACGTCCATCCGTCGGTTCCCACATCCGGACTCAAATGAACCATTCCATAGGGAAGGGCCGGGCCGGGAAAAGTGTGCCCGAAAAAATCCGTTCCCAAAAAAGGATTAACGTGGCTTGTTAGTGCCTGGCCGGAGCTCTGAGCGAAGGCAACCTGATGGGCAAATACCGCCAAAACCAGGGCGAGTTTGAAACGCAAAAAGGAGGTCGAAAATCGTAAGGGCATCGTGCTAAAATTTAAAAATCTTGAGTAGCCGACTAAAATAGTATTTACAATGATCAATGCCGAAACGGCCGAAAAGAATGGGAACCTCTGTCGTCGTCGTTTGAGTACCGATATCGTGAGAAACAAAGAACAAATAAAACAGGCGAGTATCTAGCTCTCTTTTTCTTCTTGCCAATTTACACCCAACTCACTCCCTAAACCAACTTAGCTTCGCCTCCTCCACGTGCTCTTTGTGGTCAGCCATTCGGTCGGGTAAAAGCTGTCGGCAGACTTGACAAATTCACGAGTTGTTCGCCCTCTTCAACCACATTATATCATGCAAACTGGGGTAAACTAAACGTTTGTTGATCCCAAAAGCACTCCGAATCACACATGGAGCGTTGTAGCTTGTATCTTCTCACAGCATAATTTCGTAACTTCACAGTATGGAAAATCAACTCTTAAATAGAATTACAGTCAATCCCGACATTTGCCATGGAAAGCCTACCATTAGAAACAAACGATATACGGTCGACTTGATTCTAGACCTTTTGTCAGCAGGGTCGACCCATGCCGAAATCTTGGAAGATTATCCTGGCCTGGAGGAAAATGATATCTTGGCATGTTTGGCAACGGGCTGACACCTGACCAAACGGTGCATTTGAAAAGAAATCGATAATGCTAATATTTAGGCAAAGTATAGAAACAATGAAAACAGCTATTTTATCCAGTGATTCTGATTCTGACATGAAGCTACTCATAGAACTAGCAAATAAATTAGGAATTAAAACCAAGATCTTGAGCAAGGAAGATGCTGAGGATTTAGCGATGGTATATCTCATTGAAGATGCAAAGACGGGAGAATATGTCGATACCGAGGATTTCATTAACAATCTTCGTAAATGAAGGTTTGTATCGACAAGTCTTTTGAGAAGGATACTAAAAAGATAAAGGATAAAAAACTACTGACACAACTCGCCGACACCATCGAACAAATACAAGCCTCTGGAAATATAAGTGAGGTCAAAAATATCAAGAAGCTGAAAGGAGCTCATAGCTATTTCCGGGTTAGGCTGGGAGATTTTAGGATAGGCGTTTCAATAGTAGGAGACACGGTCGATTTCATCAGGTTTCTTCCCCGAAAGGATGTCTACAAATACTTTCCGTAGAGAAAAATTAGTTTTCGCTTAAGTCCTCGTTTGAGCAACAGCGCCAACAAAACCCAGCCATCGATTGTGGAGACTATCATCACTCCCGAAACCAGCTCAGCTCCGCTTCCTCCACCTGCTTTTTGTAGGCAGCCCATTCGGTAGCGTAGAAACTATCCACCGCTTTCACAAAGTCCCCAACCAACTGCTCGGCCTCTTCGATTACCTTCACGTCCTGGCTGGTAGGCACAAAAAGTCGGCCTCTCAGCGCCTGAGCAGCATCACTCATCTTAGACGTCGCCGTTACGGCAAACGACTGCCAGGCACCCACCTGCTTATCGGGGCGTGGGGCACGGGCCAGGTCGTTAAGCGCTTTGATTTTTTGCTGTATGGCTTCGGAAGCCGTCACAACTTCTTTGGCTGCGACCGCTTTAGCCTGGGTTAGCACATGTTCTATCGTTTTGTCGCTCGCTTGCAACCTGGCCATGGCACTGGCCAGCTTTTCAGTAGAAACATTCAGGCGTTTGCTTAAAGTATACACAGCCTTGTCCACCTCCTCGTCGTATTCAAACCGTGGATCGGGAATCACCTTCACCGCCGTTTCTGAACTGGCATCGCCATACTTGACCACGATTTTATAGTCGCCGGGCAGCACAGGAATATCCCGTGAGTCCTCACCTGCCCACGCACCCGGCAGGCGGGCCATTTGCTCGTCGAGCTTCCAGGTAATGTAGTTGAGCCCAGCCACCACACTGTCAGTGCTTATTGTTTGGATCAGCTGGTTGTTGGCATTGTACATCTCAGCCATGGCTTTGTCACCTGCTTTGTTGTCTTTGATAAAAAACGGAATTTCCACTTTCTGAAATGGCTTGTTGGCACCCTCGAAAGTAGTATAAAAGCCTGTCCAGATATTGCCGGGGGGATTGATGAACAAGCCCTTTACCTGCACGGCGTCGTTGACTGGTAAAGCTGTCAACGGCTGCTGATCCAGCTTGCCTTTGGCTAATTCACGCAGCGACAACAGATCATCCAGCACCCAAATGGCCCGACCGAAGGTGCCCACAATCAGCGCCGATTCCCGTTGCTGTATCGTCATGTCCATCGTAGACACAGAGGGAAAGCCATTCTTGAATTGCTCCCAGGTCTTGCCTTCGTCTATGCTGATCCACAGACCATTTTCAGTCCCCAGAAACACCAGCTTTGGTTCTTTGCTGTCGGGCATCACCGACAACGCATACCCTTTTACCTGACTGGCTTCAGCCATGCGTACCCAGGTTTTCCCGTAGTCCTGCGTGCGAAACAAGTAAGGTGCATAATCGCCCTGCCGATAGTTATTGGCCACCAGCCATACTTCACCTGCTTTGTGGGACGATGTTTGCATCTGAGCAAGCCAAGCCTGTTTTGGAAGGCCTTTGATATTGGCAGTGACATTCGTCCAGGTTTTGCCTCCGTCCTTGGTCAAATGCACAAGTCCATCGTCAGACCCCGCCCAAATAACGTTTTTGTCAAGGTAGCTCACGGCCAGACTTATGATCGAATTGTAAATCTCCGCCCCGGAAGCATCAATGGTGAGTCCGCCGTAGTCCTGCTTTTGGTGATCGGGGTTATTGGTGGTGAGGTCAGGCGAAATGATCGTCCAGGTTTTTCCCTTGTCGGTGGTTTTGTGCACAAACTGACTGCCGTGGTAAGCCACATCGTTGTTGTTTGGATCCTGCGCAAACCCAGCGTTCCAGTTGTAGCGCAGGCGGGTGTTCATGTTCGGTGCCCTGGGTTGAATGTGCTGGTAATAGCCCGTCAGCTTGTCATAGCGATAAAGCTCCCCATTTTGGGAAGTACCATAACCAAAGCGGGAGTCGACCGAATCAGGCTGGATAATAAAGCCGTCGCCACCCACCAGGTACTGCCAGTACAGCGTGCGGATGCCACCCCGTTTCCACACATAACCAGGGCCCGACCAGTTGCCGTTGTCCTGCATGCCGCCGTACACATTGTAGGGCATGTCTTCATCCACATTGATGTGGTAAAACTGTGCCACGGGGATTGTTTCAGGGAAATACCAGGCTTTGCCATGGTCGTGGGTGATGCCAATGCCTCCATCGCCACCAATGATAAAGAAAGTGGGATCGTTGGGGTCTACCCAAAAGGCATGGAAGTCGGCGTGGATGCCCTTGGTCTCGTCAGCGGGGATCATCGGCACCGGATCGAAAGACACACCGCCGTCGTAGCTCACATGCAGTGGCTGGTAGATGTTGTAGAGCCTGTTCGGGTCTTTGGTGTCCACAGCCAGCTCCTGAAAGTAGAACGGCCTGTTGTTGGTAAACCGGGGATTATCGTTGATCATCTTCCACGACAAGCCGCCGTCGTCGCTGCGATAAAGCGCATTTTTGGTAGCCTCCACTTTGGCATAAATCCGATCCGGGTTACTCGGGGCAATGGCCAATCCTATCCTACCCAGCTCACCCGCAGGTAGTCCTTCTTTTTCACTCAGCCTCTTCCAGGTCTCACCACCATTATAAGTCATATACAGTCCAGACCCTGGACCACCTGACGTGAAGCTGTAGGGCGTGCGCCGATGCTCATACATGGCAGCAAGCAGCTTGTTTGGGTTAGTTGGATCCATCACCAGATCGGCAACACCAGACTTGTCGTTGGTATAAAGGATTTTCTTCCAGGTAAGGCCACCGTCTGTTGTCTTGTACAAGCCCCGTTCGGTATGTGGCGTAAACGGATCGCCCATCACACCTACGTATACCGTGTTGCCGTCACTCGGATCAATGATAATCCTATGAATCGTTTTGGAGTTTTCCAGCCCTACTCTCTTCCACGTTTTTCCAGCATCCAACGACTTGAACAGGCCCAAACCCAGGTTCATGGAGTTGCGGGGGTTGCCCTCACCAGTACCCGCCCATACCACACTGGGGTTGCTCTGCTGCACGGCAATAGCGCCAATATTAACGGTTGGGGCATCATCAAAAATACTTTCCCAGGCAGTGCCACCATTCTCTGATTTCCACACCCCTCCAGAGGCAGCACCTATGTAAATAACCTTCGTGGGAGTGTCGGCCACAGCAGCAATGGCGGTAATTCGCCCGCTCATATTGGCCGGGCCTACATTGCGAATTTTGAGGTTTTGGAATTTATCGGAAGGGAATTTTTGTGCGAGACTGCCAGAAAGGGTAGCAATACTCATGGCAAAAATGAGAACGTATTTGATGTGCTTTTCAGAAATCATACCTGTATGTTTAACGAAGGAAAGTTATTAACCAAACACCGATAACTCAACCGGCAAAAGGATGGATGGAGAAAACAACCAACCTTCGGCCATACTTCCGACATCTGCCCACAAAACCATTTGGGGTATTTCCTTTATGTTAACATATTCGTATGTTATTAAAGAACACATAATGGCTGCGTCAGCTCATTTGGCTGGCCTGGTCGATATTATTGCACCCGGAGCGTGTTTACGCTGGTCTAACCTGTTTGAAAACAATATTTATGAGCGATTCGAGAAGAGAGTTCCTTAAAAAATCGGCCCTGCTGGCTGGTGGCACCAGCGTTTGGAGCACACTGCCCATTTCGATTGAAAAGGCTTTGGCTATTTCACCTGATCCCGGCACTACTTTTTACGATGCCGAGCATGTGGTGGTGCTCATGCAGGAAAACCGCTCGTTCGACCACTGCTTTGGCATGCTCAAAGGGGTACGTGGCTTCAACGACCCACTCGCTATTTCGCTGCCTGATAAAAACCCCGTTTGGTTTCAGCCAGATAGTGCTGGCAACAGGTTCGCCCCTTTCCGCCTCGACATGAAAGACACCAAAGCTACCTGGATGGGTGGAGTGCCCCACTCCTGGGAAGATCAGGTCGACGCCCGCAACAATGGTAAATATGATGGCTGGATAGAAGCAAAAAGGCCCGGCAACAAAGACTACAAGCACATCCCCCTTACCATGGGCTATTACACGAGAGAGGACATTCCATTTTATTACTCACTGGCTGATGCCTTCACCGTGTGCGATCAGCACTTCTGCGCCGCTCTTACCGGCACCACCACCAACCGCAGCTACCACTGGACTGGTAAAACACACGGCGAGCCAGGCGACAAAGCTAAAGTGAGGAATGGAGAAGTGACCTATGGCAGGGAGGCCAGCTGGGCCACCTTCCCTGAAAGACTGGAGGACAACGGCATTTCCTGGAAAGTCTATCAAAACGAAATCAGCCTGCCCACCAATGTGGAGGACGAGTCGCTGCTGGCCAACTTTACAGACAATAATCTGGAGTGGTTTACCCAGTATGGCGTGCGTTACAGTAAGGGTTTTCACGAGTACCTGAAGACGAAAGAAAAAGAGCTGCCCAGCGATCTGGCTGCCCTGGAAAAACAACTGAATGCTCCCGGCGCAGATAAACTCAAGTTGCAGGGGCAAATTGATGCAACAAAGAAGGGTATTGATCAGGTAAACGACCTCCTGCAGCAATGGACACCTGAAGCGTTTGAGAAGCTTTCTGCTCGTGCCAAAAACCTGCACAACAAGGCCTTCACAACCAATATCGGCGATCCCGACTATCACAAGGTCGAAGATATGACCTACTCCGACAATGGAACGGAGCGTAACACCAAAGTGCCTAAGGGGGACATCCTTCACCAGTTCCGCAAGGACGTCAAAGAAGGCAAGCTACCCACAGTTTCCTGGCTGGCAGCGCCTCAGAAATTCTCCGATCACCCAAGTGCTCCGTGGTATGGTGCCTGGTATGTGTCTGAGATAATGGACATCCTCACCGAGAATCCGGAGGTATGGAAAAAAACGATTTTCATTCTCAATTACGACGAAAACGATGGCTATTTCGATCACATCCCTCCTTTTGTGGCACCCAACCCAGCCGATCCAAATGATGGCAAAATTTCAGATGGCTTAAAAGCCGATGGTGAGTACGTGACCGTAGATGAAGAAATAAAAGCTGGCTTTGACGAGAAGGAGGCAAGGACTAGTCCGGTAGGTTTGGGTTACCGTGTGCCGCTTATTGTGGCCTCACCATGGTCTCGGGGTGGATGGGTGAATTCAGAAGTATGTGATATCACGTCTACCATCATGTTCATGGAAAAATTCCTTTCCAAAAAGACGGGTAAGAAAATCGAAGAGCCTAATATCAGCTCGTGGCGAAGGGCCATCAGTGGCGACCTTACCTCGGTGTTCAGGCCATATAATGGCGAGCAGGTTGACATGCCAGCCTCCCTTGACAGGAATAGGCATATTCAGGAAATCTACAATGCCAGCTTCAAAGGCTTGCCCAACAATTTCAAACCCCTCAAAGCAGATACCAGGATGTTGACGACACAGCTCCCAAAACAGGAGCCTGGCACCAAACCTTCCAATGCGCTTGGCTACGAGTTGCATGTTACCGGCAATTTGGCCCACGACAGCAAGCATTTCCGCATTCGCTTCAAAGCCGGAAAGGGCCTTTTTGGAGAGAACTCTTTAGGCGCACCATTCAATGTGTATGCTCCCGGCAAGTATCGCAACCCGACAACAAATACTTTTGAACCGGTTAAAACATGGGCCTTTGCTGTTAAAGCTGGCGACGAAATCGAGTACCAGTGGCCATTGGATAACTTCGAGGATGGGCAATATCACCTGAGAGTGTATGGCCCAAACGGTTTTTTCAGGGAGTTTGTTGGCAATGAAGGGAATGGCGTAGACGTAACTTGTATCCCGGAAATGACTGGGGGAAAAGTTAATGGGAAGCTAAAAGTTTCCATCATCAACAGAAGCAAAGGTGCTTTAAAATTGGAGTTGAAAGATGATAAATACCAACACGTGGAGGAAGAGCTTAAACTAAAAGCTGATGGTTTGGAAAGTGTAACGCTCAATACTGCGTCGAGCAAGGGATGGTACGACTTTTCAGTAACAAGCCCCAATGAACCCAACCTGAAAGTACGCTTTGCCGGGAGGCTCGAAACCGGAGCGGACAGTATATCGGATCCGTATATGGGGAGGGGGTAAACATTTCCCGATGTCATTGCGAGACCTAACATTTTTGGCAAACCGAACCAATTGAGATGACGTGATTCGAAATGTCAAAAGAATGTGTCAGATTGAGCTCCGTCGAAATCCACATTCTTTAAAAAACTCATTAACACGTCATCGGTAGCTAGTAGAAAATAGTCTTACCCTTTTCGTCAATGTTCAAACGAGCGTGGCAATCTGCCAGGCAGGGCAGGTATCCAGAAATAGCTTATTCCCATTCATCTCTCCAGCGTTTCTGAAGTACTAACGCATCCTCGCTAAACTTAATAACCCCACAATACTTCTGTGCATCAATGCCCTTTTTCGGCCCTCGGCTGCCTAACTTATCCAATACCTTTTGAATGGATTCCTTCGGCGCTCCTGGTTTTAGAATTGTAACCATCAATTTATTATTTACTTGAAGTTAAACCTCTCTTCCATATTTTGTTGGACAAGCAACTACAGTTAACAATTTTCACAACCTCTTCACGACTCATGTGGAAACAGCCAACCCTAATGATGGGCAAATTAGGTTCCCTGTTCTAAAAAGGTAGCCTTGATCACACCACCATCTCAAACTCTTCCCTCAGCGCATAGGTCTTTTTCATCTTCCTGATGAGTGCCGCCGACTGCTGGAAGTCCAAGGTTTGCTGCCCATCACTGGCTGCTTTTTCAGGCAGTGGATGAATTTCAAAGATCACACCGTCGGCCCCGGCCATTACCGCTGCCAGCGACATGCTGTCAACATAATCACGGATACCAATGCCATGCGAAGGGTCGACGACCACAGGCAAATGGGTTTTGTCTTTCAAAATCGGCACGGCATTCAAATCGAGCGTATTGCGGCTGGCCTTTTCGTAGGTACGAATACCTCTCTCGCAAAGGATCAGCTTTTCGTTTCCACCAGAGAATACATACTCAGCAGAATACAAAAGCTCTTCTATGGTGCCTGAGATGCCTCTTTTGATCATAACGGCTTTATCTACCTTGCCAAGCTCGTCCAGCAAATTGAAGTTCTGCGTATTTCTGGCACCAACCTGAAACACATCCACATAAGGATACATCTCTTCAATCTGCGACACCTGCATTACCTCAGTCACAATCTTGATGCCTTCCTCTCTGGCAATATTATACCACATCTTCAGGCCATCAATACCCATGCCACGGAATGAATAAGGAGAGCTTCTCGGTTTGAAAACGCCACCCCTCATGATGTTCACCCCGTTCTCCTTCAGGTGCTTGATGGTCGCCCTAACGTTCTCCTCTCCTTCGATGCTGCAAGGCCCAGCCATGATGGAAAAGCTACCATCGCCGATCACAACGCCATCGCCAAGGTCGATTTTGGTTGAATTAACTTTCCATTTTCGGGACACCAGCTTATAATCGTCCGACACCTTGTGGATGTCGATTATGCCTGGCAGAAAGCCGAGCTGTCTGATGTCAATATTGGTTTTCCCAATGCATACAAGGTAGTCGCCGATCTGGGTTTTCACTTCGGTGCCTTTGAACTTCAATTGACCAAGGGTATCGGTAATCTTCGCCTTCGCTTCTTCCGAAATGGCCGGATCGAGTTGGATAATCATAACGGATGTTTCTTAAAAGTTTCTATTTGATATTGAAAGCATAAAGCTTTTTATCAATGATTTTCTGGCTTCACATCCGCCATCTGGCGGACAGGGGTAATGAAGCCAGAAAATCATTTACCTTGTTTTATTCCTTTCACAAACTGCTTGATGTCCTTCTCCATATTGTCCGACTTCTCCAGCAGGTCAATGAAGGCGCTGCCAATAATGGCACCACTGGCATACCGGCAGGCTCTTTCAAACGTTTCGTTGTTCGAAATACCAAATCCGATCAACCGTGGGTTCTTCAGCCTGAGCATCTGAATCCGGGCAAAATACGCCTCCTGCACCTCACTCACGGCCCCTTTGGCACCAGTTGTGCTGGCAGAGGAAACCATGTAGATAAAGCCTTCGGTATGCTCATCAATTTCACGAATCCTCTCTTCCGATGTTTGCGGTGTAATGAGATAGATATTGTGCAGGCCGTATTTGGTGAAGGTTTCTTTGTAAAACTTTCGGTATTCGTATACTGGCAGGTCAGGCAAAATGAGACCGTCAATGCCTATTTCCTGACACCTGGCGCAGAACCTCTCCAGGCCGTATTGCATCACCGGATTAAAGTACCCCATCAATAAAACGGGGATATCGATCTCTGAACGCATGCCCTCCAGCTGCTCAAAAAGCAGCTTCATGTTCATACCATTCTCAAGCGCCTGCTGGTTGCTTTTTTGGATAGTGGGCCCATCGGCCACGGGATCTGAAAATGGAATGCCTACTTCAATCACATCGGCACCACCCTCTTGAAGTGCCTTCATAATTTTTCTTGTGTCCCCAAGGCTCGGATAGCCAGCAGTAAAATACATCGACAAAATATGATCTGCCTTTTCGGTAAAAAGGGTGTCTATTCTATTTGCTTCAATTATTTCACTCATGTTATTTCCGTTTTAACAATTACCACTTTCACGCAAGGGAGGTTTCACGCAAAGTCGCTAAGACGCAAAGCCTACTTCGATCCTCAATCTACTGACTTCTAACCTCTCCCACTTCTATACTCTTAAACTTTCACCTTTTCTCTTCAGTTGCCACGAAGGCACAAAGGCGCAAACTCGCTACTTTGGTTCGGGCGACTGACGGCTGCCAGCACTATTTCCAGCGCTGCCGTACCGACGCCTGGTTTCGATCCCGCCAGTAGTGGGGCAAGCTTCCTACCTCCCGTCTCCCGTCTTCAAACTTCCGTCTCCCTTTAAGCCTTTCGGGCGTCTGACGATTGCCGACGCAGAAAGGCAGCGCTATCGTACCGACGCCTGCTCTCCGGTCTCCCGTCTTCAAACTTCCATCTCCTGTCTCCCGTCTCCTGTCTTCCTAATACCCCCCCCACTTGATATACGTCTCCAGGTCTTTGTCGCCCCGGCCTGAAAGATTAAGCACCACAATATCGGAAGGTTTAAATGTCAGCTTTCCAAGCGCCGCAATGGCATGAGCTGATTCAATGGCGGGAATAATGCCTTCCAGCCTGCTTAACTCAACGCCAGCTACCATGGCCTCTTCGTCGGTAGCATTCAGGAATATACCTCGCTTACTATCAAACAAATGGGCGTGCAAAGGGCCAATGCCAGGGTAGTCGAGGCCGGCAGAAATAGAGTGTGGCTCCACTACCTGCCCATCTTCAGTTTGCATCAGTATCGTGCGACTGCCATGCAAAACACCATCCCGGCCCAAAGCCGTTGTAGCAGCAGACTTGCCCGAATCGACTCCGTGACCCGCTGCTTCCACGGCCACCAACTGTACCTTAGGTTCATCGAGAAAGTGGTAAAATGCACCGGCGGCATTCGATCCACCACCTACACAGGCAACGACATAGTCGGGGGTTTCAGTTCCCTCCTTGAGCAAAAGCTGCTCCCTCATCTCAGCGCTGATTACCGACTGGAAACGAGCCACCATGTCAGG
This sequence comes from Imperialibacter roseus, assembly GCF_032999765.1. Classification (GTDB taxonomy): domain Bacteria; phylum Bacteroidota; class Bacteroidia; order Cytophagales; family Cyclobacteriaceae; genus Imperialibacter; species Imperialibacter roseus. The sequence goes on along the minus strand of NZ_CP136051.1, from coordinate 1,014,703 downwards.
ATAGGGATGAGGCCCAACCACACTACCGATGATATAATGTGTTTCGTTCGGATTGTTGATCCAGTGGCGCATGGCTTCGTTGGTAGCGTCTTTGAGGGTGCGGCTGCCCGATTTTGCCGGGCGCACTTCAGCGCCAAGTATCCGCATGCGCTCTACATTTGGCCGCTGCCTTGCCATGTCCACTTCACCCATGTACACGATGCACTCCATGCCCATAAGGGCACACACAGTAGCAGTAGCCACTCCGTGTTGACCGGCACCTGTTTCCGCTATGATCTTTTTCTTACCTAGTCGCTGAGCAAGCAGAATCTGCCCAACAGTGTTGTTCACCTTGTGGGCTCCTGTATGGCAAAGATCTTCTCTTTTCAGGTAAATCTTCGCACCATGCTTTTCCGACAAGCGGCTGGCAAAGTAAAGCGGTGTTGGTCTTCCTACATAGTCTTTCAAAAGCCCGTGAAAGGCTTCCTGAAATTCCGGAGCATAAATAATGTCCAGGTATTTTTCCTTAAGCTCCTCTACATTTGGATAGAGCATCTCAGGAATGAAGGCACCTCCAAACTTTCCATAGTATCCCTGCTCATCCACTGCATATTTGGATATTGTTTGTTCCATCACATTGTCTCCTTTTTCATTTTTCCCATTCTCTTCTTCAGTGCCAGCAGCTTGTCAATGTCTTTCAATCCGGGCGAAACTTCAAACCTGCTGTTTACGTCAATACCGAACAGCTTGGGCAAGTCCAGCTGCTCTATCTCATCTATATCCTCCAGACTAATGCCGCCGCTCAGAAAAAAGGGAATGCTTAGCTTGTAGGAATTGAGCAAAGTCCAATCAAATTTCTCACCCGACCCTCCGTAGTTAGGCGTTTTGGTGTCAAAAAGAGCATAGTCGATACACCCCTCAAACGCCTCCACTTTCTTAAAATCGAAGGAATTACTTACTTGAAAGGCCTTGATCACCTTCATTCCTTTTTTCCTTAGCTCAACACAATACTGCGGAAACTCTTCGCCATGAAGCTGCACATACTCCAGCTTGTATTCCTCCACCACTTTCACAATATCCCAAAGAGGGGCATTCACAAACACTCCTACCTTTTTTGCTCCCGGAGGAAATATGCTTGTGCCGGTAAACAACAATTCGCTACCAACGAACCGGGGAGATTTTGAGAAAAAAATCATCCCCATGAAGTCAGGTTCCACTTCTTTCAACCTCTTGATGTTGTCAGGAAATTTCATCCCGCACACTTTCAAATGCAGACGTTGGTTAGCCATATGTATTAAACCGTTTGGGTTTTGGTTTTCTCCAGAAAATGAAAGCGCTCAATAAAATGCTTCGCTCCCAACTCAGGCCTGCTTTCTTTCATAAATTGCTCACCGATCAGGAATCCTTCAAAGCCACATTCTTTTAATTCGAGCATAACGGCCGGATCATTTATTCCGCTTTCCGAAATCTTCACATAGTCTTCAGGAATTTTTGCGACTAGTTCCTTGCTGATATTGATATCTGTCACAAATCGCTTCAGATCCCTGTTGTTCACTCCGACAATATCCAGCTCGGGATGAATGTTATTGAGCAGCTCTTCCTCATTGTGCACTTCCATCAGCACCTCCAGCCCGAGCGACTTTGCAAACTGAGCCAAGCCTTTCAATCGTTTTGGTGGCAAGGCAGCAGCTATCAGCAGTATCACGTCAGCGCCAATTGACTTGGCTTCAATGATTTGATATTCATCGATGATAAAGTCCTTGCGGAGAATGGGGCAAAAGTTGAAGTTTCTTGCGGTGGTCAGGTCCTCATTTTTACCTCCGAAAAACTCACTGTCCGTAAGGATAGAAAGCCCACTTGCGCCAGCTTGCATATAGCCTATGGAAATGCGCTCCACCGAGACGTTGGGATTGATGACTCCTTTCGAAGGCGACTTTCTTTTGATTTCGGCGATGATGCCAGACTTATCGGGGCGAAGCAGGTACTTTTTCATCGACACAGTGGGCGAAGGAAAGTAGATGCTCTCTTCCAGTAATTTAGCTGGAAACAACTCTTTCCGTCGCTCTACTTCCTGCTTTTTTACGGCAAGAATCTTATCCAGGATATTCTCCATTGCTTACAAAATTATGAAATACTTACAGATATCTTTGAATCGCCAACTAAGTTTCTGAATGTTTGGAAAGCCCTGCCAGATTCAAGAGATTCTTTGGCCATTTGCACTCCTTCCTTCACAGAACTTAGCTGCTTCCCTACGTAAAGTGCCAGCCCGGCATTGGCCAAAACGGCCTCTGTCTGAGCCCTGGTTCCCTCGCCTTTGATCACCTTCAGAAAGATGGCTGCCGACTCTTCAATTGTCTCGCCACCCTTTAGTTCAATAGCCTTCACGGTCGACAAACCAAGGTCTTCGGGGTGAAGCACCTTCTCTCCCTGGTTGGTGATCATTTTAAACCCACCAGTTAGCGACACTTCGTCGTATCCATCCAAAGAATGAAGGATGACAAACTCCTTACCCGATCGCTGATAGAGGTAGCCGTAAAGCCGGGCTAATTCCAGGCTAAAAACACCGACAAGCTGCTTGTCGGGAAAAGCCGGATTTACCATGGGGCCAAGCATGTTGAAGAAGGTTTTCACGCCCAGCTCCTTCCTGATAGGTGCTATGTTCTTCATGGCTGGATGAAAGAGCGGCGCATGCAAAAAGCAAATGCCACTTTCGGCAATACTCTTCTCAATCTTGTCCTTGTCGTTAGTGAACTCGTAGCCAAAATAGGCCAGCAGGTTCGACGAGCCACAGATAGATGAAACACCATTGTTACCATGTTTGGCCACATTCTGCCCAGCTCCGGCCACCACAAAAGAGGCCAGCGTAGAGATGTTGAACGTATCCTTACCATCGCCTCCTGTTCCACACAGGTCAATGGCGTCATATTTTTTAAGGTCGAGCGCTATGCAAAGCTCAAGCATAGCGTCACGGAATCCCTCGAGCTCTTCTACCGTAATCGACCGCATCATGAAGACAGTAAGAAAAGCAGCCATTTGCGATGGGTTGTATTCGCCTTTGGCAAGGTTCACCAGTATTTCCCTGGCCCGTTCCTTTGTCAGCGATTTATACTCGAATAGTTCGTTCAGTACTTCCTTCATTGCACTAACATTTTGTTACCCAGTTATTAATCATTTTTTTTCCATGCTCGGTCAGAATCGACTCAGGGTGAAACTGCACACCTCTTACGCTGTACTGTTTGTGACGCATCGACATAATATTTCCCTCCGCATCCTTTGACGTCACCAGCAATTCTGCCGGCAGGTTTTCTGCCACCACCGACCATGAGTGGTACCTGCACACCCTAAAACTATCAGGCAACCCTTCGAACAGGGCATCCTCTACACCGGTTCTGATGGTGTCGTTCGCTACGCCGTGCAACACAACCGGCATGTTGAACAGCTCCCCTCCGAAGGCTTCGCCAATAGCTTGGTGCCCCAAACAAACGCCCAGAATGCTTTTCGTTGGCGAATATTTCTTCAGAAGCTCTGGCATAATGCCGGCGTCCTTTGGCAGACCAGGGCCAGGTGATAGCAGTATCTTATCGTATTTCTCTACCTCTTCCAGGCTAATTTTGTCATTTCTGAACACATCAGTGGTGTCACCATACCCAAGTTCCACCAGTATGTGAACCAGGTTATAGGTGAATGAATCGTAATTGTCTAATACCAGGATCTTCATATTTGCTGCGCCAACTCCAGCGCCGATTTTAATGCCGCCAATTTATTATACACCTCCTGCACTTCACTTTCCGGCGTCGACTTGGCCACAATTCCCGCCCCCGCCTGGTAGAACAACGTATTGTCCTGGCTGAGAAAGGATCGGATCATAATGGCATGATTAAAGTCACCATTGAGTCCCAGGTAGCCGATTGCACCACCATAGTAGCCTCTTTTTACTGCCTCATACTTATCAATCAATTGCATGGCCATGTGCTTTGGCGCACCCGACAAAGTGCCCGCCGGGAAAGTACTGCCTACCATTTCCAGCGGAGAGGTGCCTTTTTTCAGCTTGCCCGACACCTTCGAAACCAGGTGAATCACATGAGAGTAATATTGAATCTCTTTGTAGGTCTCGACTTTCACGGCATCGCTGCTTTTGCTCAAATCGTTTCTCGCCAAATCCACCAACATCACGTGCTCCGAGTCCTCTTTGGGGTCTTCATAAAGCTTCTTGGCCAGCTCCGCATCCGACTGGTCGTTGCCGGTTCTTCGGAAAGTGCCCGCTATAGGATAAATAGTAGCTTCACCGTCTTTTATCACTATCTGTGCCTCAGGCGAAGAACCGAAAATCTTGAAGTTGCCGTAGTCAAAATAGAATAAATAAGGAGAAGGATTAATGGAGCGGAGGGCACGATACACCTGAAACTCATCGCCTTCGAAGGAAGACTGAAACCTGCGGGAAAGCACGATTTGAAACACATCACCCACCTGGCAATGATGTATTCCTTTTTTCACAATCTCCAAAAACTCCGCATCTGTAAAGTTCGATTCCTCTCCGTTCTTAATGCTAAAATGAAAAGTAGGCACATTGCGACTAGTGATCAGGCTTACCATTTCATCGATACTGGATGTCTGACCGTCGATCTGATTTTCGACAATAAACAGGTCATTCTTGAAATGGTCGATCGCAATCACATACCTGAAAAGCGAATAATGCATGTCAGGTATATGGAATTGGTCGTTTTTGGATGAGTCGAACTTAATGTCCTCGAACCGTTGTACAGCATCGTAGGCCAGGTAGCCAAACAGACCTGCCACAGAGAACTTGACACCAGCCTCTTCTTTAATATCAAACTTGCCCATGAAGGCACTCATCAGTTCGGTAAGCTTGCCAGCGTCGCCTAACGAATGGTTGTCCACGCTGTTGTCTGGAAATTCGGATGAAAACTCCCTGCCTCTCAGCGTCATAGAAGCCATGGGCTGGCAGCAGATAAAAGACATGCTGTTTTCCTGTCCATGATAATCAGAGCTTTCAAGCAGAAACGTGTTCGGGTACTTGTCTCTCAGTCTCAGATAAATACTCACTGGAGTGTGGGTATCTGCCAGCAGTTTTTTGGATGTTTGCCTGATGTGATACATAAAAATTTGGTTCATGGTGCAACAAAAAAGGGCCTGCGTGAACAGGCCCTTTTTTCAAGATCATAAAATCTACCGGTTCACGATTCGAATGTCGAATTGTGCCACCACCAGATCATACGAGCGCTTGCTTTTGTCATAACGGACGCTAATGTAGTAGCCGAAGAATTACGCCGCAAGACATCAGGGAATTTTTTAAAGAAATCTTTCTTGCGATTGAGGAATGAGAAAAACTAATTGGATAAGTTTTCATCCTTTAGCGAACTGCGTTTGCAGTGAAAATCCCCGCTCCCCTAGATTTAGCTGTGCGCATTTTTTTGAAGGCAAAAGGTAGAAAATTAGGAATTAGTTGTAATTTTAGTTTGAGCCAACCTAACCAAATAGCTTTACTTTTTTATCATTTTGGCCTGAGTACAGATACTTTTAATTTTGCTTTATGGATGTTGTTGATCAACTAAGCGTTTTGGTTCATTTATCGAGGGTAGATAAATACGTAGCCCCGTCTGAATCAAAACTGATTCACTACATAGGCGCCCTCAATGGCTTGTCAAAGGATCAGATAGAAACGCTGATTGATCACCCAAAGCCAATGCCTACACTGGAGGGTGTTGATGAGGATGACAGGCTCGACTACCTCCTGAACATTGTGCAGTTAATGAAGGTAGATGGCAAAGTCTTCACCAGCGAAATCGAGTTTTGCGAAAAAATAGCTCTTAAACTTGGGTATCTGCCTGGTGTAATTGCCGAACTATCACAGTTTACTTATGCAGACCCGGAAATCAGCACAAGCAAAAAGTTCCTGAGACAACTGGCTCAGAAATACCTGATCAAGAAATAACTTAAGGGCCCCTGCGATTAGGGTTATTTCCTCCCACACCCCCGCCATCGGCACCGGGTATGCCTATAGAACCATCGGAAGCTTTAATAAAAAAGGTGTGATCAACTATATGAAGAACGCCGTTTGAGGCTTCAAAATCGCCAACGATAACATTTGATACTCCGTTAATCGACACATCACTATTCAATCGTGCTATAAAAGCCTCAAAACCATTGAATAATGTCGGGTAGCCAAGCTCTTCATCGAAGTTTTTCAGAAATAACCGGTCATCAACAACATGATACAGCACTACAATTTGTAAATCCTGAGGGCTTAAGTTGGCAAGACCTTCTGTAAAGCCAAATTCTTCAAAAAAAATCAGCATGGCCTCGTTGGTGGGCGCAAAAACCGTGTATGGCCCCTGTTCTTCGAATAGTGGCTGGAGTCCGGCAACAATAATAGCGTTTTCGAAAATACTGAGTTCCTTGGCTTCTTCTATTGCCTGCCAAAGATTGCCCGTTTCTTTGGGTGATTCTTTGTCACGGCAAGCACTCTGGAATAGCAGGACTACTCCGATAAGAAAAATAAGTACAATTTTTACCAGGCGATTCACTTAAGCTATAACTAACTCAAATTTGAATGTAGGCATTAGCTGGGGGAAAAGAAAGCCGGCATGTTCGATAAAAGAGTACCTTTCGCTGTAAAAATCAACAAAAAAGTCTCTCACTAATGAGAGACTTTCGCCTACGATTGGTTGAAATATGCTTACTGTGCCTTTGCTACCTGAATATTTCCCAGGATTTTAACAACATCGGCTACCACAACGCTACCAGCTTCGGTAACGCCATTCCACTTAAGGTCAAATTCCTTTCTGTTCACTTTCCCTTCTACCTCAAAACCCGCTTTAGTGTTGCCATAAGGGTCAACAGCTATACCTCCGAGCACCACATTCAAGTCTACTGGCTTGGTAATGTCACGGATTGTAAGGTTTCCTGAAAGAATAAAGTTTTCCTCATCAACTTTTTTGATGCCAGTGCTTTCGAAAGTCAACGCAGGGAATTTCTCAGCATTAAAAAAGTCGTCGCTTTTGAGGTGTCCGTCTCTTTGCTCATTGCCGGTATCAATTGAGCTCACATCGGCAGTCAGCTTTATTTGTGCTGTTGAAAAATCGTCGCCTTCTGTGGCTACCTCCACATTGAAGTTTTTGAATGAACCGGTCACTGTTGAAATAACCAGGTGCTTCACCTTGAACTGAAGTTCAGAGTGCATAGTATCAAGGTTCCATTGGGTCAGAGTTTGTGTTTCCATTGTATATATTAATTTAAATGTTTGTACTTATATGTATATACATACAATTGACTGAAATTGTTTCACTTTGAGAGAAAAAAAATTCAATTTAGTTGAGAAAGTGCCTTAAATAGCCAGAAAAGCCATTTTTAGTCAGCTCAGTTGAATTTGGCTGAGGCGGCAATAAGGTTCAGCGCTTTGTCTTTTTCGTCTGGAGTATTGGCGTTCATCATAAATGCATGGTCTACCACATTCACCAACTCAATATCCGAATTAATCAAAACCTTTCTGGGGCATGAATAACCCTGGGCAAGGTAGTTAAGTAAAACCTGGTAGGCCTTTGGTTCCCAAACGGTGATCAACGGTTCCGGGAAGTCGGTCTCGGGGTTATAAAAAGCCGTTGCTACCTTTGAAGGGTTTCGGTACTGTAGCAACAGGTCAATGTGTTCCTTCGCCAAAAGTGGTAAATCGCAAGCTACGCTAAGCCAGGCCGCATTCGGGTCGCTCATCAAAGCCGACAAAATGGCGCCATAAGGCCCAAGACCTAAAAAACGATCCATCACCGTATTTGCCTCCTCGGAAACAGAGTAGGTCTGATCGGTTCTGATAGAAAGGTGAGGCTGAATGCCTGCTGCACTCAGCAAATCATACATGTACTCCCGTTGTGGCTTTCCATGGTAAAAAATGAGCCCTTTGTCAGCTTCCATTCGCTGGCTTTTGCCACCAGCCAGCACAAGTCCCTTGACGGGTGCAACAGAAAGCTCGAGCTGCGAAGCCATCCAGTTAATAATCCTTTGCGTGTCGGCAATTGAAATAACCGGCGTGCCTGGATTCATTCGGGACTGCACCTCCTCCGGGATCTGTGTTTGCCCTTCCGTCATCAGCACAAGGGAAATATTAGTCAGCCGGTCCATCTTCTTTACCACATCCTTTCGTGGATCGATCACTACAATTTGTCTGGAGGCCGCAAAATGGTTTCCGTTGATGAAAACAGCATCGAGTGGATTGAAAATAGCTTTTGCTTCAAAGGAAGAGGGGGCTGTTGCGTGGTCGAACCGAAAATAGTTGATTTTATTGGTTGCCTCCAGAAATGCATGCCCGCTCAGCATAGAGTGGCTATACTCCTCTTCTGAGGCCTTATGGTCTTCATCAAGATAGGCCAGCTTCCATTTCTCACCCAAAGCAGCGCATAAGCTGCCGACCAGCTTCCTGATTTCTCCACAAGGAGTTCCCAATATGGCCCATTCCTGGCGGTGATAGCTGCCGCCCATTGGCTTGGCCAACTTGGCATGTTTGCTATGCTTCTCTTTTGAAATCGCTTTTTCCTCCACGCTTCTCCAGTAGTTTGATTTCTTTAATGACAATGTCGTGCGAAAGAGCTTTGCACATATCATAAATCGTTAGTGCCGCCACTGACGCCCCGGTTAAAGCCTCCATTTCAACACCTGTCTTACTCTCAATCTTCGTAGTGCACTGAATGGTGAGCTCATTGCCCTTCCATTCCGTATCAAATGAACAACTCTCCAGACCTAACGGATGACACATGGGTATGAGTTCCCCTGTCCTTTTGGCCCCCATAGTGCCGGCAATGATGGCCGTTTGAATCACAGGCCCCTTTTTCCCCCAAAGCTCTCCATCTTTCAACAGGGACATCACCTCTTGAGGAAGCACAACAATGGCCCTTGCCGAAGCCATTCTTCGAGTCACCTTCTTTTCGCCCACATCCACCATGGCAGCCTGCCCCTCTTTGTTTACATGGCTAAGTTCCTTTTCTTTAATGTTCATTTACTTTGGTCTGGGATTCGGTTAAAGAATACTCGCTAAAGATAAAAAATAAAGTTGGACAGTTGATCTAAGAACTTCTAAGCAATGATTTCAGTTAACGAAGCCACCTCGCTTATTTTATCCACTCAGCTCAGGTTGAAAAAGGAGCACGTCAACCTGCAGGAGGCGTCGGGCAGGGTGTTGGCCATGGAGATTTTTGCGGACAGAAATTTCCCTCCCTTCGACCGGGTAACGATGGACGGCATCGCATTTGCCTTCAAAGCCTACGAAGCAGGGCTCCGAACATTCGCTATTGAAGGCACACAACTGGCAGGTGAAGAGGCAAAAAGTCTTCAAAATTCTGACGCCGCATTGGAAGTGATGACCGGTGCTGTGCTCCCCGTCGGCTGCGATACCGTCGTTCCCTATGAGGATATTGAGATCACAAACGGACAGGCAAAGTTCACTGTTGAGCCAATCAGGGAAGGCCAAAACGTGCACAAAGAAGGGAGAGACCAGAAAAAAGGCACCAAGCTTCTGGACACCGGCACACTCATTCGTGCGTCGGAAATCGCCGTGTTGGCAACAGTGGGAGCAGCCGTGCCCAGGGTATTTTGCCTGCCAAAGGTGGCTGTTATTGCCACCGGCGATGAGTTAGTGGCTGTAGATGATCACCCTGAGCCCTATCAGATACGGTCTTCCAACAGTCAGGCGCTTGCCGCTGCCCTCCAGAGCTGGGGAGTAGAGCCCGAAATCTTCCATATCAAGGACGATAAAGAAAGCCTGCAGGAGCAACTTGGCAACATTCTGAAGCCGAATGATGTGTTGCTGCTGAGTGGTGGTGTGTCAAAAGGGAAGGCCGATTACCTGCCTGAAGTACTTGAGTCACTTCAGGTGCAGAAAATATTTCACAGAGTAGCGCAAAAGCCAGGCAAGCCGTTCTGGTTCGGTCGTATTGGAGAGAAAAAATTTGTGTTTGCGTTTCCGGGCAACCCTATTTCCACATTTATGTGCTTTCACAGGTATTTTCTACCCTGGCTAAAAGCCTGTCTGGGCATTGCGCCAACGGAACAATATGCCAAGCTGAGTGAAGACTTTGACTTTGCTTCGCCCCTCACCTACTTTCTACAGGTGAAGACTCATTTGGATAAGGACGGAGTACTTTGGGCACAGCCACGGTCAGGCGGTGGGTCGGGTGACCTGGCAAATTTGCTGTATGCCAATGCGTTTCTCGAACTGCCACCGAATCGCCAAAATTTCAAAAAGGGTGAAAGCTTGCGCCTGATTACCTACAACCCTCTATAAAAGCAAAGGCAGAAGCTAATTGCCTCCGCCTTTTTGATTTCTGCAATAATTGACTACCTATTTCACAGGCTCCAGATATACCGATTTGTTTCTTTTACTACCATCACGTTGCTTTTCGAACGACACCAACTTCCCGTTTTCCATTAGCCAAAAATCGTCATCATCGTCGTCTACTTTGAAGTGATCCGAGTCGCTGATCCACAGCTCGCCATCCTTATTGATCCGCCACTCAGAGTATTCTACTTCCGACTCGCCAAAAACATTGGCCTCTACACGAAGCCGATTATCAGGAAGAAACTCAAATCTGATATCGATCTTCTCAATGATATTGAAAGCAAAGTCGGTAACTGTCTCCGCAAAGATTTGGGCTACGATATTGTCTTCATCCTCAATCTCCTCTCTCACTTCGTCTTTGTCAACGTCGATAACGAGCTTCCAAACGCCCGTCAGGTCTCTTTCATTCACACGTCGCTGCGCATGGGCGGCAACATAGGTAAAAGCAAATAGTCCGATCAGTAATAGTGTCCTTTTCATTTTGATAGTATTTTGTATTACAAGGTACTATATATACTATTATTTAGGGCAAAGGTTGCACGAAATAAGAAAAAACGATCAAAGTCTGCCTCAAGCCTGGTCGAACAACATCTTTCGCACCTGGTAGCCAAACACAAGAACTACAACTATCAGCAGAATGAAGGAGGAACCAAGCATCACTTTGTTGCCAACGGAGTAAATCACAGGCTCGAAAGTAAACACGATCTCATGGTCACCTGCAGGCACCTGAAGCGCCCGAAGCACATAGTTGGCCCGGAGAATCGGCACTTCATTGCCGTCGATACGGGCTACCCAACCCTCAGGATAGTAGATTTCGGAGAAGATGGCCAAAGCCTCGCTGGAAGAGCTTGACTTGTACACCAGTTTGTTGGGTGCATAACTTTGTAAGGCGATGGTGCCGGAGTCGTCATATTCAGTAGCGGCTACGTCAAACTTGGTGGCATCAATAATGGCTACCGATTTGGTGTCAGTACCACACAAAACGTCTATTTCCTCATCAGCCGAATTTACTTTATAAACGTTGGAGACGAACCAGGCCGGGCCATTGGCGTCACTATTTCTAAGCACCTCCCCTTTGTTATCGCCAAATTTGAAGTACCTGGTATTAAGCATATTGACTACTCCAAGGCCTGAAAAATCTCTCGAGCCAGCCTGCACAGTGGAGTACAACTGGTTAGCCTCACCCGACAAGCAGTACTCGATCAAATCCTGATAGCGCCTGAGTTTGGCTGCATGATACCCCCCCAAAGAATGATGGAAGTAAGAGGTTTGTGCATCGTTGAAAGGATCATTGAGGTTGAAAACACGGTAATAATCTTTGTCACTCAAAATCACCTGGTCTGCCTCAGAAGGGGCAAAGAACTGACGAGCTGGGTTCGCTGTGAAATTCTTGTCGTTCAGGTACCTTCTGCTTACTGATATCACATCCACGGAGGTGACCACAACGAGCAACAATGGAGCCCATACTGCTGACAGTTTGCGTTTGGCCCAAAAATACACGCATGCTCCTGCCGCAACAATGAACAACAGCGACCGCAACGCATCGGCTCTAAGCAACGACACCCTGTCGATCCTAAGCGCCTGCAACAACCGGGGGTATTGCTCAAGCCCTGCATCATTTGGGCTGGCATAGCCACCCATGCCAGCAAACACGATGGCCAGCAGGGCGAATCCACCTGTTGCGCCGAGGGCGATGTAGAAGCCCTTCATCCATTGCTTATCAAATGACTTTTCCAACCCAAGCTGAAGCCCCAGCATGCCCAATAGTGGCAGACAGAGCAACGGCATAAACAAAGCAAAAGTCACTGACCTGAATTTATTGTAGCCCGGAAAGTAGTCGAAAAGGAAGTAGTTGAATGAAGAAAAATTCTTGCCCCAGGTGAGGGCGATGCCAAAGGCGATCACCACGAACATCCAATATTTCTGTTTACCAGGCAAAACGATGCCTCCCAGCACTGCCAGAAAAATGATAATGGCGCCTGCGTAGTAAGGCAACGTGCCCGGCTGGTTACCCCAGTAAGCAGGCAACCCGTTCAGTTGTTGGGCCACTTGCTGGCGTGGAACCCCCATTTTTTGTAGCTCGACGGCCGCAGCTCCATCAGTGTCGAATCCGCCGAACATGGCTCCCCCATAAAAATTGGGGATGAACATTACGATGGGCTCGAAAATGCCGTTGCTGTGGTTGAAGGCATAGCTTTTGTCGAGGCCGTCAGCATTGGGCTTGGCGTCTTTTTGGGCTGTCAGCTCGGGCCTTCCCCTTTGCGTGTATTTGGCGTAGTCGTAAGTTGCCCAAAACTCACCAAAGAAGGTTCCAAGGCCCAGCAAGGCTGCCAAAATGAGTACAAAACTATGCTTCAGAAATGGCTTCAGCAGCCCCTTCTGCGTTTCCACCACCAACCTGGCTATGGCATAGATGATGATGATAAGCAGCAGATAATAAGTGATTTGAAGGTGGTTGATCCGAAGGTGCATGGCCAGCCCTAACGCCGCCAGTGCAAACCCGATTCTTTTTTTGCCATCGTAGGCTTTGTGAATACCTGCAAGAATAAGTGGTGCAAAAGCAATGGCTCCCAGTCTTGCGTTATGCCCGGCTACCAGGCAAATCATGTTGTAGGAAGAAAAGGCAAAACCGACCGCCCCGACTATGGCCAGGTAGGGAGTGACCCCAAAAGCCAGAAGTAAAATGTAGTACGAAACCATGCTGGCAAACACCAACCTGACTGGATGGGGCAGCCACAAGCTGTAAGCCGATTGCAGAAACTCCACAATGTCATTGCTCCAGTCCACATCGATCATGTAGGCAGGCATTCCGCCAAACATCGAGTTGGTCCAGAGTGGCTCCTCTCCCGTCGTTGCTCTGAATTCCTTTATTTCCTGCACCGAGCCCTGCCACTGCAGAATATCTTGCTGATTGATGTTTTTATTGTCAAAAAAAACAGGGCTGAAGAAAAATATAGTCAATAGATAAAAAACCGCTATTGCTACAAGGTGTTGTATGACCTTCTTTCTAAAGGTAATTTTCATGTGTTACAATTTAATAGTTTTCCGGGGAGCCAAAAAACCAGCCCCATCTTCACCACCCTCACAGTAGTAATACAGGCCACAATGACTTACTATCGTCATCTAGATAGCTTTTTGTCCGAGTACCCAAGCCAGGATTCTATCCGGCAATAATATAATTTCAAGATCGATTTAAGAACGAACGTTCAGATTAAATTGACTTAACCGGAAGGAACGAAAAGATAAAATTATGTATTTAGCAGACTTTTATAAGAAAACGTGCTATTCAATTACTTTAGCATGACCGATAGTTTTATGAAAAGCGAGCATTCGAAAAGTATAGGTGTGGTTGGTGGAAGTCGTGGTATGGGCAAGTGGCTCGTGGATTTTCTGTCTGAAAGAGGCCACAAGGTAAGTTTCACATCCAATGATGAATCAAGTCAGTACAACTCTAACATTGAGCTCGTTGCGGCCTCCGATGTGTTAATTTTGGCAGTACCCATTTCGGCCATGGAGGGTGTGCTTGCCGAAATATACCCATTGTTGAATGACAAGCTTTTGATAGACGTATGCAGCGTCAAATCGGGCATTGTGGCTGCTCATCAAAAAATTTCTCAGGAACAGAGCGATATCTCTTCCCAATACATTTCTATTCACCCCATGTTTGCCCCTTCGGTGAAGAACGTCGAAGGCCAGGTAGTGATCTTTAACTACAGTGTAAACGTTGAGACAGAAACTGAGCTTTATTGGAAAAACCTATTTTCGAAGCAAGGAGCCCTTGTGCAAGACATATCTTATGATGAACATGACAGGCTGATGGGTGTGATTCAGGGGCTGAACCACTTCAATGTATTCGTGAGTGCGAAAACCCTGGCCCATATGGGGGCCAATCTGGATTTCATCAAAAGTCTCTCTTCTCCCACTTACCGGATATTCCTGCTTTTCTACACACGGTATGTGCTGCAAAACCCCCGGCTGTATGCAGAAATACAGATCTTCAATCCGTTTGTGAAGGAGGTTACACAGTTGTTTATGAAAGAGGCTGAAATATTGCTTTCCCTCGTCGAAAAAAGAGACTTCGAGGGCTTCGAAAATTACGTAAAAGAGATACAACCTTTCTTTAGCGACAACAAAGAGGACTCGGTTTTATCGGACAAGCTCATCGATGCCCTGGGGCATTTGTTAGCGGACACATCCGCAAATAAGTGATATTTGGCATTACCTTCCGCAGTGCCTGTTCAGCCATACTTCACCAATAATTACCAACAACAGCCTGCTGTTTGAAGCTTGGACTTTTATGGAGTATATTACTATCAGTTTCGATAGTTAATAACTCCCTTACAATGAAAAAACCTACTTCAAACAGACGGAATTTTATTAAGAAAGCAGTAGGAACCTCGCTGCTGGCCGGTGCTGCTCCTTCGCTGCTTATGGCAGGAAAAAGCAAACAAACCTTTCTTATTAAAGAGCCTGAAAATGAGCTGAAAAAATACGCTGCCAACGACAAAGTCAATATCGCCGTCATTGGTATGGGCATCATGGGTTTCAACAATTTGAGCACGTCGGTGCAAATACCAGGGGTAAAGCTTGTGGCCGCTTGTGACCTTTACACAGGGAGGCTTGATCGCACGAAAGAGCTTTACGGAAAGGACATTTTCACCACAAAAGACTACAAGGAGATATTGGACCGAAAAGATGTTGATGCGGTGATCATCGCCACTTCTGACCACTGGCACGACCGCATTTCCATCGATGCCATGAACAAAGGCAAGCATGTGTATTGTGAAAAACCCATGGTGCATAAGCTCGACGAAGGCCAGGCAGTAATCGATACTCAAGCCAAAACTAAGAAAGTGTTTCAGGTAGGCAGCCAGTCGGCCAGCAACCTGGTGAGCCACAAGGCCAAAGAGATTTATGAGTCCGGCGCCATAGGGCAGCTGATCATGGTGGAAACTTACAACGACCGCCAGGGTGGCAGCGGCGCCTGGCAGTACTCAATTCCCACCGATGCGAGCCCGGCCACGGTTGACTGGGATCGCTACCTTGGCGATGCGCCAAAAGTACCCTTCGATGCCAAGAGGTTCTTCCGCTGGAGAAACTATCAGGACTACGGCACAGGCATAGCGGGCGACCTTTTCGTTCACTTGTTCACCAACTTCCACACGATCACCGGCTCAACGGGGCCCAATAGAATCTATGCATCGGGTGGCCTGCGCTATTGGAAAGACGGCCGGGACGTGCCAGACCTGATGTGCTCCATCCACGACTACCCTGCCACAGCCAAGCACCCAGCCTTCAATCTACAAATGAGGGTCAACTTTGTGGATGGCGGAGGTGGTGGCTCCAGAGTGCGCCTGGTCGGCAGCGAAGGCACCATCACCCTCGGCTGGAGTGGGCTCACTGTTGAAAGAAATAAAATCAAAAAAGCACCAGGTTACGGCGGCTGGGACAGCTTCAACACATTTACAGAAGCACAGCAAAAAGAGTTTGAGAAGTGGTACAAAGCGGAGTTTCCACCGGAGGCACCCGAAATGCTGATTCCGGAAGTGGAATACAAAACGCCACAAGGCTACAGCGCCGATATTTCACATCACACCAATTTTTATGCTGGTATTAGAGAGGGTAAGCCCATTCTGGAAGACGCTTTGTTTGGCATGCGGGCAGCAGGCCCGGCTCTTTGCTCTAACCTAAGCTACTTCGAAAACAGAATTGTGAACTGGGATCCTGAAAAAGCAAAGCTCGCTTAACCACAGGCAGTTTGCAAACGCAACTACCTACAGCACCTGGCATATTCAAAAATGTCGGGTGTTTGTGTTTTTTACCGAATTGCAGTAACTAATACCATGGAAAGAAGAAACTTCATAAAAAATGCCGCTGGCGTTGGCGCACTTGGCTTAATGACACCAGCTTCTCTATCTGCCTTCCCCAACGGCGCAGAAGTAGCCGCTGAAGACGACAGAACTTATTGGGTAAACATGCTTGTCAAAATAGCAGATCCTGTGCTGACTAACCTGGCAGCGGGCACGCTGAAAAAGAACATGCCAGTGGAGTGCAAAGAAGGACAGGAAACCTCTAGAAGGCAGGTCACCTACCTTGAAGCCTTCGGGAGGCTGCTTTCTGGAATGGCTCCCTGGCTGGCATCAACGAGCCTAACAGGCAAGGAAGAGGATCTGCGAAAAAAATATGCTGACCTTTCAAGAACAGCCATCGGCAAAGCGGTAGATCCTGGCTCTCCTGATTTTATGAATTTCACGGAGCATGCCCAGCCCCTGGTAGATGCCGCCTTCCTGGCCCACGCATTGATTCGTGCCCCAAAAGAGCTTTGGGAATCCCTCGATAGCGCCACAAAACTTAATCTGAAAAACGCATTTGTCTCCAGCAGAGTGATCAGGCCCTACCACAGCAACTGGATTCTTTTCAGCGCCATGGTGGAAGCCGCCCTGGCCAAATTCTACAATGAAGGCGACGCTGTAAGAATAGAGCTCGCAGTTAGGCAAATGGAAAGCTGGTACAAAGGCGACGGTGTTTTTGGAGATGGCGAGGATTTCCACTGGGACTATTACAACAGCTACGTCATCCAGCCTTTTCTTTTGGATATCACCGCCACAATGATCCCCTTCGACAAACGCAACGATCAGTACTTTCAAAAGGCATTTGACAAGTTCCTGAAAATCGGGCAGCGTTATGCCGCCATTCAGGAGCGATTGATTATGTCTGATGGTTCCTTCCCGCCAATTGGCCGCTCGCTACCCTACCGAATCGGTGCCTTTCAGTTGCTGGCGCAAATAACACTAATGGAAAAGCTTAGCGAGGGTATATCACCGGCCAGCATCCGGTCGGCGCTTACCACTTCCATGAAAAAAATAATGGGGGCAGAAGGCACATTTGATAAAAATGGCTGGCTCACTATTGGGTTCTGCGGGCACCAGCCTGCGATTGCCGAAGGATACATCTCCACCGGCAGCCTTTATCTTTGCTCCATGGCTTACCTCCCACTCGGATTAGCACCTGATAACAGCTTTTGGGCTGCACCAGCAGCAGACTGGACTTCCAAAAAGATATGGAATGGTGTAGATGTGCCCGCCGACCATGCGATGTCATTGTAGCCGGATTTCGATTGTCCGCCAGCCTGTTTACGTAAACACTTATCCGATTGATTGCATGCACACTTGCGCACTTTGTTCTATCTTTGCACCTCAAAATAGCATTGAAGCATGTTCGATAGTTTAAGTGTAAAGCTCGACAGAGCGATTAAGACCCTCAAAGGTCAGGGAAAAATATCAGAGATTAACGTTGCCAGCACGATCAAAGAAATCCGTCGTGCGCTGGTAGAAGCCGACGTAAACTATAAAGTAGCCAAAGAAGTAACTGACGGCATCAAAGAAAAGGCCCTTGGCCGTGATGTGCTTATTGCTGTTTCTCCGGGCCAGTTGCTGACCAAAATTGTGCACGAGGAGCTCACCAGCCTCATGGGCGGCTCTCAGGCCGATATCAACATCACTGGTGATCCGGCAGTGATTCTTATATCAGGTTTGCAGGGTTCTGGTAAGACGACCTTCACTGGCAAGCTAGCCAACAGATTGAAAAAACAAGGTCGCCAGGTACTGCTGGTGGCTTGCGATATTTATCGTCCTGCGGCAATCGACCAGTTGAAAGTGCTGGGCGAGCAGGTAGGCGTAGAGGTATATGCAGAGCCTGAAAACAAAAATGCTCTTCAGATTGCCCAGAATGGTATCGCACAAGCGAAGAAGACAGGCAAGAAAATAGTGATTGTCGATACGGCCGGTCGTTTGGCTGTCGATGACCAAATGATGGCGGAGATTGAAGGTCTGAAAAAATCGCTCAAGCCCACTGAAACGCTTTTCGTAGTCGACTCGATGACAGGTCAGGACGCTGTAAACACGGCCAAAACCTTCAACGAAAGACTCAACTTTGACGGCGTAGTGTTGACTAAGCTGGACGGTGACACACGTGGTGGTGCGGCACTGTCTATCAGGGCCGTGGTTGACAAGCCTATCAAGTTTATTTCCACGGGCGAGAAAATGGATGCCATCGACCTGTTCCACCCCGACAGGATGGCCCAGAGAATCTTGGGTATGGGTGACGTGGTTTCATTGGTAGAAAAGGCCCAGGAAGCCTTCGATCAACAGGAAGCCGACAGGATCAATAAAAAGATCCGCAAAAACCAATTTGGCTTTGATGACTTCCTTTCTCAAATCGATCAGATCAAAAAGATGGGTAACATCAAAGACCTGATGGGTATGATTCCAGGCATGGGAAAAGCCCTGAAGGATGTGGATGTCGATGATGATTCATTCAAACCTATTGAGGCGATCATTAAGTCGATGACACCTAAGGAGAGAGAAAATCCGGATCTCATCAACGGCAGCCGCCGTCAGCGCATTGCCAAGGGAAGTGGCACCAGCGTTCAGGAGGTGAACAACCTGATGAAGCAGTTTGAGCAAATGCGCAAGATGATGAAAACGATGAACAAAATGGGAGGAGCAAAAGCGGCGCTGGGCAACATGATGAGGCGCTAATCTTGAGCTAAGGGCTTGTTGTTTTTCCAACTTTAGCGCCGTTGAGGTGGTTGGCGATATCCTATGACGCCGTGGCAACGGGAATATAGAGTGTGAAAACGGAGCCTTTCCCCTCTTCACTGGACACTTCCACCCTGCCTCCGTTTTTCTTTATAAAGTCATTCACAAGGTACAGTCCTAGCCCTTTACCCTTTTCGCCGTCGGTGCCCAATTCTCCTTCACTCTGTTTCAACGGGCTTTGAAACAGTATACTTTGCTTTTCAAGCGAAATACCGGTTCCGTTATCTTCTATTTTCACAGCCACCATGTTTCCTTCGGAAAAGGTGCCGATACCGATGTGCCCGCCTGTAGGCGTGAACTTTATCGAGTTGCTTAGAATATTCCTAATGCAAAACTCCAGCTGATCCCTGTTTGCTGACACCATCAGGTGGTTGCCAATTTCTGACTGCAAAACAATTCCTTTCATTCGCAGCTGCTCAGCTGCCACCTTGACCACAGCTTCTATGGCTTTATTTACTTCAAAAGCATCATTTATTCCGGGAGCCTGATTAATCTCTGCTTTCGCCCAAAGAATGATATCATCGGCCAGCGAAAGTGTCGAGGTCAGTTGCGAGTCAAACTTTTCAAGCACATCCTCCATTTCCTGATCAGAAAAATTTTTGTAGCTAGTCTTCAACATCACCACAAACTGGGCCAGGGTACTTATGGGGCTGCGAAGGTCGTGAGATATGATGGAGAAGAACTTGTCCTTTACCCGCACCAACTCTTCAAGCTTTTTCGATTTCTCTTCTATCAATTCGTTTGTTGCGGCCAGTTCCTCGGTATACTTCTTCCGCAGCCTGCCTGAACGAACCAAAAGAAGTGCCAACATACCGAGCAAGGCAATGGAAAACACAAAAAAGTAAATCTGATATTGCTGCAGCGTAATCCTTTCTTCCTGCAACCGCCTTTCCTGCTTGAGCAGCTCATTCTCATTGGCCACCTTTATCGTTTGAAGCACTTGCTCCATCATATTGGCCATTTCTATTTTTTGCTGCTCGTATATTTTTTCGTTGATAAGACTGAAAGCATCAAAAGTTTTGTCTGCCAACTCATATTCCTTGTAGAAAAAATAATGGTTAACAAGTTGTGTGTAGGCCCGCCGTTCCTGCGAAAGCAGCACGTTATCTCCAGCTAATAAAAGGCCCTGCTTAAGCATTTTCTCCTCGTCAGACCTCCGCCCCCATTGGTGATAAATTTTAGCCAGCATCAAGTAAACATCAAATGTGGCTTCTTTTTGAGAATCTTTGCCCAGCTCGTCGGAAATAGCCAGCGCCTCCTTGAAATATCCTTCGGCACCTTTAAAATCTTTCCTCTCAAAGGCAATTTGTCCAAACACCTTGTAACATGATGTTAACACCTGCTTATTCTCCACCTCCATGAAAATCTTTGTAGCCTGCTGGGTAACTTGTTGCGCTGTTTTCAGGTCGCCTACCAGAAGGTAGTTCTCACCAAGATTATGAAGAGTGACACCATAACGCTCTGGCATATCAAGCTTTACATAGATATCAGCGGCCTTTTTTTGATATTCAATGGCTTTGAAGTAGTCAAGCTGCCATCTGTACACATGCCCCATGGAAATATAACAGTCGGCCACTCCTCTTTGCGAGCCAATTGTCTCGAAAAGTGCCTGCGCTTTCTCCAACAGTTGCACAGCAGTGACAAAATCCTGACGTATCGCATAGCTGCTTCCAAGGTTTCGGTAGGCATAGGCTTCACCGTTCACGTAGCCAATTTCCACACTTAGTTCCAGTGCCTCACGTCCGTAAGCAAATGCTTCGAGAATAGAAACAAACTGATTTTCAAGGGCCAGTCTGTTGAGCATATCAACTTTTACACTGTCCAAGCCGGTATAGGCTCCGTTTTCTGCTTTCAATCTATCAATAGTGCTCGCTTGCGAAAAAACAGCGGCGGGCATAGAAAGCAGAACAACAAAAAGAAAAACTTTGGTTGGCCGGATAAATCTCAAGGTTATAAGCAATGTCCTCCCGAAGATAAGCCGCCGACGCAATTATTACTACTAATGTGTTGATTTTCAGTTAGCGCAACATCCCTCCTTTAACGCACCACCAGGGATATATCTTCATGACCAGCCAGCCTGCTTTTACGGCCGGATCCATCGCCACCAGCTTTTTCACCTCCTCCAAAGAGGTTACGTTGAAGACCAAAATCCCCCTGAATTCATCTTCGGACTCAACTGGCCCAGCCAGGTTTACATAGCCATTGCTTGCCATCCAGTTGATATGCGCCAGGTGCTTCTCCTGAATGGCCGCCGCTTCTTCCTTCGTCTGGCTTCTGGTTGGGCCGCTATTGAGCATCACAAAAAAATACTTTTTCATGATGTCCGTTGTATCTCCTTCCTGCATTTCAAAGTACTCAAAGCCATCGGCATCTTTTTGCACACCCTGAGCAGCGACACTAAATACAGAGGTGCAGAAGAGGATCATGATCAGGTATCGTCTCATAGTCAAAAATTAAGGTAGTCAATGAATGAATTTACAATTATTCAGCGGCCTCGCATTTTTAACACCACTGAAACCCAAGAATTTGCCGCCAGAAGCGTCCAAAACCAGCCTCAGGCAGCTATTGAAAAAAATGGGTAGTCATATTAGGAAACTAAAAGGTTTCCTTTGTATATTCGAAACCAAAAGGTTCCCTAATGCAAAGAGACGTATTCGCAGCCATAGCCGACCCCACAAGGCGAGAGATCATTACGATGCTGGCCAGCCAGCCTCTGAATCTTAACACTGTGGCCGACAAGTTCGACATCAGCAGGCCAGCGGTGGCCAAGCATTTAAAGTTACTGAAAGAGTGTGGACTGATCGATATTGAAAAAAGAGGCAGGGAGAGCTTTTGCAGCGCCAGGCTCGATGGATTGAAGGAGGTAACAGACTGGACAGCAAAGATGAGGGCCTTCTGGACGCAGAAGTTGGATGCACTTGAGATGTTTCTGGAGAATGGCCAAAATACAAAACAAGACAAAAATTATGAGTGACCTGCTAAACCCCGGAAAACTCACCAATGAACCCGATGGGTACAAAGTGGTATTCGAACGAGAGTTTCCGTTTAGTTCCGAAGCTGTTTGGGAGGCAATTACAAATCCCGACAAGCTGGCGACATGGTTCATGGCAACAGAAATGGAATTCAAACCAGGTGGCAAAATGGTCATCCGCTTTCCTGAACCTGACAATTCAGAATCATTTGGAAAAATAACCAGGATCATCCAGAGGAAGCTGTTTGAGTACTACTGGGAAGAGGAGCTTGTTACCTGGGAGCTTCAGGAGCTGGGTTCCGAACGATGTCTTCTTACACTTACGCATAGTAAAGTGGATGGGCAATGGGCAAAGTCCGTTCCGGCGGGCTGGCACTTTATGCTCGATACACTGGAGAAAACGCTGGAAGGCGACCAGGCAACACCAAACATACCAGACAAACAAGACAGCTTGAAGGCGCAGTACGCCGAAATGTATAATCATCTATAACCAAACAATAATATGGAAAAGACTCCATTTACCATCGAAAAAATATACAACGCACCCGCTAAAAAAGTGTGGGAAGCCATTACCGACAAAGACAAAATGAAGGTTTGGTACTTTGATCTGGCTGAGTTCAAAGCTGAGGTGGGTTTTGAGTTCCGGTTTAAAGGCGGCCCACCGGAAAAACAGTACCTGCACATTTGCGAGGTGACGGAAGTGATTAAGGAGAAAAAACTAGCCCACAGCTGGCGCTACGAC
Source organism: Imperialibacter roseus (assembly GCF_032999765.1). GTDB lineage: Bacteria > Bacteroidota > Bacteroidia > Cytophagales > Cyclobacteriaceae > Imperialibacter > Imperialibacter roseus. The sequence goes on along the minus strand of NZ_CP136051.1, from coordinate 992,069 downwards.
GGAGAGCCAGGCATCTCTTACGTGACCTGGGAGCTGTTTGACCAGGGGAACTCCACGTTGGTGCGACTTACTCACGCCAACCTGGAAAGCTTCAATAGCGGCAATCCGGATTTGGTACCTGAAAACTTCGCCGCCGGATGGACGGATATTGTGGGAAGGAGCTTGAGAGAGTACCTGGAGGGGAAATAACAGCAATAATGACCCTCTCTTCACAGAAATAGCTGTGTCAGCCAGTAAGATCGTACGAAAGTTACGTCCATGGATTCGGGAGTAGCTTTCATTTTTGGCGATATTTTCTCTTAGCCCTGATCAAACTGTATCGAAAATCGTCGAATAGCAAGCTTAGCAATAAAACTACGGCAGCAAATACCAGCGTATTTAATTTCAGGTCGATTTTAGAATAGAAAAAACCGCCGGCAAGTCCTCCGGCAAAAAAGAATGAAATAATGTATATGCGCAGTTTGATGGTCGATTTGAGTTTTACCCTGTTCGGATGCGATTTAGGGAAGAGTAGCTGCGAAATTTCAATACCCAAGTCGGTGAAGAGCCCTGTAAGGTGAGTGGTTCTTACGATTGTGTTGGAAATTTTTGTCACATAAGAATTCTGAAGCCCCATGGCAAAAAGGAGTAAACAGGCGATGACATCAGGATAAGTGATGTCCACCACATTGCTCAGCAGACCTATAGAGAGCAAAACCAGAGACTCAATTGTTGTGGGCAAAACGTAAACGTTCCATTTTTTATTTTCCCGGAAGAGCTCAATAAGAAAGCTTGACAAGAAGGAGCCAAAGAAGAAAGAGAAAATGTAAAGGAAATACACCGTCCCTCTCCAAAACTCCAGATTTGACACGTCGTAGATAAACAGTGCGAAGTGGCCGGTTACATTTGTAGTTAACTGTTGGAGAGCCAAAAAACCAGTTACGTTCACAATGCCAGCTACAAAGGAAAGTACGGTGGCAATTTGCAGGTTATGCTTCAGTGTCCTGCTTTTACCTTGATGCCTGAACATTAGATGATCACTTTATTTGCCTATTGGTTGGATATAACACGCCTTCGCTTGCTATCCTCCAGGGCTCGCTAAGCTACTTGTTTTTTCTTCACAGCGAAAGGAATCCTTCAAATGTCCATCTCAGGCACCTTGCCCGGCTCGCAAACATGCCGGCAGCACAACAGAACTGATGACCTCAGTGCCTCCGCTACTTTGGCACAACAGTCACAATCACTCTTTTATACCTGGTCAATACCGGGCTCCCCTTGTCTGACAGTTTCAGGATGAAATGTAGTGTTTCTTCCTTGTCGACAACCGGTGCCTTCACATACACCCCATGTACGTTTTCAGCAGAGATATCTATTTGCTTCTTATGGCTGCCTGCCTCGGGGTAGTGGAACCAGAGAAAGCTGAGGTTATCGCCATCAGGGTCGGTAGAGCTGAAGGCATCCAGCGAAAAGCCCTCTCCTGACTTCACCGTCAGCCGATCAGCATGCTCCAGCACAGGCGTTGGCGGGTGGTTAGCTTCTTCATACGACATGGTGCACCAGTCCATTCTGGCAGCAAAGTCATTCTGAAAATCGTCTCTCCAGCGAAACAACGTGGCCTTGTTGTTATTGAAAGAAACGGTATCTCTGCGAACGGTGCGTCCGTACAGACTGGGCACATACGGCGTATAATTATCCTTTGTATCCGTCCATATCGGTCTGGTTTCAGGCTCAAACGGAACGCCTGAGCTTCCCTGCCTTAGTGTAGCGATATCTGGCTTGTAGAGCTCGTAGCGGCCACCCCAGCCACCCCATTCCGGATGCTCCGGCTCATTGAGCCCGTTAGGTATCAAACCCAGGAACGATGGCGTATCGCCTTCCATGCCCCAGGCCACGTCCGGGTATTCCACGCCCACAGGACCATGGCCTTGCTGAATGTTCTGCACTATCCACGGGTTGCTTATTTTTTCATTGTCTATGCCTTTAATCACGCTGTTGATGGCACTCCACGTGGCGCTGCCGTAGTGGTCGCCAGGACTAACAATGTAAAACAGGCTGGGGAAGCTATTCCTGATCCAAATGCCGCTGTCATCCTGGTCCGATATCGTATAAACCCGCAGCTTGGCGACGAGTCGCTTTGCTTCTGCGGGCGACTTGGTTTTCTGTATCTTGTGCAGGGCCTGGGCCAGTGTGTTCACGCCCCCCCAGGCTGTTACCCACAAAGGGCGGTCGTCCTTTTCCTCAAGCACTTTGATAATCCAATCTGACCCTTCTGAGTCCTTTCCATCGCCCACTCCCAACATGCCATATACCGGCAGCCCTTGCTTCACTATCGCCAGCAAATCTTCGGCTTCCGGAAAACCAGCTTCGTGCTTCAAAAGGTTAGGCTGAACCTTGCCGTAGGCCCTGATCACTTTCCGAATTGACTCCGGGGCCACACTTGTTTTCTTCCAGATGGAGGTGGTGGCTACCATTCCCTTTATGTCTATCACATTCGAGTACAACACCAGTCGGGCGAAAGATTCAATATCATCGGGTTCTGCCTCTATATCGGACAGGATAACTACCCGATGTTTTTGCACTGGCTGACTGAACAGGAGGCTGGTGCTAAGTATCAAAAAAAAGGGAGCAAGAAAATTCTTCATGGTGAACGTGTAGTCTAATCAATAATCAAAAAGTTAATTTAATCTCGGTTTCAAACCAAAACTACCTGTATGTGTAATTAAACATGATGAATTCCGAGATTTTAAATGTGTTTAACGAAAATCGTGAGGAGTTCAAACCCTACGGCATCACCTGCGAGGTGTGGACGCCCAGCCTGATGCGAAGACCCGACCGTCACAACGAAATTGGACTCAACTATTTTGGAGAGGAAACAATTATCGATCTCTTTAAGGCATAAAAAAAAAGGCCCATTGGCGGGCCTTTTAACTTCAATGTTTTTATTTCTTAGCGATACATCACCGCATTCACAGCATCAATCGTCTTCTTTGCGTTCGGCAAAATGAACTCTATCAATGTAGGAGCGTATGGCAGTGGCACATCCAGATTGGTTACTCTTCTTACTGGCGCATCCAGGTAATCGAAAGCGTAGCGCTGGATGTGGTAAGTGATTTCTGAAGCAATAGACGCCAGAGGCCAGGCTTCTTCTACAATCACCAACCTATTGGTTTTCTTCACCGAATTCACCACTGTATCGTAGTCGATAGGGCGTACGCTCATCAAGTCGATAACCTCGGCTGAAACTCCTTCCTGCTGAAGGGCATCGGCAGCTTCGAAAGCCACTTTCATCATTTTACCAAAAGAAACGATGGTTACATCATTTCCCTCTCTCACCACCTTGGCTGTGCCGAGCGGAATGAGGTATTCACTTTCAGGCACTTCACCTTTGTCGCCGTACATCAGCTCCGACTCCATGAAAATAACCGGATCGTCGTCACGGATGGAAGACTTAAGTAAGCCTTTGGCATCGTATGGGTTGGATGGCACCACCACCTTCAAACCAGGAGTGTTGGCAAACCAATTTTCAAAGTTTTGTGAGTGCTGTGAGCTCAGCTGGCCTGCATTTCCTGTAGGTCCACGGAAAACGATAGGCACATTGAACTGCCCACCCGACATCGACATCATTTTGGCAGCGCCGTTAATGATTTGGTCGATGGCTACCAATGAGAAGTTAAAGGTCATAAATTCTATGATTGGTCGCAGCCCGTTCATAGCGGCACCAACACCCAGTCCACCAAAGCCTAATTCAGCAATTGGCGTGTCGATCACTCTTTCTGGCCCAAACTCATCAAGCATACCCTGGCTTACCTTGTAGGCACCATTGTATTCGGCCACTTCTTCCCCCATAAGGAATATTTTGGGGTCTTTTCTCATCTCTTCGTTCATCGCCTCACGAAGGGCTTCTCTGAATTGTATTTCTCTCATCGTATAGTCTTTCTAACGGCGTGCTAAGTTAATATGGGTTGGTACAAGAAACAACATGGATTTTGATAAGCGAGGAATATTGCTCGCAGAGACGCAGGGGCGCTAAGGAAGAAATATTGCTCGCAGAGGCGCAGGGACGCTAAGGGAGGAATATTGCTCGGAGAGGCGCAGGGACGCTAAGGGAGGAATATTGCTCGCAGAGACGCAGAGGCGCTAAGGGAGGAATATGGCTCCAGAGACGCAGAGGCGCTAAGGGAAGAGAATGTTTCCAGCAGAAGTGCAGGAATATCAGAAGAGGAGATACCTACTCAAAAGCGCCGGGGAATCCACGGCGAATTGAAATTGGAGCTGGATAAATGTCACTCCAAGCATACTAATACCTTACATGTGAGTCAAATGCACTATTTTACGTTCAAAAAAATGAATAAATATGACAACACTACACGAAAACGACATTTCCAGAATTATTGTAAATAAACTATATGAAATACACAGTCAGCTCGGTCCTGGATTATTCGAGACAGTATATGAGACCATTTTACATCATGAACTGACAGCTGACGGACTCAAAGTTGAAAAGCAGATAGCCATACCCGTGGTCTGGAAAGGTATAAAGATGGATCAAGGTTTTCGGGCAGACTTGATTGTTGAGGACAAAGTCATTGTGGAGATTAAATCCATTGAGTCGCTGGCTGACGTCCACAAAAAACAGCTTCTGACCTACCTAAAGCTCACCGGACTGAAATTAGGTCTGCTTGTCAACTTCAACGAGTCCTTAATAAAAAACGGCATTATAAGGATTGTCAATAACCTATAGCAGACCAAGTAAAGCCTTCGAGCATTCCTTTTTTCTGCGACTTTGCGTCTCTGCGAGCAACTAAAAATTAGCTGATGGTCGCTCCCGGATTTGTTACCGCATTGGCCTGCAACAGTCTCAGGTTACCCTCTTCATCCTCAGCCGACAAAATCATGCCCTGCGATTCAATGCCCATCATTTTGCGGGGGGCCAGGTTAGCCAGCACCACTACCTGCTTTCCTATCAGGTCTTCGGGTTGATAATGCTTGGCAATGCCACTTAAAATAGTGCGCTTATCGATGCCTGTGTCGAGCAAAAACTTGAGCAGCTTGTCTGACTTGGGCACTCTTTCGCACTCCAGCACAGTAGCCACTCGCATGTCTAGCTTGGTGAAATCATCATACACTATCTCTTCCTTAAGCCCGGGTACCTCCATCTTTTCTGCTTTTTTTATTTCGCCTGCTTTTTCGGCAGGACTGTTTAGTTTCTTTGTTGCTTCCAGCTTTGCTATCTGAGCCTCCACCACATCGTCTTCTATTTTTTCGAACAGCAGCGTCGCTGCCTCCAGCTGGTGCCCGGCCGCTAAAAGATCACCTTTTCCAAGGTCACTCCATTTGACGCCTTTCTGGTTGAACATGCCACCCAACTTACTGGCAGTGAATGGTAAAAAGGGCTCACACACCACCTGCAGCGTGGCTGCTATTTGTAAAGCGATGTTCATGATGGTTTTCACACGCTCAGGGTCAGTCTTGATCAGCTTCCAGGGCTCCGTGTCGGCCAGGTACTTATTACCCAACCTCGCCAGATCCATCAGCGAAGCCAACGCTTCCCGAAATTTGAACTGCTCGATAGAGCCGGCAATCACTCCCGGGAATTCCGCCAACTTAGCCAGCGTTTCTTCATCAAACTGGAAAAGCTCTCCTCTCTCAGGCACCTTGCCCTCATAATATTTATGAGTAAGCACCACTGCCCTGTTCACGAAGTTGCCAAAGATGGCCACCAGCTCACTGTTATTTCTTGTCTGGAAATCTTTCCAGGTAAAGTCATTGTCCTTGGTTTCCGGCGCATTGGCGCAAAGCACATAGCGCAGCACGTCCTGCTTACCCGGAAACTCCTCCAGGTACTCGTGGAGCCACACTGCCCAGTTGCGGCTCGTGCTGATCTTCTGCCCCTCAAGGTTCATAAATTCGTTGGCAGGCACGTTGTCGGGCACCACAAAATCGCCGTGCTCCATGAGCATGGAAGGGAAAATGATGCAGTGGAAAACGATATTATCCTTACCAATGAAGTGCACCAGGCGGGTGTCCTCATCCTTCCAGTATTTCTCCCAGTCGTTGGGCTTCAGTTCCTTTGTGGCGGAGATATAGCCAATGGGCGCATCGAACCACACGTAGAGCACTTTCCCTTCAGTATCTGGCAACGGCACTTTCACCCCCCAGTCGAGGTCACGAGTCATGGAGCGAGGCTGCAGGCCCTGGTTCAGCCAGCTTTTGCACTGCCCAAACACGTTGGTTTTCCACTCAGGGTGGCTGTCTACGTACTTTTCAATTTTAGGCTGAAGCTTATCGAGCGGCATGTACCAGTTTTTGGTGGGCTTCAGCACCGGTTTCTCACCGCTCAGCATAGAACGGGGATTACCTAGCTCCTGAGGACTTAGGGTACTCCCACATTTTTCGCACTGATCGCCATAGGCGTTTTCGTTGCCGCAAGTGGGGCATGTACCTACTATGTACCTGTCCGCTAAAAACTGATTGGCCTTTTCATCGAAATATTGCTCGGTGGTTTGTTCTTCAAAAATCCCCTTCTCATAAAGATTAAGGAAAAAATCCTGCGAGGTCTTATGATGAATCTCCCGGCTTGTGCGTGAATAGGTATCGAAAGAAATACCAAACTCAGCAAAAGAGTTCTTAATGATGTCGTAGTATTTATCCACCACCCCCTGAGGCGTTGTTCCCTCATTGCGGGCTTTCAGCGTAATGGGTACGCCGTGCTCATCCGTTCCACTCACAAACACGATATCCTCCCCCATTGAGCGCATGTACCTCACATAGATGTCGGATGGGAGATAGCAGCCTGCCAAATGACCTATGTGAATGGGGCCATTGGCATAGATCAATGCAGCGGTAACGGTGTGTCTTTTGTAAGTCTTCTTAGCCATTATTCTTGGTTTGGGCTGCAAAGATAGGGGAAAGAGTGAAAGTGTTTAAGTGTTGAGCTACTAAAGTCGGTACAAAGAATCCAACGGACACAATTTCATTTTCGGTTTGCTTTAACAACGTATTTATTAATTTGCTGAGCACATCAACTGGATTTGCTTTGGTAACCATAGAGGTATTTAGAAAAATTGCGTCGTCGTTTCCGGGGGTCGAAGAAAAACCTCATTTCGACAGAGCTGCGTTCAAAGCCAGGGTGATATTTGCTACCCTTCATGAGGCCAGCCACACTGCCAACCTCAAGTTCAACGAAGTAGATCAATCGGTTTTCTGCGAATTTGAAAAAGGGGTATATGCGGTTCCCAACAAATGGGGCCAGCAGGGCTGGACTACGTTTGAGCTGGATAAAGTACCAGAAGAGCTTATGAAAGATGCACTGGAAACAGCTTACAAAGAATCACTAAAAAAGAAGACGAAATAAACTAAGCGCCTGGCTTTCTGTTCACTCATCTTGCCTTTGAAATTACTATTTCTTAACATGCCTTCTTTTAGCCATGTTTTATTCGTACCTTTGCGGGCGAATTTCTAAAGACATGTCTAATAATATCCGTAATATCGCTATCATAGCGCACGTTGACCACGGTAAAACTACTTTGGTTGACAAAATCATCCACCAGTCCAAGCTTTTCAGGGAAAACCAGGAGTTTGGGGACTTGATCCTTGACAACAATGACCTGGAAAGAGAGCGTGGCATCACCATCCTGTCGAAAAATGTATCTATTCGTTACAAAGACGTTAAGATCAACATTATCGACACCCCTGGTCACTCCGATTTCGGAGGTGAAGTAGAAAGGGTGCTGAAAATGGCTGATGGCGTGTTGCTTTTGGTGGATGCCTTTGAAGGCCCCATGCCTCAAACACGCTTTGTGTTAAGCAAGGCGATTGCACTGGGACTTAAGCCCATTGTGGTCATCAATAAGGTAGACAAAGAGAACTGTCGGCCTGACGAAGTACATGAGCAGGTGTTTGAGCTAATGTACAACCTTGATGCAACGGAAGATCAGCTGGATTTCAGAACTGTTTACGGTTCTTCGAAGCACGGCTGGATGAGCCACGACTGGAAAGTGAAGACAGAGGACATCACTGCTTTGCTCGACACGATATTAGAAGTAATTCCTCCAGCTCCTTTGAGAGAGGGCTTGCCACAAATGCAAATCACTTCTTTGGACTTTAATGCCTACACTGGCCGTATTGCCATTGGCAGAGTATTTCAGGGCAAACTTGTTGAAGGTGCCACTGTGGGTCTTTGCAAGAAAAACGGTGTTGTTAAGAAAGTGAAAATTAAGGAAATCAGTGTATTCGAAGGCCTGGGAAGGCTGCGTGTACCTGAAGTTTCCGCTGGTGATATTTGTGCGCTTGTAGGCATCGAAGACTTTGAAATCGGTGACACTATTACAGACGCAGATAATCCGCAGCCACTGCCAAGAATATCTATTGATGAGCCTACCATGAGTATGCTCTTCACCATCAACAACTCGCCTTTCTATGGTAAAGAAGGTAAATTCGTGACATCACGCCACGTAAGAGACCGACTTTTCAGAGAAACTGAGAAAAACCTAGCCCTTCGAATTGAAGAAACTACATCAGAAGACAAATTCCTCGTGTACGGCCGTGGTGTACTCCACTTGTCTATTCTTATCGAAACCATGCGCCGTGAAGGCTATGAGTTTCAGGTAGGCCAGCCGCAGGTGTTGTTCAAAGAAGTTGACGGCATCCGCAACGAGCCAATCGAACTTCTGGTAGTTGATGTACCTCAGGAGTCAGCTGGTAAGGTAATCGAACTCGCTACGCAAAAGAAGGCTGAGCTTAAGATTATGGAGCCAAAAGGCGACTTGCAGCACCTGGAATTTGAGATTCCTGCCCGTGGCATTATCGGACTAAGAAACAGTGTGCTTACGGCCACTCAGGGTGAAGCCATCATGACGCACCGATTCCTGAGCTACCAGCCTTACAAAGGCCCCATACCTGGCAGGATCAATGGTTCCATCATATCAGTGGACACCGGAAGCGCTACTGCCTACAAAATCGACAAACTTCAGGACAGAGGCACTTTCTTTGTTGATCCGGGAGATGAGGTGTACGGCGGCATGGTCATTGGAGAGCACTCAAGAAATAACGACCTTGTTGTGAACGTTCAGGAGGGCAAAAAACTTACCAACGTAAGGGCATCCGGAACTGACGATAGTGCGAAGATCTACCCAAAAAGAAGGTTCTCTTTGGAAGAAGCACTGGAGTATATCAAGAAAGACGAATACGTGGAAGTGACTCCTCTCTCTATCAGGATGAGAAAAATCTATCTTGATGAAAATGAGCGGAAACGCATGGACGCTAAAATGTCGGAGTAAGGTTATTCCGAATTTTTCGTAAACCGCAAAAGTTAAAAGGCTTAATTTAGGGATAACAAGTAAATGTTATCCCTTTATTTTTGTGATGAACTTCGAAAACCTAGACAGCTTATACCGGAGCAGCCCTGACGCTTACAGGCAGCTACTCGAATTTATGTACCAGGAGTTTGAAAAAGCTCAGGGCAAAATAACCTCAAGCATTGAAAAGGGTGATTCTACCGCCTTTTCTCACCTAAAGCATAAGATTTTCTCTACACTCAACACGCTTGAGTATGCAGAGCTCATGGACGCACTTACTCAAGTCACAAGTTTCTATGAAGGCGACAAAAACCTGCACACCGAAGCACTGACCCTCAGGCTGAATGACCTTTTTCAACAACTTTTCCAACGCCTTGAAGACAAGATAGCCGAGCTAGATGAATTGAAGGTGATGTAATATTTTGTGAACGTTTCAAGAAAAGCGCCCCACAAGGGGGCTATTCACATAACAATTTGAAGATCAGCTTTTAATATTTACAGATCACAAACTACCCGCAGAAACCTCGGGTGAAATTTTCTTCACAAGCCCCTGAAGTACCTTACCCGGGCCGCATTCAATGAAGTTGATGGCACCATCGGCCACCATATTTTGAACCGACTGTGTCCACTTTACAGGAGCTGTAAGCTGGGAAATCAAGTTCTTTTTAATTTCATCAATGTTAACCGATCCTTTGGTCGTTACATTTTGATAAACCGGGCATATTGGCTGAGAGAAATGAGTCGCCTCAATAGCAGCTGCGAGCTCTTGCCTGGCTGGCTCCATCAGCGGAGAATGAAACGCTCCTCCAACAGGCAACACCAACGCCCTTTTTGCCCCTGCCTCTTTCATTTTCTCGCAAGCAATTTCTATCCCTTTCACAGACCCTGATATAACCAACTGACCCGGGCAGTTGTAGTTGGCAGGCACTACTACCTCGCCAGTAACTGAAGCACAAACTTCCTCTACCTTTGCGTCGTCGAGTCCCAGCACCGCTGCCATGGTGGACGGCGTCAGTTCACAAGCTTTTTGCATGGCGAGCGCCCGCTTGCTAACAAGGCGAAGCCCATCTTCAAAAGAGAGCGATTTATTGGCAACAAGTGCCGAGAATTCGCCAAGAGAATGGCCAGCTACCATGTCGGGTTTGAAATTATCTGAAACCATCGCCATTACCACTGAATGTATAAAGATGGCCGGCTGGGTGACTTTAGTTTGCTTTAGCTCTTCATCAGAGCCACTGAACATGACATCTATAATCCTGAATCCCAGTATTTCGTTGGCTTTTTCGAACAGCGCTTTTGCCTTTTCATTGGTGTCGTACAGCTCCTTGCCCATTCCGGAAAACTGAGCCCCCTGCCCTGGGAAAACATATGCATTCATAGTGGATGTGAGTTAGTTTGAAACCCCAAAGCTACGAAGAATATGCAAATGTCGGTTCCTGAAAAGAGGATGCATTAATCACCTGACCAGCTGAACCCAGCCTTTCAACTCTTCCTTGGCCTGCTGCTGATCCAGCACATCAAATTCTACATCGGCCACATAATAGTAGACCCCCGAAGGGAGATCTATTCCTGCCTCCGTCTGTCCCGCCCAGTTGATAAAAATTGAGCCTTCAACACCACTGGAATTGGTATAGAACACCATCTTCCCTGACCTGTCGTATACTTTAAAATCGACCGACTTCACAAAACGCATGCACCTAGTTAAGTCAAAATCGGCAATGGTTCCATCGTTGTAATAAGGGATAAAAAGGTCATTCTTCCCGTCGTTGTTGGGTGTAAAAACATTGGGCAACTCAAAATAAGGGCAGTTATCGTTGCATACCGGATCCGTCCACTCGCTTTCATTTCCCGAGTTGTCCACCGCCGCCACCCTGTAACAGCCCTTGAAAGATTTTAGGTTTTGGTGGGTGAAGTCTGTGGTATTCACCTGCGCAATCAGGTTGTAGGTGCCCTCCTCACCAAGAGCAGAAAAATATACATTGTAACTCACAGCCTCATCTTCGCACTCAAACACAGCTTCCTTTTCCCACAATATTCTGTTAGAAAAGTTGCTAGCTCCGCAATCAGTAAACTGAGTTTGGGCCTCGCAGGAAAATGCATTGTCGAGCGCCAGGCTAATCGGCAGGCACGGCGGCACTTTATCATCAAGGTAGCCACAGATAATCTGTGACCTGTTGAGGAGCGGAGCAGCGATTGCGGGATTCCCGTAGCTACCCTGAGTGGTTACATAATAGCAGTATTCGGTCTTAGGCACCAGCCCCAGAGTATCTGCAAACTTAAAATCCTGACCAGCGATGTCTGTGCTTGAAATAAGGTAAAAGCCATCGGGGTCGACCACGTCTACGTTATTTCGATAGATGAAATGCTTCGGAAATTCTTTTGAATTGTTTGACCAGGGAACATCAAACCTCCAGTTGAGGTCAATACTTGTGCTGTCTGACTTCAGCTCAAGCCTGACGGTGGAGGCAGCCGACGAAGCTCCAACAAGCTGCCCATTGTTAGCAACGTGGCGAACCAGATAATTGTATGGAAAGTCTGCTGTATTCAATCCCTGATCGACCCAGGTTGTATCCTGCGTTGTGCCAAGGCTTACTATTTCATTGTCGCCATTCAGGCCTTTTGCTCTCAGCACCTCGTAAGTATAAGGTGGTGGAAAATCGACTTTGTCAATATCAAATGGAGACGTCCATGATACATTTACTCTGCCGTTTTCAGTTGAAGTGGTTTCTACATCCACATGAGTAATCACCGGTGCGTCGGCCCTGATGACAGCACAAGCTTCCGCAGACACATAAGAAAGACCACCCTCAGGCTCATAAAATGAAGCAACTAACCGGTAGCAATAGGAAGCGCCGGGATTTAACCCGGCTCCCAGGTTGTCGTCTGTATACCCGAGAGCACCTACGTCAACCACGTCGATTAGCTCATAACCGGCATATGCCGGCATGCCCACCTCACAGTTGGCCGGTGTGAAATCATAACTCTCCACCCGTCGCCAAATTTGCAGCAATTCGGCATTTGAGCAAGTGTACTCATCCCACGACAGCCTGACCACTCCATTGGGCTCTGAGCTTGCCGCAAGTCCTGTTGGTGCTGGCGCCACTACGGTGATGTTCCAGGTATCAAAATCCACAAGCTTTGCACCACCATCGGCGGGTTCGTCTGTCACTTTGAAACGAATTTCATAAGGCCGCTGCCGAACATGGCTGCAAGCAGTCTGCCATGTGAAATTCAACGTGCCGGGAGATTGCTGATAAACCGGTGGGGCAGGAGAAAATGAAGCATTGCCGCTCGAAAATTCAAAAGGGCCTCCAAAAGCCTCCATCAGAACCCCCATTCCTTCGGGGTCAATACCGGTGACCTGGTCTTGTATCAGTGTACCAGCCTCTACACAAATATCTGCTGGTACTATCAAATCCGGAGGCCTGTTATCCGACTCTTCCACTATAATTTGCATATCTCTGGTCACCTGGCCCAGCAGCTTCCACTCTCCAAAAAACAAACGCCATTCTTCTACAATGAATGCAACGTTGTATTCACCAGCCATCCCGGGCGCATCCCAAACAAGGTCGCCACTAATGGGGTCAAGTGTAAACGATGGAATGCTGTCCTGGTCTTGATTTGCCGCAAAATAATCCCTGCCTTCATAAAAAATCTTATGGTTTGGGTTCCGATAGTTAAAGACAGAGTCAAATCGGTTTTGCTTTGGGTACCACATTTTATAGGCCAGGCTATCACCATCCTGATCGAAGGCCCCGGGATTGTGAACAAACCGTGCGCCAACAATCGCTCTGTCAACCGGGGGTACCAATAGCACAGGGCTGCTATTTAACTTATAAGCAGGGTCTATTGCCAGCGTTGTTTCAATGTAAAAGGGAGTGTCAATCGACCGCATCATATTCAGAACACCAGCATTCCGATTGCTTTCCTGGTAGCTGATGGTGTAACCACCCGGCGCTGGATACGTGTGAGTGAATACGAACCTGTTAAAAGCCACATCATTTCCCAGTGGAATGGTCTCCTTTGCCGCCAGGTTTTTTAATGCATAAACTGACCCGTCGCCCAGGTTAATATTTCCTTCGCCAAACTGAATTGGTGAGCCTGTGTCGGTATAGGCTATGACAGTTATTTCGTATGTATGAGGGCCATTGGAAATACGTCTGACAGTGATTTCACCTGCCCTAATATGGGTAGCAAATGTAGCCGTGCAGGAGAAAAGCAACAAAAGAAATGCCTCTACTAGTCTTTTCATCAGCTGGAATTACTTAAGTGACTAACTTATGCAATAACAACTGAAAGAGGGTTTACCGCTAGCTACCTCTCAGTTTCAAAGCTTTTTCCAAGCCGGGATGTTCTCCACAAACCGCTTTTTCAGTCCTGGTTCCGGCATCCGGCATTGATCTCTCTTGCCAAACCATTTGTAACGGTTGGCCGCTACGAAGTCGTAGACGAAGTCTCTCAGAAAAGCGGGTACAATTCTAAATACATACAAAATGGGCCAAAGTCCGCTCAGCTGTCTGCTTATTTCGAGCGCTGCCCGGCTCTTTTTATAAAGCACACTATTCCGCCAGAGCATGACACTTTCCAGTTCGGCATTCGAAACTCCCTGGCTCTCTAAAAGCACCCTGCCCACTTCGGACTGCAGTGACGCAAATGAAAAAACTGACTTTCTATCTCTTTCTATGACAAAATTGACGGAGGAATTACAAAGATTGCACACTCCATCAAACAGAATCAGGTTGTCAGGAATGCCGGCTATTTCATGATCTGCACCCATCCCTTGTATTGTTTGTTCATTTGCTTGGGGTCAAGCACATCAAACGTAACGTCTGCTGTGTAAAAATAAACACCAGATGGAAGTTCCGAGCCCTCGTTGGTACGGCCATCCCAATCAATCAAAATACTGTTCTCTACGCCCGCAGAAGTGAAGTTGTAGATGGCGTTACCTGTCCTGTCGAACACGGTAAATACCACGGCATCAACGAATCGAATACATTTCGCCCTGTCGAAACCTGTGATTGTTCCGTCGTCATAGAAAGGCCTGAACACATCATTCCTGCCGTCGCCATTGGGGGTAAATACATTTGGCAGTTCAAAATATGGGCAATTGTCGTTGCAAACGGCCTCACTCAACTCACTTTCATTGCCGGAACGGTCTACAGCCGAGATTTTATAACATCCTTTAAACGAAGTCAAATCAACGTGACGATAGGTAGAAGTAATAACGTTATCAATCAGGTTAAAGGAGCCTTCAGCGCCAGTTTCACTAAAATAGATATTGAAACTTCTTACGTCGTCCTCACATCCATCAGAAGGGTCCTTTTCCCAACTCAACTTGTTGCTAAAAGCACTGAAATCGCAGGATTGGCTTTGAAGCACTGCGTCACAGCCGAAGCTTTCGTCAAGCACAAAGTTTACAGGGCCGCAAGGCGGCGTCTTATCGTTCGGTTGCCCACATATAATTTGCGAATTATTGATCAGCGGCTCAGCCAGAGCGACGTTTCCATAAGAGCCCTGCGTAGTAACATAATAGCAATACTCCAGGTTTTCGTTTAACGGCACTCCATTGAACGAACCATCGTCCCAAAAGTAGAAGCCCTCTTCGTTGACGTCCACAGAGGCAATCTGAACAAGCAGGCCTGGATCATTCTCATCTACCCTGTTGCGGTAAATGTAATGGATCGGATAATCCTGGGTATTGTTCGACCAGGGCACATTCGCATCCCATGTCAACTCAATAGACTGCAACAACGGCTTTAGCTCCAGCCTCACCTGAGAAGCTACGCCGGAAGTATCGATCACTCCCCCCTGGGTATCCACCAGATGAACCCTGTAATTGTAGGTTACATCCCTGGTGTTCAGCCCATTATCCAAAAACACTGTGTCGTCAGCAATCACTCCAAGGCTAATCATGTTCTTTTCGCCCTGAAGTTCTTCTGCTCTGAACAATTCATAATTATAAGGCGGTGGAAAACTTGCCTGGTCAATTTCTATCGGTGGACTCCACCTGACCTCTATTTCGCCTGCATCTACGGACGTCGTCTTCACATCCACATTAGTAATGACCGGGGCGTTTATTTCAAGAATACCACAAGCCTCTACTGATGCATAAGAGACACCACCGCCCGGAGTAGGAAACACAGCCACCAGCCTGTAACAGTAGTTGGCCGCCACATCGAGTCTTTGGCCTTTGTTGTCATCGGTGTACGAGCGGGCACCGTCGTCCACCACATCAATCAGCTCGTAGCCAGCATAGTCAGGCATGCCTACTTCGCAGTCAATCGGGGTAAAGTCGTAGCTATCAACCCGTCGCCATATCTGTATATACTCAGCATTGGCGCATTCGTAAGCATCCCATTCAAGTTCTATGACCTTGTCAGATTTTATAGTTGCAGTTAAACCGGTAGGAGCCGGTGCCACCACAGTAATGTTCCAGGTTTTGAAATCCACAAGCTTCGGCCCTGCGTTTGGCGGTGGGTGAGTATCCACCACCTTGAACTGCACTTCATAAGGCCTTTCACGCACATGTCCACACACTGTTTGCCATGTAAAATTCAGCGTTCCTGGCGACGGCTGATAGTCTGGTGGAGACGGAGAAAAAGTAGCTGGAGAGCCCAGGAATTCAAAAGGACCACCGAACGCCTCCATGATAACAGGTAGCCCTTCAGGGTCGGTAGCAAAAATGTCTTCATCTATCAGCGTTCCTGCTTCCACACATATGTCTTCTGGTACTATAATTTCAGGACGCTCATTCTCAGAATCTTCGATGATAATCTGCATATCTCTGGTCACATACCCCAGTTTTACCCAGGTTCCCAGCACATTTCGCCATTCTTCCACAATAAAGGCAACGTTGTATTCACCTCTCAAACCAGGCGCATCCCAAACAAGGTTGCCCGAAACGGGGTCGAGTGAAAAGGTAGGAGGCCCGTCTTGATTTTGGTTGGCTGTTGCGTAATCTACTTTGGTATAAAACTTAGGATCAATGGGGCTTCTGTAGTCAAATACTGTATCGTTATAATTCCTTTTGGGCACTGAGATCCTGTAGGAAAGACTATCTCCATCGGGGTCATAAGCACCAGGGTTGTGGATGAAGGTGGCACCAACTGCGCCCCTGTCGACTGGCGGCACCAGCAGCACAGGCGTGTTGTTGAGGCCATAAAAAGGGTCAATAATCAGCTGCGTCTCAGTGTAAAATGGAGTTTCAACACTATTAGCCATGTTAACTACGCCGGCGTTTCTGTAAAACTCTCTGAACCGGACAGTATATACGCCAGGGGCCTGGTAAGTATGGCGAATGGTAAAAACATTTGAGGCTACTTCGTCACCCAAATTGATGGTGACAACAGGGTCGGCTTCCGACTCAACATTCAGCACCGTTCCATCACCAAAATCAATATCACCCCCGCCAAATTTCACCGTCGAACCGGTATCTGTATATCCAATGATTGAAAATTCGAACTCGAGGCTGGAATTGGAGATTCTGCGGGCGATAATCTCACCGGCCCTGATGTGGGTGGCAGATACATTTGAAGTGGACGACAGAAGAAAGATCAGCCCTGCACTCAGCGTCAGTATTAACTTTTTCAACATAGGTTGTTGTCGACGGGTTTCTATCAACCAAGTAAACACTTGTTTCATCTAAACGGTTGCAAGTATTTTTTTGTATTACTCTTTTATAAATCTCGAATAATAAATTTGCTGGCCCAGAGAGGTGCGAAGCAAATAAATTCCTCCAGGTAGGTCTTCAGTGTTCAAGGTAGCCAAATTACCATTAATGGGAATGCCGGTTTTTAAAATACTTTGCCCGGCGGCGTTAATAAGCTCTATTTCCTGCACTTTCACTTCATTTAGCTCTGGAAATTGAATGGTCATGGTGCCAGCTACAGGATTGGGATACGTACGTAAAATGACAGCTTCCTTCGGATGACCAACGGCATTAATCACATATTCTTCGCCGGTTGGATTAACAGCAAACGATTTAACAGTTTTAAAAGGATTGAGTCTGTTTAAGCTGCGAGCCGCCAGCACAAAATAGATGGGTTTAGCAGCAGACTGAGGCAATGCCACAAACCCATTGAAACCAGCGCCCCCGGCAATGGTATCTGTAAGCTGATGTCCATTTATATCCGCTCCATCCCAGTTTAATAAACCACTAGAGTAAAAGCTCCATTCGAGCGAATCAGCAGCCAATGTTTCATAACCAACTATAAAATCGATCCGCCCATTCGATACAACCTGATAGTCAAAATCGATATTGGGTGGCAGCATGTCACTTTCTACGTTAATAATTTGTAAGTCAACCGTGGTTTCGCTCAACTTGTGGACTTCACCGTCAACTTTTCTGTATTCGATGACCTTGTAAGCCATGCCAAACTCTCCGGCAAGTTCAGGTGTGTCCCAGGTCAGTTGGCCACTAAGCTTGTCGAGCTTTAAAACAGGTGTTTCGCCACGGTTTTCTCCAGCATAAAATGAAATATCATTTGGCCATCGGTAGCTATATACCTCCTCAGCAAAATCTCGCAAAGGAACAGCCAAACTATAGACAAGGCTATCACCCTGCTCGTCTTTGCTACCAACGGCACTGAAAAAACGACTTCCAGCTCTCGAAAAAACAGCTGGAAAAACACCCAACTCCGGAGTAGAATTGGCGCCAAAGAAAGGATCGACGATCACTTGTGTAGAAACGAAAAAGGGCGTTTCGACTGAATTTTCCATATTTATCACGCTGGCATTGCGGAAAAATTCTTTAACCCTGACTGTGTAAGCGCCTGGTGCCTGGTAGGTATGGCTGATAGTGTATTTGGTAAGTGAAGTTTCATTACCCAGCAAAATAGTTTCGTGGGTAGCATCACCGCCTTCAAGGCTAATAATCGTCCCATCCCCAAAATCCAGCTCCCCTCCACCAAAACCCACAGAAGAGCCTGTGTCGGTAAATCCAATCACCTCAAACTTATAAGTCAATGAGCCGTTACCCGACACCACCCTGATGTACCCACCTCTGATGTGGCTCGCTAACATACCATTAAACAAGGTTATCAGGAAAATGACAAGGCAAACGATGAATTTCATGGGGTCTATTTTGGATAAAACAATTTCATTTCACGGCCGGTTGTACGTCACATAGTCAAATATTAAACAACAGTCAAAGAAAATTCCCCAATGAGAGAGTTTAGAAGCGTTCAAAATAGGACAGGCGGATTGGTAAAGTGCCGCTCGGGAATTACCTTTGGCAGGTTCTATTTAAAACGTTTGTGTAACACAAAAAACATATGAGTTGGTTAACTGATTCACTAAAAAGCAGCATTTTTCGAAAGCTCCTCATGGCGCTTACCGGGCTTTTCCTCATTCTGTTCCTCACTGTGCACCTTGCCGGCAATCTCCAGTTAATTTTAAACGATGAAGGGCAGGCGTTCAATATCTATGCACATACTATGGCGCATAATCCTTTTATCCAATTGGTGTCCAAATTCAACTTTGCCTTTATTGTACTTCACGTCATTTACTCCATTTGGCTTTCAAGAATTAATAAGACAGCCAGACCAGTTAAATATGGTTATTCTGCTGCCAGCACCAACAGTCCATGGACATCCCGCAACATGGGCATCCTGGGTACACTGATTTTGGTTTTTCTGGTGATTCACTTGAAAGGCTTTTGGTGGGAATTCAAAAACGACAGCATTCCCATGGTCACTTATGACGGCGAAACAATGCCTAATGTGTTTCTGGTCGTGAAAGCGGCTTACAGCAATGTATGGTATGCAGCAGTATACGTGGTGAGCATGTTCTTCGTAGGCTTTCACCTGTCTCACGGATTCGCCAGTGCATTTCAAACACTGGGGCTCAATCACGTTAAATATACTCCGGCTATTAAGGCGATCGGTAAAGGCTATGCCATTATCGTTCCGGCCATGTTTGCCATTATCCCAATCCTTATTTACATCAAGAGTTTAGGTTAATCATCATCGATATATGAAGCTAGATTCCAAAATACCTGCAGGCCCACTGGCTGAGAAATGGACCAAACATAAATTCAACGTGAAGCTGGTTAACCCTGCCAACAAGCGTAAATATGACGTGATTGTGGTAGGCACCGGCCTGGCTGGTGCCTCAGCTGCCGCCTCTCTGGCAGAGCTCGGCTACAATGTGAAGTCCTTTTGCTTTCAGGATAGCCCAAGGAGGGCTCATAGTATCGCTGCCCAGGGTGGTATCAATGCCGCCAAAAACTATCAAAATGATGGTGACAGCGTATTCCGGCTTTTCTACGACACCATTAAAGGCGGTGACTACCGAAGCCGTGAAGGCAATGTTCACAGGCTTGCTGAAGTGAGTGTCAACATCATCGACCAGTGCGTAGCCCAGGGCGTTCCATTCGCCCGTGACTATGGCGGGCTCCTGGCCAACCGTTCATTTGGTGGCGCTCAGGTATCACGTACCTTCTATGCTAAAGGCCAGACAGGCCAGCAGCTGTTGCTGGGTGCCTACAGCGCACTGAGCCGCCAGGTAGCCAACGGCAAAGTGAAGATGTATCCACGCACGGAGATGCTTGATCTGGTAATGGTAGATGGTAAGGCACGTGGTATTGTAGCACGGAACCTCATTACAGGCGAAATAGAGTCACACAGCGCCCATGCAGTATTGCTTTGCACAGGTGGCTATGGCAACGTCTTCTTCCTTTCTACCAACGCCATGGGCTCCAATGTAACGGCAGCCTGGAGAGCACACAGAAAAGGTGCTTTGTTCGCTAACCCTTGTTTCACGCAGATACACCCTACCTGCATTCCTGTTCACGGTGACTTCCAGTCGAAGCTTACGCTGATGTCTGAGTCGCTCCGCAACGACGGTCGTGTGTGGGTGCCGAAGGACAAGGCAACAGCAGAGAAGGTGAGAAAAGGACAAGTAAAACCTGCCGACATTGCTGAAGCGGATCGTGACTACTACTTAGAAAGAAAATATCCGTCATTTGGTAACCTGGTTCCCCGTGACGTCGCCTCAAGAAATGCAAAAGATGTGTGTGATGATGGCAAAGGCGTAGGATCGACCGGTCTTGCAGTGTATCTGGACTTTGCTGATGCAATAAAAAGAGACGGAGAAGATACCATCCGGGCAAAATATGGCAACCTCTTCGATATGTATGAGCAGATTGTAGGAGAGAACCCTTACAAAACACCGATGATGATTTACCCGGCGGTACACTATACAATGGGTGGCCTTTGGGTAGACTATAATCTTCAGACAAACGTACCTGGTCTTTACGCACTTGGGGAAGCCAACTTCTCAGATCACGGCGCCAACAGACTTGGCGCTTCGGCACTAATGCAGGGCCTTGCCGACGGGTACTTTGTGATTCCCTATACGTTGGGCGACTACCTGGCGCAAAACCCTGCTGACAAAATATCAACAGATCACCCAGCATTCAAAGAGGCTGAAGCTGGTGTCAAAAGCCAGATAGAAAAACTTCTTTCCATTAATGGCAAGAAGCCCGTGGATCAGTTCCATAAGGAGCTTGGCCACATCATGTGGGATTATTGCGGGATGTCGAGAACTGCCGAAGGCTTGAAGAAGGCCAAGAAAATGGTGCAGGAACTGAGAGATGAATTCTGGAAGGATGTGAAGGTAGTGGGCACAAGCGACGAGCTGAACATGTCGCTGGAAAAGGCCAACAGAGTGGCTGACTTCCTGGAGCTTGGCGAGCTGATGATAGACGATGCACTGAATCGCAACGAATCTTGTGGCGGACACTTTAGAGAAGAATACCAAACTGAAGAAGGAGAAGCCAAAAGAGACGATGAAAACTACTCTTATGTAGCTGCCTGGGAATACAATGGCCCGGGAAAGGCCACTTTGCACAAAGAGGACTTGGTTTTCGAAAATGTGAAGCTAACGCAACGCAGCTATAAGTAACAGATAACTATTAACGATTAACTTTTAACAGGTTAAGCATGGATTTAACATTAAAAATCTGGAGACAGAAAAATAGCAATACCGAAGGCAAGTTTGTCACCTACGAGGTGAAAGATATATCGCATGAGTCTTCGTTTCTTGAAATGCTTGATGTGCTGAACATTGGGCTGGAAGAAAAGGGCGAGGAGCCAGTGCATTTTGATCATGACTGCAGGGAAGGCATCTGCGGCATGTGTAGCCTATACATCAACGGCAAGCCACATGGCCCTCAGCAAACCACTACTTGCCAGCTCCATATGCGCAGCTTCAAAAGTGGTCAGACTATTTGGATTGAGCCATGGAGAGCCAAGGCATTCCCCGTGATCAAAGACCTGGTTACCGACCGCAGTGCATTTGACAGGATTATCCAGGCCGGCGGCTACATTTCCGTGAACACCGGTGGTGTGCCTGACGCTAACGAAATTCCAATTCCAAGAAAGATAGCTGATGAAGCGATGGATTCGGCTACCTGCATTGGCTGTGGGGCTTGTGTGGCGGCTTGTAAGAATGCATCTGCCATGCTTTTCGTTTCAGCAAAAGTGACTCACCTGGGACTGCTTCCGCAAGGCAAGGTAGAGGCTAAGACAAGGGTGGAAAACATGGTGGCTCAAATGGATGCCGAAGGCTTTGGCGCCTGCACCAACACTGGCGCTTGTGCAGCTGAGTGTCCCAAGGAAATTCCTTTGGCCAACATTGCCAAAATGAACCGGGATTTTATTGGAGCGAGATTGACGTCGGAGAACGTTTAGAAATATTTGATTTAAATAGAAAAGGGGCCTCGGCCCCTTTCTATTTAAAGAATTATCATTTTTTTATTGTGTTTGTATCCCACAAAAGCTTAAGCGCATCCACCAAGTTGCTTTTCACCTCATCAATCGTCTTGCCTTGACTGATAGCGGCTGGAACTTCTTCTATCTGGCCTACAAACCATCCATCTTTTGCTTTTTCAATTATTGCGGTAAGCTTCATATCCAAAAGTTAACGCAATTTGATTATAAAGTAATCAATCCTCCTCTACCTCACTCACCGGCTTAAAACCAGCAGGAACCTCTTCTTCCTCCTCATTATCTTGTCCATAAGCGAAAACTTCTACAATAGACGTTTCCACTACTTCCGGCACACGGAAGGTTACCAGCATATTATTCAGGCTCTGATGGATACGGTCGTAGGCATCTTTTACATCGTGCGCTGTCACTATCATCAGGTTCGTTACCTTCTTCTCTTTACCACTGTCAGCATCGGTGACAAAATAGGTGATTTTGCATTTGTGCCAGAAGTCTGCGTCTTCGTACAGGAACACATCGGTGATGCGGCTTTTGGTCAGGCTCGTGATCACAAATTCACCTCTTACCCGCTCGCTAAGCTTTTCGTACATGATGGCCTCTGCCTCAGTATAACTCACCGCATCGAGCAGATAAGTTTCTGTGGTGTTTTTCAAATGACCTTCGTCGTCTTCCTTTTGATACTTCGCCTTGCAAACAAACCAAATACGCATAATACCTCTGTTTTTTATTGGGCTCCAAAGATAGGGCATCCTTCCGGAAAATGGCTAGGCGCTCCACCAAAACTGTCTTGCTTTTTTTACTGCATCGATAGCGAATTCAGGATTTATTGCTTCCACATATCGTCTGGACTTGAGGATACATTCGATATTACGGGCGGCTGACGGCTCCATGGGCGGGACAGCCCTGCCGACGCCTGCTTTCAACTCAGGTCTCTCTTTATCACGCTCCAGTGTTTTTCTGCCCCGGACGTCTGACGGCTCCATCGCACAGACTTACTCGCCGTGCCGACGCCTGCCAGCTTCCCTCTAACCTCCGGGCGTCTGACGGCTTCAACGCACTGGGCCGACTGGCCGTGCCGACGCCCGCAGCACAGCTCGGCCCCGGTCTCCTGGCTTCCCTCTTCGAACTTCCTTTCCAACTCTCCCACTTTAATAACTATCTTTGTGCACTTATGTGGAATATTAAAAGAAAGATCACTGTTCAGTGCCATCCCGGCCTCCCTCCTTTTGCCGCCAACGAACTCAGAAGCCTGGGGTTTCCTGTAACTGAAGAAGCCAATATGCATGTGGTCACTGAGGGCACCCTGCACGACTGCATGTACCTGAATCTGCATCTCCGCACCGGCAACCGCATCCTTTGGGAGATGGGCAGCTTTGAACTGAAAGATTCGGAAGGGCTCTACAAGAATATTTTCGAAATGCCATGGGAAACCGTTATCCCTAACGATGGCTATTTCAGCATCCACTCATTCGCCAAGCATGAGTCGATCAATGACACCAGGTATCCAAACCTGAAAGCCAAGGATGCTATTGTTGACAGAATCAAATCCAAAACCGGCCGTCGGCCTGACTCCGGTAACGACTTCAACGAAGCCGTAGTCTACTTCTTTTGGAACAGAGAAAACTGTACTGTATACATTGACACTTCCGGAGAAACGATATCGAAGCACACCTATCGGAAAATGCCTTTCAAGGCTCCAGTAGCAGAACCGTTGGCTGCCGCTATTGTGCAGGCAACTGAGTGGAGCCCGTCGATTCCGCTCATCAACCCCATGTGTGGCAGTGGCACCATTGCCATTGAAGCTGCCCTGAAGGCGGCCAACATCGCCCCTGGGCTGAACAGGCATAATTTCGGCTTCAAACACCTTATTGGGTTTGACAACAATGCCTGGAAAACCATGCTAGCCAGCGCCAAATCAAAGGTGAATGCGAAAATCAACGTGACCATCATTGGTAGCGACCGAGACATGAAAGCCCTGCAAGCGGCCCGTACCAATGCCGCAGAAGCTGGTGTGGCTTCTATGATCAAATGGGAGCTTTGCCCCTACGAAAATACTACCCTTCCAGATGGTGAAGGCATCATTATCCTCAATCCTGAATATGGGGAACGCATGGGAGAAGAATCGGAGCTTGAAGCTGTTTACAAAGGTATTGGCGACTTTTTCAAGCAGCGCTGTCAGGGAAAACGTGGCTTTATATTCACAGGCAACCTCAATCTGATTAAAAAGGTGGGGCTTCGCTCGTCAGCCAAATGGCCGTTCTTCAATGCGAAGATCGATTCGAGGCTGGTGGCCTACGATATGTATGAAGGCTCCAAAAAGAATTAGGTTTCCGTTTGTAGAAGCAAAGTGTACTCGAAGCAATTTGTTGCTTAACTTTCGTTATTGAATTTGATGCTGTAGACCCAACTTTCCATTGAAGAGGTTCATTATTTTTATAATTATTCTGGTAATTGGTGGAGGGGCTTTTGTTGCCTACAAAACCTATTTCGAAAGAGGTAATATTTCTCTGTGGACGTTGGTTCCTGACAATGCGCTGGCCGTCTACGAGTCGACCTCGCCCATGAATGCCTGGGCAGCATTTACTTCTTCGAATATTGGCAAAGGGCTCCAGTCTATTGCTGCATTCAAGCGTCCTGGTCAAATGCTTTCAAAGCTTGACACGATTTTGGGAGGAAATGAGCAAACAGCCACGCTTTTCAACGACAAGACTTTCCTGGCCAGCCTGCACAGTGTCGGCAGCCAATCGCTCGACTTCCTTCTTCTGGTTGACCTGCCCACGCTGGACAGCCGGGGAAAAATGGACGACATTCTGGCCTACTTTTCAGAGAAAAATGGATACACCATTTCCAACAGAACGTACCAGGGCTACACCATTAGCGAGCTAAGGTCTCAAAAAACAAAGGATCTGTTCACCTTCATTTACTACAAAAATTTCTTCATAGGGAGCTTCACCCCCTTTCTCGTGGAGGATGCCGTCAGAAATATTGAAACTGCAGGCTTAGGTTTTTTTGATAAAAACATTGGTCTTCTCACCCTTTCGAGGTTGCAAAATGATCAAGGCAATTTATACATCAACACTGACAAGCTTGACAGGCTGGGCGACACGTTCCTGGATGAAAAATTATTGAACCTGAAGGCTATTTCAACCCTTGGTTCTTCGTCTTTTCTCGATGTAAAAGTGACCGAGCCACAGCTGCTAATGAATGGCTTTACCTTGATACCACAAGACTATTCAGGCTATTTCAGTGGGTTTATCAACAACCCGGCGCAGTCGCTAAAAATGGAAGAGGTAGTGAGCAACCGAACCGCTGTTTATTTTAACCTCACTTTTGAGTCTGCCGAGCGTTGGAACACTCAGATGTTACCCTATTGGCAAACAAACGAGCCTGAGTTAGTCGATTTGAGAAGCACCACATTGAAAGATCAGGACATTGATATTGCCTCCTTTTTTGAGAGTATTGGTGGCCATATAGGCGTTTCGTTGCAGGAATCTTCTTTAGGCCATGATCCTGACAAAGTAGTTTACATGGAGATGGAGGATTTACCGGAAAGCCTTCAGCAGTTCAAAGAACTTTCAGAGAGAATCAACAAGTCACAGGGAGACACACTCTACTACGAAGAATATGCCGACTTCACCATTGGGCAGCTTGAAATTGACGAATTTCCTTATCAGTTATTTGGAGAACCATTTAGTGGATTTTCGTCGCTGTACTATACCGGCTACCGCAACTACCTGATTGGGGCGGCTTCAGTGCAAATACTGAAAACCGTGATCGACGATATAACCAACGAAAATACTTGGGGAAAGTCAGTGCAAATCAATTCGTTTCTGGATAACACGTTGAGGGAAGCCAATTTCAGTGTGTTCGTTCACACACCCAGGGCCTGGAATCTGTGGCAACAAAACCTGGACGATGCCTGGAAGCAGCAGTTTACGGATGCTTCGTCCACCCTTCAGTCGATTGACCTGATGGCCATACAGTGGTCTTTTATCGAAGACAAATTCTACACCAGCATCATGCTGCAGCAAACGGAAAAGTCAGCACAAAAAGGAGCGCAAAAACCGCTGCTGGCCGACAACGCCGTAACTTTTGCGCAGCCGCTCATCTCAAAGCCGTTTGTGGTTCGCAACCACAACGACAAAACGCTGGAAACGCTGGTTCAGGATTCCACCCAGATGATTTACCTGCTATCTGCCAATCAGGAAGTTTTATGGCTCGACTCCATCAAAGGGAAAATCATCAGTCCGGTCTTTCAGATCGACTACTACAAAAACGGCAAGCTGCAATACCTGTTTTCCACCCCCAAATACATTTATGCCATCGACCGAACAGGCGAGTATCTTCCTGGCTTTCCAGTAGAGTTTAAGGGCAAAACAGAAATCGCTTATTTCAACCTGGTGGACTATGACAAGAGCAAAAATTATCGCTATTTCTTTGCTGACACCCGGGGTGATTTGTACATATCGGACAAAGATGGCAAAGTGCTGGAGGGATGGAACCCAAAGGAAATCAAGCACCCACTTGCCTCCTCCCCTCTGCATATCAGGGTGAGAGGACAGGATTTTCTCGTGGCCCTGCAAAGCAATGGCATCATGCGTGTATTCAACCGGCGGGCACAACCCGTGGCGGGCTTCCCGGTAGACTTCAAAGCTCCGGTAAACAATCCGGTATTTGCTGAGGCGGGCTCAACGAATGCGAATAGTAAACTAACGACGATTACCGATGATGGGTCAATTATTCAGATCAATCTCGCTGGCAAAGTGCTGCAAAGGGAGCAGCTCTACCGGCCATCGGCTCAGTCAAAATTTAAGCTGGTACCTGAAGCTTCAGGCAACGGCTACATTTTTACCAGGCAGGATGCCAACAGAATTGCCATCGTAGACCAGGCTGGCAAAGTGCTCTTTGAAAAAGACTATATGTCAAGTGGAATTGCAAGCTCGCAGTTCTACGACTTTGGCGGAGGACGCAAGCTTTTCATTGTCAACGATCCTGTGCAGGCCTTCAGCTATCTGTATGACGAAAAAGGAAATCTTGTAAATTTCAGGCCTGCAGAAACCATGAACGAGGTGGCCATCGTTTTTTATGAATCGCAAGGCCTGTACAAAATTTACAAAAACTACGAGAATGAGTTCTCCATCCTTACCCTGAAAAAGTAGCGTAATTTTCTTTTCGTGTCTCCAACCTATTCTTTGATTCGGCTGTCCTTTAGGAAACATTTTTTGATATGAAGAAGGCATTGGGAATTATTGGCGTATTTGTCGCCATCGTCTGCGTAGGCATGAGTTGCGGAAAGGAAGAGATCAATTCAGCCCTGGAAGGAACAGAAACTGTTTCCGACACACTGGCGATTAAGCTGGGAGAAACCATTACTTCCGCCGCTGGTGAGCAACTCACTTTCAAGAAGCTTGTAGAAGATTCAAGGTGTCCGGCCAATGCCATGTGCATATGGCAGGGTATGGTAACTGTTGAAATGCAGGCCCAGGTTGGCTCAAAAACGGAGACTTTCACTCTGACTACCAACCCACAGGAGCCAAAGACATCGGCCGTTGTGTTGGGCTACGAGGTAACATTAGTGAATGTATTCCCTTACCCGGGAACCAGCATTGAAGAAGTACAGGAGTCGGACTACTGGGTTGATGTGAAAGTAGTTAAAGTAAACAATTGAGTTGGGGAATGTTTTAGTCAGTTATATTTAATGAGAAGGCTGCCATGGGCGGCCTTCTTTTTTTCACCCCCCGATTATCAAATTGGACTTGAGAATCCGCCATTCATGAAGTACTTTACTGTTTCATTAATGACCCACCAATGCGCAAAGCTTCTCTTTTCCTCACTTCTCTGTTCATAACTTCTTCCCTGCTTGCTTCAGGCCCCGGCAGTCAGGCGCTCGATGCCTTTGTCGCTGATCATATGGCTGAGCTTAAAGCATTTTATCTGGACAGACACCAAAGCCCCGAGCTCTCGCTGGCTGAAAAGGAAACCTCAAAAACGCTGGCTGCTGAGCTCCGTAAGCTTGGCTTTGAAGTGACAGAAAACATGGGTGGCTACGGTGTGGTGGGGGTGTTGAAAAACGGTAAAGGCCCTACAGTGTTGTATCGCACCGATATGGATGCTTTGCCCATGGTCGAAAAAACCGGCCTTGACTACGCCAGTCAGGTGGTTGTAGCTGATGGCACCGGAGGACAGGTGAGCACTATGCACTCCTGCGGACACGATATGCACATGACCGTGTGGCTTGGCACAGCCAAAGCGATGGTGGACATGAAAAGTCAATGGAAAGGAACGCTGGTGATGATCGGGCAGCCTGCTGAAGAAATTGGTGCAGGTGCCAAGCTCATGCTGGAGGCGGGATTGTATGAGAAGTTTCCGGTGCCGGATTACGGAGTAGGGCTTCACTGTAGCCCCACTATACCGACAGGTAAAGTTGGCTTTGGCAAAGGCTATACCATGGCCAACGCAGAGGCCATCAGCATCAAAGTATTTGGTCAGGGTGCCCACGGGGCTTCCCCCCACATGTCGATTGACCCGGTGGTGATGGCATCCATGCTGGTCATGGAGCTCCAGACAATTGTGAGCAGAAACCTGAACCCGCTCGACAACGCCGTTGTGTCGGTGGGAGTGATTAAGGGCGGCACCAAATACAATATTATACCCGACGAAGTGACCCTGGAACTCACCGTAAGAACTTTCACCGAAGAAGTAAGGTTGAAAATTCACCAGAGAATCAAAGAAATAGCCAGGGGGGTGGCGATCTCAGCCGGACTTCCTGAAGACAAATACCCAGAGGTAATCATCCCCGAGACTTTCACCCCAGCCAACTTCAACAATGAAGCTTTAGTAGATCGGCTGTTAGCCTCCGCTGTTAAGGCCATTGGCATTGGCAACGTGGTGGAGGCCGAACCACAAATGGTGGCCGAGGACTTTTCGAGGTATGGAAAAACCACACACAAGGTGCCTACAACTTTGTTTTGGCTGGGCACGGTGCCTCCTGAAAGAACAGCGAAAGTGGCAAAGGGTGAAATGTCATTGCCCGGCCTTCATTCTCCATTTTACTACCCAGCCATCGAAACATCGATAGCAACGGGCGTGAAGGTAACCAGCACTGGCCTGCTTGATTTGTTCAAAGGCGGGAAATAGCAGAGCTATTCAAGCTGAAGCCGTTTGACGCCGGCATTGAACCGGAGGTATCGCTTTTCTCCGTCCCTTTCGATGGCAACCACGTTTTCCTGATCACTGAATAGCTCGACCAATAGGGCATTTTCCACCACGTCAATCGACGTCCCCTCTACAATGAAGTACGACCAAACAGTATCATTTTCTGCACTACCGCTTACCCATTTCAGTGCAAGCTCGTTTCCCTGCTGAGTGATGAAATGCATCTTTGCTTTGATGTAGCTGGCAACAAGCGCCTCCGATTTTTTGATGTCGCCATCAGTTCGCAGCGAAACACTTTCTCCTGAAAAATCTCTGATAGCATCCTCCAGGTCAGTATTAAAAAGCCTGCAGCTTACCTCCCAGGTATCGTTGCCTGAATACGTCACGTTGGTTACCGACACGTAGAGACCGTGGTCGGCCCCAAAAAGACCTATGATGAAAATTAGCACTTGCACATTACAAGGTAGCACAAAAAATATACTCTGGGATCAAGCAATATTTCTGGGGATTAATTCTTTTGACAAGAGCATTATGTCATTACATAAAGAAGCAAAAGATCCAAGCCTAACCCGGCCGGGCGAGACGCATTGAACCAGTTTTGCTTCTTTATTGTCTATCATTCGCCAAATGTTACAGCGTTATTTAAGCGTCTTACTCCCCAGATTTTCCGCTTGATCCATACTCTGCGCCTGGCTAACGGTGCTTAGCCAATGGAATAAAAAAAAGCAATCCCGTCACAAAGACGGGACTGCTCACAACCATCATCCCAAAAAAATTATTACTCAACCAGCACTTTCCTCACCGGTTTCGCTGGCTCAGCCATTTTGTTGAGCTGGAGTTGCAGGACTCCATTTTTGTACTCAGCGTGTACTTTTTCTTCGTTTACATCCTCAGGCAAGGAAAAGGATCGCTTGAAGTTGGTTTGAAAAAACTCTCTTCTGGTGTAGTTGGGTTTTTTCTCTTCATTCTCTTCCTTACGTTCAGATGTCACTGTCAGCATTCCCTTTTCAATGGAAACCCTGAAATCATCTTTTTTGAAACCGGGTGCAGCCATTTCTATTTCATAGCCTTTTTCGGTTTCCTTGATGTTCACGGCGGGCAACAACGGTCTTTGCAGGAAATCATCCCCAAAGAATTTCTCTGTGTCCCACAGATCAGTCAGCAGCGAGTCTATCATTGGCAGGCTGCCATTTCTTTTGACGAGTGTCATAGCTACCTCCTTGCGTTAATGTTATACCCGAAAGTCGCACCAAAACCTTGCCCCTGAAATGATTTAGAACAGCAGGCTTCTATGATTTTCCTCATACCTGTCTTACAGATACTGCGGCAATCAGCAAATCGATTTGTGGCTAAATGCCAGCACGAAAGGTGCCTGTTTGGTGAATTTTTCTTATATTTTCTACATATATGAAAAATAACAAAACCTCAGGGTGCCAACACCGTAAAAAGAGGACATAAACGGAGTTACAACGTCTTTTAAGTCAATACACTACCGATCATGAAGGGAACACATCTTGGAGAATTTGAAGAATTGATATTGCTCACGGTTGCTTTGCTCAATGAAGAAGCCTACGGAGTTGCCATACAAAAAGAGATCAGGAAAAAAGCTGGCAGAAGTGTGGCCATCAGTGCGATACACAGTGCGCTGAATCGTCTTGATTCGAAAGGCTTTGTGGAGTCCGCTTTTGGCGAGGCCACTCCCGAACGAGGCGGTAAACGAAAGCGTATTTTTAAAGTAACAGCCTTCGGCATCAAGTCGCTGGAGCAGGCCAAGGAGCTAAGAGAAAGCTACTGGACGGAAATTCCTCAGCTCTCAATTGAGGGGATGTAAAATTTGAACAATGCCTACCCTGATAAAAAAGGACAACAGAGAGAATAAAAGACCTGAGCCGCCGGCCTGGGCCACTGGCTTCTTGCGTTGGTATTGCCGGGAGGAGCTGGCGGAAGAAATAGAAGGAGACATCAAGGAAATATTTGAAGAGACGGCCGGTGAAAAAAACAGCAGACTGGCCTCGCTGCAGTATGTGTGGCATGTGCTCAAGTTTTGTCAGCCCTTTGCCTGGAAAAAAAAGAACAACAAATACAATCAAACTCAATTTAATAATTGGACTATGCTTAAGAATTACATCATTATCGCTTACAGGAGCCTCCTCAAGAAGGTTGGCTACTCGCTGGTGAACATCTTCGGCCTGGCGGTAGGCATCACTGTCTGCCTGCTCATTGTCATTTTTGTACAATACGAACTCTCCTTCGATAATTTTCAGAAAGACGATGTGTACAGGATCGCCCTCAAAAGAGTATACCCCGAAAGAGAGGTGAACTACGCCTTCATTCCCCACTCCATTGGCCCTCAGCTAAAAGAGGATTTCCCTGAAGTGATCCAATCTGCTAACCTGCTAAAGGCGTTTGCTCCCATTGTGGTGCGTTACAACGACAACTACTTTTATGAAGAAAATATACTTTTCGCAGACAGCACGCTGTTTGAGGTGTTGGAGATTCCGTTGATTGAAGGCGACGCCGAAACTGCCCTGAAAGAGCCCAACAGTCTGCTCATTACCGAATCCATGGCCAAAAAATACTTTGGGGATGAGTCGCCTATGGGCAAAAGCATGGAAACCGGACAAGGTAATTTTATTGTGAGGGCCGTGGCCAAAGACTACCCGGGCAACTCCCACATGGCATTTGACTTCATCGGGTCGATGAGCACCTTCCCGTTCATTGCACAGCCCAATTGGATCGGCTTTGATGTGCTTACCTACCTCAAGCTACAACCAGGCGCCAATCCGGCCACCCTCGAAAAACAGTTTCCTGAGTTTGTGAAAAAATACGCTGCCGGGCCCATTCAGCAGCGCAATGGCATTTCTTACGACGAATACATCGCTGCGGGCAATGGTTACATCTACACACTTCAACCATTGAAGGATATTTACCTCCATTCTAACCTTGAAGGAGAAATAAAGGCCAACGGCAATATCACTTACGTATATATTTTCATTTCAGCGGCCATTTTCATCCTGCTTATTGCCTGCATCAACTTCATGAACCTATCCACTGCCCGCTCCACCGAGAGAGCAAAGGAAGTGGGGATTAGAAAAGTGCTTGGATCGGTAAGAAATCAGCTGATAGGCCAGTTTATTACCGAATCGATTCTGCTTACCTTGATCAGCTTTGTGCTTGCCATGGTAGCGCTGATATTTATCCTGCCTTTCTTTGCCGATGTATCGCACAGGGCACTCACATTAAATTTCCTGCTGGCACCCGCAACCATTACAGTGATCGTTTTGGTCATTTTCTGCATTGGCTTCCTCGCTGGTGTGTACCCTGCCTTTGTGTTGTCTTCCTTTCAACCCGCAGCAGTGCTCAAAGGGAAGATGCAAACATCAAAGTATGGCGTTTTTCTTCGCAACGGCCTCGTCGTTTTCCAGTTTGCTATCTCCATCGGCTTGATTTCCTGCACCATGATCATCTTCAACCAAATGAGTTTCATGCTCAATAAGTCTCTGGGCTTTGAAAAAGATCATGTGGTAGTGATTGAAAGTGCATTCAATGTCAACAGAGACAATTTTCAGAACCCCGATGCCGATGTGTTTCAAATCAGAAGCCGCTACGAAACCTTTGAGAACGAGATCAAAAAGGTGCCTGGAGTGAAAAATGCCACCTACACCTCGGCTATGCCAGGCGACGTAATGCCCGGGTTCATAGTGAGAGTGCCCGGTAGTGGCGAAAAAGAAAGCATGGTAGCGAGAGGACTTTCGGTAGATGAGAGCTTCTTCGAAACAATGCAGATCGAGCTTTTGGAAGGGCGACTGTTCTCGAAGAGCTTCAACGATTCACTATCTATGATACTAGCGGCCTCCACCGTAGCCAAGCTTGGATTGGAAGACCCCATAGGCAAGAAAATAATCAATGTGAATAACGGCGGCGACACCGATATTACCTATACCATTATCGGAGTCGTCAATGACTTCCATTTTCAGTCGTTGCATGTTGGGCTGGAGCCTGTGGCCATTATTCACGTTAACTCCCCCAATACTTTCATTAACAAAATGGTGGTAAAGGTTGATCCTTCCGAGCTAAAGGCTTCTTTGGCCGGTGTGGAAGCAACATGGAACCAGTTTACGAAAGACACACCGCTGCGCTACTACTATCTCGACGAAAACCTGAAGCGCTTCTATGACGCAGAGAAAACCAGTGGCGATATGTTTACCATTTTCACATCGCTGGCCATCATGATCGCATGTATCGGACTTTTTGGTCTGGCAGCTTACACGGCAGGTCAAAAACGGAAGGAGATTGGCGTACGTAAAGTGATGGGCGCTTCCATCTTCAATATCGTGCTGCTGCTGAGCAGGGACTTTACGAAACTTATCCTGATTGCCGTGCTTGTGGCAGTGCCAGCCGCATGGTGGGGCATGGACAAGTGGCTGGATAATTTTGCCTACCGCATCGACATCAGCGTGTGGACATTCCTCCTCGCAGCCCTCACTGCTGTAGTCATTGGCTGGTTAACCGTTGGCTATCAGTCGTTCACAGCCGCCAGCGTGAACCCGGTGAAGTCGCTGAGATCAGAATAAAACTAATTTGAAAGCAGACAAGAGAAAGCTGTCCAAAACGGATGGCTTTTTCTATTTCATGCCCGACCGGAAAATTCTTGCTCTAGCCCGGGTGAAGGCCAATGACCAGGCTGTAGGCATTGTCTTCCTGAACGACCTTAAAATTGAGCTGATGCCTGTTGCAAATGGCTTTGATAATGGATGCTCCTACTCCCAGCCCCCTGATAGAAATAAAATCGGCACCCTCATGAGACAACTCACCGACCTCACGGGTGCTGTTAGTAACTTTTAACTCCCTCGGGGTCAGTTTCACCTCAATAAAGCCATTCTTGATGTTGTGACGAATACTGTTCGAAATGATGTTGTTCAGCAGCGTGTCTATTAGTTGCGGATGGATATCCAGCATCACGTTCGGCACAATGTCGGCCTTCAGGCTAATCTTCTTCAGCTTGATCAGCTCCTCGGTTTGCTCAAGTTTCGAGGTCAGCGTGGCTGAAAAGTCGATATGACCCATTTGATTAAACTGCCCCAGCTCTATTCTTTTCAGGAAAATGAGGGTTTTCTCAAACTCGCTGATACTTAGAATAGTATTACGAATAGCCACCAGGCTCCTTAGTTGGTCTTCGCTCAGGCTCTGGTCCTGAATGAGCAGGTCGATCTTTCCATTGACCACCGCAAGGGGTGTTTGCAGTTCGTGGGTAAGGTAGGAGGTGAAATCCTTCAACTCGTCGTACTCACTCTGAAGTCGGCTTGTTATTTCACGAAGGGTGGCGTCAAGCATCTGAAACTCTTTCACGCTGCTTGGCGCACTCACGTATTCACTTGAGCCATCGAGGTTAAACCGGGTCAGATTACTGAGTATTCCATGGAAAGGCATCCATATCTTCCGAAAGAAGTAAACATTAAGAAAGGAGATCACCACGGCCATTAAAAGGCAAGTAATAACGATGGTAGTGATGACCGACTGGAGTACCTCGTCGTTATCAACCTCTGCTGTGCGTGCCCACACCATGTAGTTCCTGCCATTTGTGCTGTACTGAAACCGCAGTTGGCGATACAGTATGGATTCGTCAAGCTTAGGATTATTAATAATTGTATCAGAGAAGACATCCGTTACAGGCAGGTGCAAAGCGTCCTCTTCTTCTATTTCGTAAATGTCGGCAAATGCATGTTCAATAAATGGACTCTCTCCTTTGTAGTTGTCCAGCAGGTCAATGATATACTGCTTTCTTATTTTCAGCACCTCATCTTCGTTCGTCTCGAGCACCGACTCAATGGACTGGTAAAAAATACCACCACCAAGAGCAACCACTATGATAATGGCGGGGAGATTAAAGATGAGTTCTTTTACGACCAGC